>CABRZL010000009.1 GCA_902475435.1 uncultured Eubacteriales bacterium | reverse complement strand
TACCGTATCCGACGTGCTTCATACAAAGTTAACCCCCTCGCATATAAAAAAAGCCGAATTCCATATCTAAAATGGAATTCGGCTTTTTTTACGGTATCTAGCCAATATACAATCTTAATTATGCATGCATGCGTTTCTTCCCTCTCCATTCGGATAAGATAAGTCCAAACAACGTCAAAGTCATCCCCAATATGCTCAACGGTGTAACCGGCTCCTTTAGGATCCAAACCGAAAATATGACCGTCACAACCGGCACCAAATAGATGTATGTGCTGGTCCGTACAGCTCCTAAAAGCTTCACTGCAAAGTTCCATGTCACAAAGCATAACGCTGAGGCGCCAAGCCCTAAAAACAATAAATTTCCTATCACTTCGGGATAGCGCAGCACATTCCAATTGGGATCAAACCCCAAAATTCCGATCGCCGGCAGCATAAACAGGATACCATAGAAAAAGATCCGCCGAGTCGTAAGCACCACGGGATAACCATACTCGCCGATTCTTTTCGTAAGCACGGAATATACGGCCCAAACCACAGCAGCCAGCAGAGCCAGCAAATCTCCTGTAAGGTTCCATTCCAGCTCCGTTCCGCCAAAATGGATTAGTCCCAATCCCACCATAGACAAGACAAACCCCAGGAAAAAAATTGCCCCGGGCCGCTCTTTGCCTTTCGAAAGGAAGAAGGTCAATAGCGCTGTAAAGAACGGTGCTACTGAAATAATAACCCCAACATTGGATGCCATAGTATGGGTTAAGGCGATATTCTCCAGCAAATAATATAGGCAAATGCCGCAAAGTCCTGCCAAACAGAAGCTCACCTCTTGCTGCGGCGTCGTTCCCTTGAGTCGCCGCGGATACGCCAACAACAGCGCCAAAAAGCCCAGCACAAATCGTAAAATCAATATTTCCACTGGTTCAAAGTGCTGGAGCAGTACTTTTGTTGAAATAAAGGTCGTTCCCCAAATTAGAGTTGTAACCGTCGCAGCAAGATGCCCAGCAGCATTATGGTTCATTGTCGGTCCCTCCTGAAAAAAGCGTCGCATTTTTCTGAAACAACATTCGGTATTTTCCCGGCGTTACCCCCAAAAAGCGGTGAAAATAACCGGTAAAATGACTTTGATCCACGAACCCTGTCTCCTGTGCAGCCTCAGCCGGGGATTTTCCAAGCTCCAAAAGCTCTTTTGCCGCACCTACCCGGATTGCCTCCAGATATCGATAAGGCGTCATTCCCGTCTCTCGAAAGAAGGCTCGGAGTAATGTGGATTTACTGGCTCCAGCGTAACAACATATTTCACCCAAAGTGAGCTTCTCGCGATAATTCTGCCGCATAAATGTCACTGCCCGTTGTACCTCTTCACGTCCTATTTCGGACTCCTTGGAAGGCTTGTCATCATCCTGCACCAGCAGCCGATCCAGCAGCAGCAGAAACTGCTCATCTTTTTCCGCCACATCCGCATGAATATCAATTTCTTCAAACAAGTCCATCAGTCTATGCCACGCCACCTGATCGCGAACCACCGGCGCGGTAAACTGCGGTCGTGTATATCCCACGATTTCCGCTGCACGTACCATAACATGCCGGGGAATATTGAGACTGCGGTAGTTCATTGTTCCGCTGCTCCGGGTACAACTGTGGCTCTCTCCCGGCCCAAAGAGCAATATATTCCCAGGGCCAACCTCGCACACGGTTCCACAACATGTGAGCGTTCGGTTCCCAGATTCTATTGCACCTATCACATAGTAATCATGAAAGTGGCACGGAAATGGCTGCATCAAGCCTTGGAATGTATAAATCTCCATTTGTAGCCCCGGATCGAAATACATCGATACTTTAGGTTCCATCACGCTTCCCCCAGCGCCGCAAAATTTTATGGAGATCATTATACCACGCGTTTTACAAACTTGCTTGTAAAATATCCTCAAAATACAAAAAACTGCCCCAAAGACACATCTTTGGGGCAGGCCTTTCACCGGATTTGGCCGGTTCCATGAATCACATATTTATAAGTGCACAGTTCCTCCAGCCCCATTGGTCCCCGGGCGTGAAGCTTCTGTGTGGAAATACCCATCTCACATCCCAGGCCAAACTCGCCGCCGTCCGTAAACCGCGTAGACGCGTTGACATACACAGCCGCGCTATCCACACAGGCTACAAACAGCGCTGCCGCCGCCTGATCTTCTGTAATAATGCAGTCTGAGTGGCCTGTCGAGTGCTCGGCAATGTGTCCGATCGCTTCCTCCACACTGTCAACCAGTTTTACGGCCAAAATGTAATCTAAAAATTCTGTGTCGAAGTCCCTCTCACCTGCCGGAACCGCATTTAAAATTGCATTGGCGGCTGAATCAGCACGCAGCTCCACCGGTGTTTGTCCCACATCCCGGCGTTTGTCACACAGCCGCGCTTTCAGCATTGGCAGAAACTCTCCCGCAATATCCCGGTGAACCAAGCATACTTCTTCAGCATTGCAGACAGAAGGCCGGCTGGTTTTAGCGTTTTCCACAATATTGACAGCCATCTCCAGATCTGCAGCCCGATCCACATAAACGTGGCAGATTCCGGTACCAGTCTGAATACAGGGCACTTTTGCATTCTCCGTAACGGCCCGGATCAATCCCGCTCCCCCCCGGGGAATGAGCAGATCCACATAGCCTACCGCTTCCATCAGCTCGACAGAGCTCTGCCGCGTGGTGTCTTCCACCAAATTGATCAGTTGTTCCGGCAGCCCTACAGATTCCAGTCCCAGTTTCATGGCTTTCACAATGGCGCTGGCGGAGGCAAACGCCTCTTTCCCTCCCCGGAGCACGCAGACGTTTCCGCTCTTCAAGGCCAGTGCCGCCGCATCGGAAGTAACATTCGGACGGCTCTCATAAATGATTGCCACGACACCCATGGGGACGGAAACCTTGTCAATCACCAGTCCGTTGGGCCGTTCTATATGCCGAAGTTTTTTCCCTACAGGATCCGGAAGTTTCGCCACTTGGCGGATTCCCTCAGCCATATCTGCAATTCTTCCCTCGCTCAAGGCCAGACGATCCAGCATGACCTCAGATATATGCCCCCGCGCTGCATCCAAGTCCCGCCTATTCGCCGTCAAAATTTCTTCCTGATGGGATACCAGTGCATCTGCCATGGCCAGAAGTGCTCGATTTTTCTGCGCTTCGTCTGCCTGCGCCAGAACTGGAACGGCAGCTTTCGCAGTTCTCAGCAATTCAAAGGTTGTCATTTTGTCTGCTCCTTTCCAAGAAACCGGGTGCCTACCGGAATACCTTCCACAATATCATAGAGCACCGATGGTTTTTTTCCATTTGTAATAATCATATCGCACCCATGGGAAGTCACAATGTTCGCCGCCCCCAGTTTCGTAGTCATTCCTCCGGTGGCCAGCTCCGAGCCTTTTCCCTCTGCCAGCTTCCAGATCTCAGGCGTCAATTCAGGAACGCTGCTGATGAGTTTTGCTCCTGTATGCCGGTGGGGATCCGCCGTATAGAGTCCGTCAATGTCAGAAAGGAGCACCAGCAGCTCCGCCTTTGCATGGACTGCCACAATGGCCGCCAGGGTATCGTTGTCCCCTATGCCGATCTCATCCGTGACAACCGTATCATTTTCGTTGACAATTGGCAACGCCCCTAGCTCCAGCAGGCGAAATAATGTGTTGCAGAAGTTTTTCCGTCTCTCTTCCTGTTCCAGATCCGCCCCGGTCAATAATATCTGCGCTACTGTGTGATTATATTGGGAAAACAACTTATCATAGACATACATAAGTTCACACTGACCTACAGCCGCGGCGGCCTGTTTTGTCGGCATGTCTCCGGGTCGGGCATTGAGACCCAGTTTTCCAACCCCCATGCCAATGGCTCCTGAGGACACTAAAACAATCTCATTCCCAGCATTTTTCAAGTCGCTGAGCACCTTGCAAACTTCCTCCACCTGCCGGATATTCAAATGACCGGAAGGGTGTGCCAACGTGGAAGTACCTATTTTGATACAGATTCTCATGGTAAATTTGCTCCTACTCTTTACGGTATTAAACATTATTATAATGCCTGTAAAAAGAAACCGCAAGCCTATCTCTCCATGGCTTGCGGTTTTTATTGTACTCCTACAAGACTGCTTCAGATTATTCGGATTATCCCTTGACAACCCAAGCGGAAATCAGTATAATATTTTGGTCAGACTAAAAAGGAGGACAGGTTATGCTACTGGATCTCGGGAAAATCATCGCCCAGCCCGGCAGTGTGCTGCCCTTTTCAACTGAAATGGACTTCTCACAGATGGAATTCGGCGGTAATTACCCCGCATCTAATCCCGTCCGTATTGAGGGAACCGTTCGCAATGAGGCCGGCGTTTTAATTCTCAATGCCGCAGTTGATACCACACTTCATTGTATCTGTGATCGCTGCGCTACTGAATTTGATCGTCTGTTTCATCTGGATGTAAATGCTCTATTAGTCCAGGAGCTGATACACGAAGAAAACGAGGATGACCAAACATTCCTGCTTCAGGGCGATACAGTTAATCTAGATGAAATTATTACGACAGCCTTTGTCTTAAATATGGATTCCAAATTTCTGTGCAGTCCTGACTGCAAGGGTCTCTGTGCCACCTGCGGCAAAAATCTCAATGAAGGGACCTGTAATTGCAAGCCCGAACCAGATCCCCGTTTGGCTGTTTTAGGACAGCTTTTAAAGGATAAGGAGTAGTGCCTAAAGGCAATTTCGACCAAGGAGGTGTCACCACATGGCCGTACCAAAGTGTAAAGTATCCAAGGCAAGACGCGATAAGCGCCGCAGCAATGTATGGAAGCTAGAGATGCCGGGTCTTGCCAAGTGCCCCAAATGCGGAGAGTACACGCTTCCTCACAGAGCCTGCAAGGCTTGCGGATTCTACAAGGGACGCGAAGTCATTACCGTTAAGGCTGATTGACAAATTGGATCTGCAATAAGGGAGAGGACAATCCTCTCCCTTTTGCAGTTTTTTATTTCCATATCTTTCATTTTTCATTTTGCGTATTTTCTGACTTGCTGGATAAACTAGTTCTGAACCAAAACGCAGGAGGAACGAAAAATGAAGCAGAGATTTGTTGGTCTTATGGGCCTTATTTTGGCACTGATGTTGACACTCAGCGCCTGTGGCACCACCGATAATACCACTGCCAGCCCTTCGGCATCCACATCGCCTTCCGCCACTGCTACTACAACAGTGAGTCCTTCCGCAGAACCCGGGTCTGTCACAGATCAGGACGGCGTGATTGACGACACAGACGGTTCGGCAGACGATACCAGTTCCGCAAAGGAAACAGACGGCAACACAACCAATGGCGGAGGCGGTACTTCCAACAACACCAAATCTTCCAATGAAGAAGATACCGGTTCTGTAGGCGATGACCTCAAACGAGCTGGAGAGGATGTAGGCAGCGCTGCTGAGGACATGGGCGATGCTGTGGGCGATGTTGCAAAGGATATCGCTGATGGTGCCGGGGACAAGGTAAACCGTCCCTAAACTAAGAAAAGAGGAAGGGAAACCCTTCCTCTTTTTATTCTATTGAAGCCAGTTTTCTTCAATCTCATGGCGACGACTCCGTCCCATGAGCATTTTGATTGCCTCTTCTACACTCAAATTCTCATAAAGCGCTTCATAGGCGGCTTCCGCAATCGGCATCTCAACACCCGTTTTCTCAGCCAGATCATGGGCCGACGCTGCCGCATAGTACCCTTCCACCACAGCGCCTACCTCGTCCATTGCTTCCTTTGCCGATTTTCCCTGTCCGATCAGGATCCCACAGCGATGATTTCTGGAATGCATAGAGCAACACGTCACGATCAAGTCTCCCACACCAGACAGCCCTGCAAATGTTTCCCGCTGTGCTCCCAACGCAACCCCCAATCGTGCGGATTCTGTCAATCCACGGGTCATCATCAGTGCTTTGGTATTGTCTCCGCATCCGGCGCCTTCCAACACCCCTGCTACCAACGCATATATATTTTTGAGTGCCGCGCCCAATTCTACGCCTACAATATCTGAGCTGGCATAAACCCGAAAAACCGGATTCATAAACACATCCTGTACCGTTTCCACAATTTTCTTGTCCGGACAGGCAACCACACATCCTGTCGGTATCCCTCGCCCAACTTCTTCAGCATGTGTAGGACCGGACAACACTGCCACCGTATGGCCTGTGACCTCTTTGAGAATCTCACTCATCCGCTTGGCTGTACCACGTTCAATTCCTTTCGTCACAGATACCAATATGGTCTGCTCTCCCAGATAGGGTCTCAGTTTTTCCGCAGTCTGGCGAACTGCAAAAGATGGTACCGCAGACACTACAAGCTCACTGCCGGCAACTGTAGAGATATCCGTAGTGAGCGCTATTTCTTTCGGAATCTTAACCCCTTTCAGCAATGCGTTTTCGTGATTTTTTTGAATATAGTCCACCTCCTGCTGGCTATAAGACCAAACAGTAACATGGTGTCCATTATGATATAGCAAAACTGCCAACGCAGTTCCCCAACCTCCGCTGCCGACTACCGTAATACGCATGAAAATCCCTCCTATTTTGCCTTTTTATGAAGTGAGAATTTATTTTCATTGCCTTGGATCAAACGGCTGATATTACCACGATGCTGGAATACAATCAGGGCCCCTACCAAAATCGCTAACACCAGACAAACCGGATCTCGAAACAGCACCCACGCCATGATCGGGAATAAAATTCCCGTGGATATGGAGCCAATAGAGACATATTTTGTGATGGCCGTCAACAACAGAAATGAACCCCAAACAACCACAGCCACACGCCAATCAATCATAATGGCAATAATGCCGCCAGACATGATGCCTTTGCCGCCCTTAAACCCAAACATAATCGGGAACATATGTCCCAGCTCGCAGAACAGCCCGGCAATATACTTGGCTCGCAAATCCGAAATGCCGTCTATTCCGGCCCGCAACATACAATGGGCGCCCAGTACTCCCAGAAGGACTGCAAACACTGCTTTCAGCACATCTGCCGCAATGACCAACAGTGTCAACTTTCCACCAAACACCCGGTTGAAATTGGTGAGCCCGGCGTTTCCGCTGCCATGGGTCCGAATATCATCCCTCAGAATATATTTGGATACCAAAATTGCTCCGTTGGAACACCCTAAAATGTACGGGATCACTGTTAGCAGCAGGATCCCCAAAATCAGCAGCAGATAGTTCACAGCTTATCACCGTCCTCTCCCTTTTGGCGGATGATAAACTTGATCGGTGTCCCTTCAAATCCAAATACTGCCCGGAGTTGATTCTCTAAATACCGCTGATAAGAAAAGTGAAACAATTTTGCGCTGTTACAAAACAGAACAAATGTGGGAGGCTTGACCCCGGACTGTGTAATATAATATACCTTTAACCGACGGCCTTTATCTGTAGGCGGCTGTACTCGAGCGGTTGCATCGGCCAAAATACTGTTGAGCGTACCTGTAGAAATCCGCAACGCATTTTGATTGGCTACCGCATTGATGGTTTCAAAAATCCGATCCACACGAAGGCCTGTCAATGCAGAGATATAGACAACGGGTGCATACGTCATGTAGCTGAGTCCCTCACGGACAGATCTGGTAAAGTTGTCCATTGTCTTACTGTCTTTTGTTACAGCATCCCATTTGTTCACTACGATAACCGCAGCTTTCCCGGCCTCATGAACCAGTCCTGCAATCTTGGTATCCTGCTCAGTAATGCCCTCATTTGCATCAATCATGATCAGACACACATCTGCACGGGAAATCGCATTCACCGTCCGCATATTGGAAAAGCGCTCTACGGAATCGTCTACTTTAGATTTTTTTCGCATGCCGGCAGTATCTATAAAAATGTATTTTCCCTGCTCATTTTCAAAATAACTGTCAATGGCATCTCTGGTGGTCCCAGCCACATCGGAGACGATTACCCGTTCTTCTCCTAGGATGCAGTTGAGCAGACTGGATTTTCCAACATTCGGTTTACCCACAATCGCCACCCGGATGACATCTTCGTCCTCTGTCTCATCTGACGGCGGTGGAAAATTTTCTACACACAAATCCAAGAGATCGCCAGTTCCATGACCGTGAAATGCGCTTACAGGAATCGGATCCCCCAGCCCCAGAGAGTAAAACTCATAGATATCCGGGTTCACAGGACCGGTACTGTCACATTTATTCACCGCTAAGATCACAGGCTTCTTGCTGCGCTGGAGCATGGTTGCAATCTCACTATCAGCTGCGGTAGGCCCCGTCTTAATATCGCAGACCATCACCAAAACATCTGCCGTCTCAATGGCAATTTCTGCTTGTCGACGCATAAATCGCAGCATTTCACTGTCAGTTTTTGGTTCAATACCACCGGTATCCACCAATTCAAAATCTCTTCCATTCCAGTCGCAGTCACCATAGAGACGATCCCGGGTAACGCCCGGCGTATCCTCTACAATGGCGGTACGGCGACCAGTGAGTTTATTAAAAAGCATGGACTTTCCCACATTAGGCCGGCCCACAATGGCAACCAATGGTTTTGCCATTTTGGTCACCTCCTATTTATCTCAATTTCCTCTGCCTGCAGCAGGTTAATTTATTATCTCATTTTTTCCGTTATAAATCAATCTAAACTTTATCCTATCATTTTATACGCGAAAACACCTGCAAACGTGGGGAACGTTTGCAGGTGTTTTCATTTGAGGAAAATGTAAGGAGTAAAAAAGAGGAGAAAAAGGAAGGGTATCAAACAAACTGTGGAGGTTTTGTTTGATGGTTTCATAATACTTGAGACTTATGGACATTTTTTAACGAAATTGTGGACAATTTGTAAATTTCAAAGCATCATTGAAAGATTTCTGTAACCAATTTTATGCATGCTCGTCGAAGACAACTCATCGTTTCGGTTCATATATTCTCTGGAGGATGTGTTTCGCGTGGCGGTTCAGAATTCCCCGCCTCAGTTCCGTTGTCCCGTGATTCCCGTTGTTTCTTTTTTTCTAATTCCTTCCGCCGCACTTCTGCCAAGGCTGCCGCCTTTGCCAGCTGTTCCGGTGTAACGGTTCTCCTGGCAATTGTAATATCCATAAAATGCTGTGTCAAAATAATCGCCACGTCCCGCGGCACCTGCTTGGCTACGCTATTATAAAAAATGGAAACGGTTTCAGCAATGGCGCCTATATTTTGGACAACATTTTCTGCTTTAGATTCCATATTTGCCTCCTATCTGAGCGCCTAATCACTCGCGTTTGATTATATTATATCATATTCTTTTGAATTTTTCTTCCCCTTTGTAAAAAACTATACTATATAACATCATTGTTTATATTGTTTCTCTATTCTATCGAACGCAAGCTCTGTCCCACAGATTTTCACTTTCATCATCCAAATGCAACCTGTCAAAGCTCAAATTCAGCATTCTCTTCTATCTAAACTTCTTCAAAATGCACTCTGACGTTTTATTTGTGGTTTTCTTCAAAAATTTGGGTGACTTTCCCATCAATGAGGGGTAAAATAAAATTGGGAAACGATTTGAAAGGAAGGATAACAATGAAAAAGAAAAACTTTCTGCAACCGTTAAGCTTGGGACTGGGGCTGGCTCTCCTGCTATCCCTTTCTGCTGTTGCGATGGATGGTGCTCCTCCAGGCGGTGCTGGCGGTGACGTTCCTCCTCCACCCCCCGGCGGCGGTTCCATGACCTTTTATACAGGTGATGCAGTAACAGAATTGGAATCCGGTGATTATAGCGGAGAAACGTTTCCGGATTCCACCGGAGAGAGTGAAGTAGCTCTACGTATAGGTCCTGGTGTAACCGCTTCCCTGACAGATTCTACTGTTACCAAGACTGCCGGGGATACATCCGGAGACGACTCCAGTTTCTATGGCGTTAATTCCGGCATTTTGGCTTATTCGGAGGACGAAACTACTCCGGCCGAATTGACCATCTCTGATAGCAATATCGAAACCTCTGCCAATGGCGCCAACGGCGTTTTTGCCTATGGTCATTCAACTATTACTTTGGACAAAGCCACCATTACCACAACAGGCGAGGGCGGTTCCGGCGGTATCATGGTGGCCGGTGGCGGAACTCTCTATGCAAATGACTGTACAGTCACAACAGAGGGGGGATCTTCTGCGGCGATCCGTTCAGACCGCGGCAGCGGCAAAATGGTGGTGGATGGAGGCACATACATTGCAAATGGTTCCAAGGGTACCGGCTCTCCAGCCATTTACTGTGTCGCTGACATCACGGTTGCAAACGCCACTATGCAGGCTGGAAATGCACAGGCACTTTGCTTTGAAGGCCGCAATCCGGCCCACATCTATAATTCTTATCTAGAGGGCAATTATACTGCCTCTGATGACGATGAAAATTGTAATGTTATGGTCTATCAATCCATGTCCGGAGACTCTACCGAAGGTACCAGCTACTGTACTATGGTAGGCGGTGTATTAAAAGCCAATAACGAAAGCGAAAACGGCAACGCAAAAATGTTCTATACCACAAATACCTACTGTTATATCAGCCTCTGTGATGTAGAGATGATTTATTCAGACACAATGGAAACCTTTTTACTGTGTGCCTGTAATACCAACGAACGTGGTTGGGGAACTGCCGGTGCCAACGGTTCTGAATGCGTCCTCTACACCATCGATCAGGATATAGACGGCAATATTATTTATGACACTTGGAGCTATTTGGGTTGCTTCTTCACACAAAACTCCAACGTAGAAGGCGCCATCCTCTGCCGAGAAGACAATGGCGACAGAGGATGCGACGTATATATGGACAGCAGTGCTATATGGACCGTCACCGGGGACAGCCTGGTTCGTGATTTTCACACCGGAGGCTCAGAAATTAAGGATACAGAAGGAAAAATTGTCTCCATCGTTTCTTCCGACGGCACCGCATATGTGGAAGGCGACAGCCAATATTCTATCACCGTCACCGGCAGCTATTCGAGCGAAGATAAGACAGCCTTTACCAATGTTCCCGGTATCGGCACTGTATCCGACGGCGAATACACATTCAATACCGATGTAAATTCCTACGTGGATCTAAGCTATATCCCCACTGCTCCCGACGGCACCGTCTACGAAGAGGCTGCATGGGAAGGCGCCATGGCGACCGTTCCCTCCGATGCCCCTGATGAATCCTCCTCGGTAGAAGAATCCGATATCAATCAAACAGATTCCTCTGTAGAATCCGCCGTGGAATCTACTGTAGAATCTGCCACAGCGCCCACCGCCTCCCCGGAACCGTCGACTTCTCCGGAGAGTGCTACTCCGGAAAATGCACAAGCTGAATCAGAATTTCCGGTTATGTATGTTCTATTAGCAATCATCATAGTCGCACTGATTGTCCTAGTTATTGTCTTTCGTGTACGGCACAAAAAGAAGAAATAAAATTTATCCCCGGGAGATACTCCCGGGGATGTTATTATGCCACCAACTGCTGATATCGCATCAATAGGGTACAGGCTTCCGCACGTGTGGTTGTGCCGCGAGGACGAATGGTATGATCTGTATATCCCTCAATCAGTCCCTGTTCCACCGCCCACGCTACAGCTTCACGGGCATAAACAGACACCTGATCTTCATCCGCAAAGTTTTCCAGGGTTGCATTGGTTGTCGGACTGCCGGCCTTTCGATACAGCAGCAACACCAAGTCTTCCCGAACCATAAAATCATAAGGTGCAAACTGTGTGTCAGAGTAGCCCCGGATCAGCCCTGTCTGCACACCCCAGAGGACAGCATCCCGATAATATTGGTCAGATGCAATATCTGTAAAACCTACATCGCCACTCACTGCAGGACTGCCTTCCATACGATAAAGCATGGTCACCATTTGACAGCGTGTGACTTTTTCATCCGGTCCAAATTCCTGGCTGGTAATCCCATTCACAATTCCAGCCTCATATGATTTTTTGACATCCTCATAAAACCACTGGCCCAGCTGAACATCCCGGAAGGGCAGATCACTAGATGTGCCGGTCGGCTCAAACCAAAAGTCCAGATCAACAAGGCCGTTGATTCCGGGTATAACGCCAGAATCACTACACTGCCAGAATTCATACCCGCCAGTATAGGTTGCGCTGGTCCCCCACTCAGCAAGCCAAATCCGCCCCAGCTCATTAGCATTTAACTGATCATTCAGCATCCATTTGTTTGCATACACCATGCTCTCATATCCGTATTTCTCTACTTCATCGCGAAAGGCATTGCAAATCGCAGTGGCCTCTTCCTTACTGAGATTCGCATCATAAAGCCGGCCAGTGCCGGTGCCAGCATATTCATAGTCCAATACTAATGGCAAATCCATATCATAACCGCGGACCATATTCATAAGATACTGCGCTTCTTCGCGTCCCTCTTCTACCGTGATGGCCTGTGAAAATATGTAGGCCCCCACTTTGAGTCCCGCCGCTTTTGCGCCTTCGACATTTTGAACAAATCTGCTATCGCTGGCCAGATTTCCCGCTTCTGCATATCCTCGAAATGCAGCGCGAATAATTACAAATTCTACGCCGCTGGCCGCTACGCTCTCCCAGTCGATCGTTCCCTGCCAAACTGAAACGTCAATTCCTTTGCGTATCGTTTCTCCGTTTACCACTCGAGGTTTAAAATCCGAAAAATCATCATTGGAAGCCCCCTTCAGCGGTGCTTGCAGACCGGAATTACCAGAATTTCCAATATTGCCTCGATTATTCTCTCTCCAATACAACGGATCATCATTGCCCGCTGCAATATCTTCCGGTACCCCTTCTGTCAGTGTTTCTGCTTCCACGGTATTTTCAACAGCATCCTCCAGATTTTCTTCTGGCGTTGGCTCTTGATCTGTTTCTTCCGTCAAATTATCCTCAAAAACATCACTATCTTCTGTTTCATTCGTCAAACTTTCATCTAATTCTTCGCTTGATTCTTCCACAGATTCTTCTGTAAACTCCGTGGAGACATCTGCGTCATCCATGGCATATACAGCACCTGGCATCCACATTCCCAGTAACATGGACAGGGTTAGTAAGATGGACAGCGCTCTATGTTTCATGTTCATTCCCCTTTTTGTATAATTTTATTAAATTTTTTCATAGATCATTCGCATTGTATCACCCTTATTTCTTTTTTTCAACCGTCTTCGCCAAATTTCATTATTTACCAGGTGTTTAGCGTTCCTGACATTGCACTTGTATTTATAAAACAACAACGGGAACATGCCCATCATGGCATGCTCCCGTTGTGAAATATTTTGTACTTAAAACAACCGAAAACCATTTGGAATACTGAGATCTATGTTATGCAGTAAAACCCAGCTCAACATCAATCCCAAGGCCAAAATCATTATACCCAAAAAGACGTATTTATGTCCGTGATGCCGAAAGGTTAAACATCCCTTAATGGTGCACACAATACCGCCGTATACCAACAATATGGGTGTCAAGAGCAGGCAAAACCCCAAAAATAAATACAAATGTTCCAAGCACGTCATTTTCTTAACTAATCTCACCCAAATAAATGCTTACTTTGTTCTGGATCAGACTTGCCACCTCATCCACAGTTTTGTCTCCCGCAAAATAAGCTGCAGACTCTTCGATGACAATATCCATAATATTCGTGTCATAGTTTCCAGAAACTGTTGCACCATTTACATAATCACGGAAGGCATCTGCCTGCTCCTGTGTCAGATCTCCCATTTTATATTCAGTATTTCCAATATAGCCTGTGGATTCCATATAGACTTTCTCGCCATTTTCGTCCGTATAGTATTGCTGCTCCATCGCCTGAGCCAACACTTTGTCAAACGCCGCATTGGTCACAGGTAAGCCCCACTGATTTTCTTGGACTTCATCAGAGAGCATTGTTTTAATAAATTCCCATGCCCCTTCCTGATTTTTGCTCTTGACTCCAATCGCCAAACCACCGTTGATGTCTAATATCGCTCCATTACCGGTATCTGTGGGATATCCAATGCGAACAATACCATTTTCTCTGGTGTATAATCGATACATATTTTTTATGGAATAGCTGTCATATACACCATACCCCATTGCCATCAGGGTATCACCGGTCTGAAGCTGCTGCATTTCATCTCCGGAGCCATCTACCACAACAAACTCATTATCCTCATAACTCTCTGGCAGTTTGGCCGACACCTCCATTAGGCTCTTAAACGTGTCGCTATCAAAACTACAAGTCGCCTTACTGTAATCTACAAACTGATCCATATTCTGATAAACCAGATTGGTTAGAAAATCCGTCTGAATATACCAGTTTACAATTTTAGTATCTTCATCCAATCCGTCAATAATCTGACTCATATCGGCTATTGTCCAGCTTTCCCGATCACCCACAAGTTTGGCGCTGGCATAAAGCGTATTGAGGCCAAACGAATACGGCATACCATAGAGTTTACCGTCCTGCATGTAAGCTTGCATCGGACCGCTGAGCAGGCTATCCATGGTAATCTCTCCGTCCTTCTCCATCAGTGACGTCATATCCGTTAGCGCACCCTTGCTGATGTATCGTTCTGCATTACCAGAACTGAGACTCAAAATATCCGGACAATTTCCTGAAATCACATCTCTATCCAGCTGTTCAGCTCCAGCGGAATAGTTCTCTTCCGTATTATAAACACTGTAATCTACCATCGTCACTCGATAGGTATCGCTTTTCCGGTTAAAATCAATGACCGCATTTCGCAGCGTATCATCAAGATACTCTGCCCCTAATGTCAAAATCGTCCGTTCCGGAATCTGATCAACAGGTGTCTTAGTTAGTGTTCCAAGCTCATAGTGAACCTCGGCACTGTTATACGAGTAATTTTGCAATAGCACCAGAATCGTATCATCGCTATTGGAGACAACGCTGGATATGTTGTTACTGTTGATATCCGAATCCAGCCAGGAAAGCAGTTTCGTGGTCTGTCCCGTGGCTGCATCCAAAGAATACAGCATCGTACCATCGCTCATAAGCGCGGTATTTCCTACTCCAGGATACAGATAGCAGTTTGCGTATTTCTCCATATCTGTAAGTTCCATTACCGTGAGACTGCCATTCTCCACCCGGCACACCTGCATAGCCCCGTCTTCACTATTAAAGCCGCTGGCGAGTACCGTTCCATCTCCTGTTGTAATCATTGATTGGATATATATGGAGTCATTCATAATATTCTCTTTACGGCTTCCATCCGAGCCAAAACAAAGGATGTTTTGGTCAGACGCCAAATAAAGATTTCCAGATGCATCCTGTACCGCTGCCTGGCAGTAGAAATACTCCATTTCCTCGCTAATCTCTGTCAAATCAATTGTTTGGAGCAGCGCCCCGGACATATCGCACTTTTTTGCAAAATACTTTTGTTCCGGTTCTTGATAGGCGCCTTCATCAATTGACTCTACACTTCCATCCTCAGAAATTGCCACTCCGCCGCCTGCTCCATCTTCGGCAACATCCTCCACAGCAGCGTCCTCTGTAGCAGTCTCTTCGTCGGTTTCCCCCTCCAGGGCCGTAACCTCAGCCGTGTCGTCCGCAGGCGCTTCTTCTGCCGGAACTTCATTTGTTAAAAGCTGCATCTGATACTGACCGGAAACGCCCTCTGCCTCTGCAACCGGTTCATCACCTGCTTCTGTTCCCTCCTCAGGTGTACCTTCTGCTGGTGCTTCCTCTGCCGGAGTCGCTTCTTCTTGTGTTTCCTCTACAGTCTCCTCCGGTTCCTCTGCCGGAACCGCTTCTGGCATCATCTGAGAAACAAATGTGTACTGATTGGTAATAATCCAATAGCCACTGCCATCCGAACACACAGACAACTGCTGAATATATTCGCTGGTGGTCTCATTATTGACCAGTTCCGGCAGGGCAATCTCTTTTACGGTGCCACTGGCAAGATCTCGCTCATAGAGTTTTGTAGAATTTGTTCCAGAAGCTTCATCATAGTAATCTCCGCAAAGATACAGCTTTCCCTGCGCCGTAGATACAGAGTTTACATAATCTAAGTTCATGTCATCAATGGTATCGTATTTCGACAGATAGCCATATCCTAGCTCCTGCGCCAATGTCTTATACTCCGAATCCGACGATTCTTTATCGCCACAACCAAACAATCCGAAGCACATGGCACCAGTCAGCGCCATAGCACTTATCCGTTTCATTTTCTTTTTCATATCGTACCTCTCTTTTCTTGTAACAAATGGGATATTAGATCTATTTTTTCCGCCAAAAGCGGTTTTTGTTGGCATATTGCAGGGCTTTTTGCCGCTGACGTCGGGAACGCCTTCCCTCCTGTTTCTGTTTTCTTCGTGTCCAGAAGTTATCCGGTTCTTGTCCCCGGAGACGCGCCTCATAATCTCTCTGATGTTTTTGGTCAATAGCCCTGGCAATTACGTCGCGAATACTGTGAAGCCCCCAAGTACGTCTATGGTTGAGCCACAAAATTAAAATTATCAAACTTACCGCTGGAAATCCCAGTAGGATTCCCTCCGGAATCAGTCGAAGGGCCAAATGATTTTCAGTCAAACGCGCTGCATTTTCCCAATAAGGATATGGCACGGCATCTGAAGAAATACCACGCGTACTGAGATTCCGCAATACATTCCAGCGATTTTCCAGAGAAAATCGGCCGGAATTGTCCGTAATCACAGTTGTTTCTGGAACCATATCCCCCAGGGCATTCTTCAACGTGGCAGTTGCGAAATCCTTTACCGGCTGTGGCAACACCACTTCCATACAGGTATAGCCTACTGCTTCAGTGGATATCGGAACATCAATATCCTCTTCCGCCTCGTTTCCCGCCGTACTTTGACGCAAAGCGGGAGAATCTGCAAACACCCAGGCCCGACAGATATCCCCGGCAGCCATATCGTTAAATTCTCCGGATTCGAGATCCACCACAGCCGCTACCTGATATTGTATCCCATTCACCTCCACATACTGTCCCGCCACATTGCCAGAATAGAACAGTTCCCAGGCGCTCTGCCGATCCAAAATAATTCTGTCGTGCATCACATCGTCCTCGTTCATATACCAGCCGTTTATAAGCTTCATGGGATGAATGCGAAAGAAATCTCCTGCCACTGCAGTTAGCTCCACATCGCAGGTGGCAGTTCCATTTTTTAGCGTGGTGTTCGTATCATACGACGCTGCATAAAACCATGGATAATTCTCTGAATCCACACCACCGGCAGTCAATGCATTTTCAATCGACAGATAAATTTCGCCAATGCGATCCTGCGGAATGGCGCTTTCAGGTTCCAGAAATACAGAGGCCATGGCATAGGGTTTTTCTGCTGTCTCCCAGTTTTCCGCTGCCTGTTGCGGGGTAAGGTCAGAAATCGTCCTGCAGTCACTTCGATACAGGAACCCAAAAACCAACAGGCTTAGCACGCACAGGCCGCCCCACAGGAATTTTTTCCAGTGCTTCACCTGTTTCACCTCACTCCGCAATACGCACTTGATCTCCAGGTTCCAGCGGCACGGTAGATGTGGTGATTACAAAGTCCGCAGTGGACAGCTCCCCGGTTACCGCAGAGTTTGTATCATCCGAGGCCAACACTTCTACCGCTGTCTTTTTTACCGTATATCGGTTCCCCAAAGGACTGGATTTCACCGTAACCGTGTAAACAAAACTGCCGTCGGCATCGGTGTGCACTGCCGCCGAAGGGATCACCACGTCATAACTGGCATTCTTATCTCCAATGGAGAAATTAAGCTGCTGACCTACCGTTACATTCTCCCCTTGCACGGAGAACGTCAACGTCCGGCTGCTTGCGGGGTTTGTTTTATCCGCAGTAATGGACCCCAATGTCATAGTGATGCCGCTGTCCCAGAGGTTTGTAATCTCTGCAGTAAGCCCTTCCCGAAGCATCCTGGCTTGTTCTTTGGTGACCGTTGCAGTCAGGGTATATCCCTGCTCCGTCAGTTCCACCACCATCAGCGGAGTCTCGGCTGATGTCGTATCCCCGGCAGCTATGTTGACGGACTGAACCACACCTGCATATCGGCTGACAATCTTGGCCGCCGCAGTTTTTTCCTCCAAGCTTTTTACCTTTTCTTCCGCAGCAGCCATCTCCTCGGCCTTGGCCTCCAAATCCAGTTGTGCCACTGCATCGTCATAGGTCTGCTGTGCCTCTGTATCGGCAGCGGCGGCCTCGGCGGAAGTAAGCGCATCCTGAGCAGCTTGAAGGGCATCTTCTGCCGCAGAGACAGTCATGGAACTTGCATGTTCGGTTTGATATTGCGACAGTGCATTATTTGCTGAGTCCAGCGTCGCCTGGGCACCGGATACCGCTGCACCTGCATCGGACAGAGCCTGCTGGGCTGCATTGAGCTGTTGTGTCAATTCTGCCAATCTGGGAGCAATCTGTGACGCGTAGATTGCTGCGGCCTCCTCGGAATCTTCACCATATTGATTCACCACTGCCAAGTATTCTGCGTTGCTGTTTTTAACGTTCTCCTCGGTGGCCAGATTGGTCAGTCGATCCACTTCCGCCTGCGCCTCAGACTGAGCCTGCGTTTTGGAGTTCAAGGTACTCTGCGCAGAATTCACCTGATTCTGGTACCAAGCTAAATCACTCTCATAGTCTCTGGCATTGGCCAAGTCCGTTTCCGCATTGGATACTGCATTCCTCGCTTGCTGAATCGTAGCCTCTGTTGCGTGCGTCTGATCCCCTTTGTCCACCAGCATTTTCTCATACTCTAGTTTCAGCGCATTATAATTAGCCCGTGCGTCAATCAACTCTTGGCTCTCTGTCTCATCCAGGGTCAGAAGCGTGTCACCCGCTTTCACCGTATCTCCTGCCTTGACATTGACAGAGGCCACGGTCCTGGTTTCCTGAACCATGACATTATAAGTCTGCGCAGCCTCCACAGTGCCGCTCCCGCGAATCTTTGTGGTAATCGTGGTGGACTGCGGATATTGCGCCGCCACCTCTGGCAGCGAATAGTTCATAATTGTATTAGAAAAAAACGTTAACACCAACAGCACCGCCAGAAAAATAATAATGGCATTTTTGACCCAATCCCGTTTTCCCTTTACACGTTTGACTGCCGTCAAGAAACCGGTCCTTTGTTTCATGCGTTTCACCTCACATTATCCCTTGATTCCGCCGGAATAGGTAATCCCTTCCTCTAAATATTCCTCTCCCCATAAAAACATCAGCAGAGTGGGCACCATATAAATCACAGCCACAGCAAACGCAACGCCCACTTCGCCACTGTTAATTTCGCTTAAAAATACACTTAGGGGATACTTCTCTTGGTCGGAGAACATGATCAACGGCTGTTCAACCATATTCCAATAGTCAATAAAAACCAACATAGCCACACTGATCAACGCGCCCTTGCACATGGGAAGACATACCTTGGTAAAGATACTCCATTCCCCAGCACCGTCCAGCTCTGCCGCCTCAATATAGCTCTTTGGAATCCGGCGCATATTTTTCGTCAGCAGGAATACGCTGAACGGGGCGAAAATTCCCGGTAAAATAATCGCCCAGCGGGTATCAAGCAAATGGAGCCAGCGCGCCACCAAATAGTTCGGTACCAGCGTCACCTGATAGGGCATAAGCATCAAGATAATATAGCCGAAGAAAATGGCCTCGCGTACCTTTCCCCGATACCGGGAAAACCCAAAGGCCGCCAACGACGCCAATGCTACCTGGAAAACGACGATGGGTACCGTCAGAAATACAGAGTTCCAGAATTTCAGCAAATACTCCGGGGAATTAAATAATACTGTCCAGTACTGCTGAAAACTCACCATATCAGGGATGAATTTCAAGTTCACCGTTTCAGAAATATACGTTGTCACAGCCCTGGGATTCCCGTTTGGATCCGTTCCTGCATCCTGCCCGTCTCCAAATACCACGCCATAGTTTGTGGTAATCTCATCCTGCGTCATAAAGGAATTGGTAATGGTGAGGAGAATGGGCGTCAGGAATGCCAGCGCCATCACTGCCGCCAACAGCGTGAACATAACTTTTAAAATCAGCGCCCGCCGCTTGTATCGACTCATTCCTCCTCCACATCCTTTCCCATATGGCTATCCACCAAAAACAGCAGCCATATAATGAACACCATTACGCCCGCCATTAAAATAGCTGCGGAGGAAAGCTTTTGGTAATCCATGCTTTCAAATGTATTGTTCATAAAATGCTGAAGCAGATACAGTCCGTCATATGGATATTTTCCTGTAAGCAAATAGACCTCTCTGAAAATCTTCATAGAGTTAATAAGAGAAAGAATTGTTACAAATAAAATGGTAGGTGAAAGATATCGGAGCTTAATGGTGAAGAAGATCCGTGCCGTCCCTGCTCCCTCCAGCATAGCCATCTCCTGAATATCTACAGGAATATTGGAAAGCGCGGCTAAAAACAAAATCATATTGTAGCCAATATTCTTCCACAAAAAAAGCAAAATCACCACATATCGGTTGAAGGACGACTTCATCCAGTCAATCTTGTCCACCCCAAAATTTGCTAAAAATTCATTCAACGCTCCGTTATAGCTGAAAATAACCTGCCATATCAACACAATAGAAGCCACCGGCACCATCAAAGGGGTCAGCATCGCCGTACGAAATTGACTTTTCAGCGGAATTTTTCGGTTCAGCATGCACGCTAATAGTAGCGACAGAATCACGGCTGCCGGGACAGAAATAATGGAGAAAATTGCTGTGTTTTTCGCCGCTAACAGGAAGGAATGATTATGAAGCAAATTTTTAAAATTCTCAAACCATACAAACTCACGAAGCACGGGATTATTGACAAACGCGTAATAAATTATCACAAGAAACGGCACTACAAAAAAGATCAAAACCCCCAGGAGACTGGGAGACAAAAAAACGAGAGAAATCCCCAATTCCTTGCGCGCCTGTCGTTTCTCACCAGGTGTTCGATTTTTTCGCATAGCTCGTAATTCTGCGCGCTTTGCTTTTTTTATCTTTCTCCTCTGTGATATGTACCGGCTTATTTTAGAAGGAGTGTCGTTCCATCCTTTTTGCACTCGTCTTTTGGTTCGAGTGTGAGCCTGCTTCTCCATCGATCTATTCACGGCACTCCCCCCTTTTTTGCATAGCCTTATCATAATAGACGCGTTTTTTTACACTATGTTCCCTATTTCCGAAAGCTACTCTATATAAATTTACCATAGCAACCACATGTGTACACCATGTGTCCTTCAATCAACTTCATCTGTACTAAATGTTCTAATACAGTTATAGCACATTTAGGATAACCTGTCAATGAAGCTGCATTCATTATACATGTTTTTCTTTTTGTTTTGAGTGGTAAATTTTCTTAAGGTTTATTTAAGATTTCAAAAGCCAACAGCGCCGGCTCTGCATTTTGCAAAACTGACGCTGTTGGCCTTAGACTTCTATAAATTTTTCACGAATTTTTTCCATAATCTCTTCCGATACGCCAATCGATCTCAAATACTTTGTCACACCGCCATACTGATCTTTTAGATAATCAATTAAAGTAAGCATGGCTGAAGCCGGTGTTTCAAAAAAACTTTGATCCATCTTCGGCACCGGAGGCAGCTTTTTCTCGCTTTCCTCCGCGGGGATCGGCCCCAATCGCATTTTTCCGGAACGCATCTTCTCATATACAGGCTCTAAAAAAACCTGGCTAACACAGTAGTCCGCAGCGATATCCTCTCTTTCCACTCCCGCAATGGACAGTAGATAGCAGGTCATCAGCCCCGTACGATCTTTACCGGTCGTACAGTGATACAGCAACACCCCTGTATTCTCCGCAGCAATCGTCAGCACTTCCCGAGCCCATTGGCGGCACTCTTCCGCCATGGAGATATACTGTTCTCCCCAGCCAATATTTTTGGGAGGATGCGCCTTCACTCCGGCCATTGCCGCTTCGTTAAACACCGGTTTATGATAATATGGCATAATCTCCCGCAAATCGCTGGGACGAGCCGCAGCCTCGCTGCCGCTCCGAAAATCCATGGTAGCCGTGATACCGTAATGTTTCAAATAAGATATATCTTGCGCCGGAAGCTCTACCGGCGCCTCACTACGAACAAACACGCCAAATTTTGTGGTTTTTCCTTCCCTTGTGGGAAACCCGCCCAGATCCCGAGCATTGTATAGCCCTTTTGTCATCAGTCTTCTTGTTGGCATGATTTTCTCCTCTTCTCCAAAACTATTTTATTCCACTGATTTCAGCGACTGCACCATATCGATCTTCTTCATCCGGAAGTACATCAAAACATTGACAAACACGGCAAAAGCAAGCGTCATAACAACCGAAAGAATATAATTGTGCGGAAGGGCCTCCCGCCCGAACATCACAATATCCATTTCTATTGTACGAATTAAATAAGTACACAAAAATTTACCTAAAACCTGTCCCAAAGCGATGCCTAAAATGGTCAACACAATATTTTCCCGGTAGACATACATCGCCACCTCCATATCATAAAACCCCAAAACTTTAATGGTGGCCAATTCCCGAATCCGCTCGGTAATGTTGATATTGGTGAGATTATAAAGAACTACCAGAGCCAAAGCTGCTGCTGATAAAATAATAATGGTCACAGCTGCATTGACGGCCTCCATGGTATCCCGGAACGAATGCGCTGTAGAAACCAAATTGGTCGCGCTGCGGACGCCCTCCTGACCCATCAATTGCTCACAAAGCTCAGAAATCGCTTCATCAGAAGTATCAAAAGTGGAAATCAAATACTCATTTGCCACATATGCTTCATCCGCCAGCGCCTCATATAACTCTGATGTCATGTATGCATAATGATAAACGTAATGCTCGTTAATACCGCCGATCTTGACTGTGATAGGGCTCCCGCAGTCAATGGTAATCTCATCTCCCACTTCGACTCCCAACATTTCTGAGAGCTTTTCATCTATAATAACTCCATCCGAGGGAATGTCTAGGTGCTCTTTTTCTTTCATATCATGCAGGTCTATTTGCCTATAAAGAGCCTCTGGATTATCAGTAACCGTAAGGTATCCATCCACCGTCGTCTCCCCAGTCTGAAACGTCACGGACCGAGTGTTGATTGCTGCAAATGTATCTACATTGTCCATTGACTCCAGACTGTCTTCTACACGTGCTTGGACACCTTCTACATCCGTATCCAACGCTACCTGTGCATCATATTGATAGATACCGCCAAACTGAATGTCAATGATACTGTATATACTGCTCCGAAGTCCCAGTCCTGCAATCAATAAGGCCGTACACCCTGCCACTCCGATCACTGTCATCCAAAACCGTTTTTTATATCGGAATAAATTTCTGGCAGAAACCTTCATGGAAAAAGTCAGCCGTTTCCATAAGAAAGGGATATGCTCTAAAAAAATGCGTTTCCCTGCTTTAGGCGCCTTCGGACGCATAAGCTCTGCCGGGCTGGATTTTGCTGTGGAAAGCATCGCCCAAAGCGTAGCCCCCACCGTACACACAAGTCCTGCCGCCGTTGCCCCCAGACACAGCCCCCAATGAACTTGTAATTGTAAATCAGGCAACGTGTACATGATACCGTAGGAAGTAAAGATCACCCACGGAATCAGTGTGGTTCCAATCACAGCGCCTACCAAGGAACCTCCCACAGCAGCCAAAACACCATAAATCAGGAATTTAGCTGCAATTGCTGCGGTTCCATAGCCCATGGCTTTGATCGTACCAATCTGGGTACGCTCCTCTTCCACCATTCTGGTCATGGTCGTTAAACATACCAATGCTGCCACTACAAAAAAGATCAGCGGAAGCATACGCGCCAAATTTTCCATACGGGTTGCATTTTGATCATAGCTCACAAATCCATAATTGCTTTCTCGATCCAGTACATACACATCAGCCGGTTCAATATCGGCAATCTGCGCCTGAGCATCTTCAATTTCTGCCTGGGCATCCTCTAATTCCGCTTGAACTTCTGCCTTGGAATCCTCCAATTCCTGAAGGCCTTCTTCATAGTCTTGTTCTCCATCCTGAAGTTCCTGCTCTCCATCGGCAATTTCCTGCGCCGCATTGGCAATCTCTGTTTCATAATCAGTCTGCCCCTGCGCATATTTTTCTTCTCCAGCTTCCAGCTCGGCTTTTCCGTTATAATACTCGGTCCAACCGCTGTCAATCTGTTCTTGTGCCTCTTCCAGCTGCCCCATAACTGCCGCATATTGACTGTAATATGTACTCCAGCCTGCATCGAGCTGTTGCCGACCGGCCTCCAGTTCAGCCTGTCCAGCCGAAAGCTCCGTCTGAGCCTGCTGAAGGGATGCCTGCATTGCATCTAATGTCTCCTGGTTGTAGGGGAGCGTTGAGGGATCAATCGGCGTCCCGGCTTCTTCTGCTTCCTCCACCTGCCTCTGCTGTTCTTGAAGCGCCAACTCGTAACTTTCCGTCTGCTGACGGAGCGTTTCAACCTGCGCACTGGCTGTGTCAATTTCCGTCTGTTTTTCTGCAAGAAGCGTTTCGTTATTATCTAGTTCCGTCTTTGCAGACGCAAGCTCACTTTCTGCCGTCGCTTTTTGAGTATTCAATTCCGTTTGGGCACTGTTTAAGGTTTCCCTGGATGTTTCCAATTCCGCCCAACCATTATCCAGCTCCTGCCGGGCATCGTCTAACTCCTGTTGTCCCTCTTGCACGCCGTCTTCATAATCTTGCTTCGCTTGATCCAATTCTGTCCAGCCGTCATCCAACTCTTTTCGAGCATCGCTGAGTTCTTGCTCCCCTTCCGCAATTTTTTCATCTGCTTCTGTCTGGGCCTCTTCTAATTCCTGCTGAGCTTCATCCACCTTGCTCTGCGCATCTGATACCAGAGTTTGATAACGTAGTTCTGCTCGCTCCTCCGCCACAGGCTCCAGACGTTCTGTGAGTTCTCCGATCAGCTCCTTATAATCGTCTCCATAAGCATCGAGTTCCTCTGCTCCTGTAGCGCTGATATCCACTACTGTATAGTAATCCAGATCAAAACTCTCCTCTGGAAGCAACACAAACGCACTCACGCTGCCATCGCCCAATGTACTGGTACCACGGTCCAACGATATATAAAGGGGGCTCTCCACAATTGCAGTAATTGTAAACGTGTCTTCCGCCAATGCATCAGCCATATTTTCTCCCGGCTCCAGCGTAATAGTATCGCCAACGGATACTTCCAACGTCGCCAAGAGCTTTTCATCCACTGCACATTCATTCTGTTTCGTGGGTAGACTTCCCTCCAACAATGTCGGTTCATTAAAGCCGCTTGCGGATAAACTCTGGGCCTTGACCACTTTTTGGTTTTCTTCATATGTCAAAAGGGCATCAATAGACCAGCCGCCTTCCGCCGCAGCCACCCCTTCTACCTGAGAAAACGCGGATACATCCTCCTCTGTAAGCCCCAGCGTGGAAAGAATCTGCACATCATAAAAGCCAGTGGAGTCAAAATAATAATCGGCTGTAGCACGCATATCCGGCGCGGAGGATCGTAATCCCACTAAAAACAGTACCCCCAACGCCACCATGACAAAAATAGAAAGGAAGCGGTTTCTGGAGTTATGAATTTCCCGAAACAGCTCCTTCCGGAGACTTTTATTCACTACCACTCGATCCTTTCTATTGGCACGGGATCAGGATTTTTATACATTCGACTCACTACACCACTGCGAATCTGGATAACCCGATCCCCCATCGGCATCAAAGCAGAGTTATGCGTGATAATTATTACAGTCATCCCATCTTTCCGGCAAGTGTCCTGCAAAAGTTGTAGAACCTCCTTGCCGGTATTGTAATCCAATGCACCGGTAGGTTCGTCACAGAGAAGCAGCTTTGGCCGCTTCGCCAAAGCTCTGGCGATTGCCACCCGCTGCTGCTCACCGCCGGAAAGCTGTGCCGGAAAATTATTTTTCCGATGTCCCAATCCCACTCGTTCCAGAGCCTCTCCGGCGTCCATAGGGTTAGGACAAATCTCACTGGCCAGTTCCACATTTTCCAGCGCAGTCAAATTCCCTACAAGATTGTAAAACTGAAAAACAAAGCCAATATCATATCTGCGATATTGAATGAGTTTCCGGCCGCGAAAGCTGCTGATCTCCTGACCATCCACAACTATAGACCCTGAAGTTACCATATCCATTCCGCCTAAAAGGTTCAAAACGGTGGTTTTTCCAGCGCCGCTGGGCCCTACAATAATACAAAGTTCGCCCTTTTCCACTTCAAGATTTACCCCGTCTAATGCCCGCACTTCTCCCCCACCAGAGGAATAAACCCGCACCACATTGTTCATTGTAATATATGCCATAACAGATATCTCCTGTTATCATTATTGATACTTTGATTATAGTATAGCCCTCAGGCAAATGCAATGAACATACTGTGAATTTTTCAAGCATACAGCTTAAAGACACAATACATAGTCACGGGGAAGAACGTACGTTATAAGGTACGTTCTTCCCTCAACCGAAAATTTCTATTTTTCCAGCATACAAAGTACAAACTCCAACGCGCTTTCTACAGCCTTTCCCTGGATCTCTGCCCGTTCTCCATCAAACAAATAGCGTCGGCACATTACTTTACCATCCATATATAGCCCCAGATAGACCGTCCCTACAAGCGTCCCACTGCCATCTCCATCCGGTCCGGCTAAACCAGTCGCAGATACTGCCAAATCCGTACGCATCTGTTCTGCTGCCCCCTGCGCCATGGCCCGGGCTACGGGTTCCGATACCGCACCGTATTTCTCCAGCATCTCCATCGGCACCCCCAGCATCTGATGCTTGACCCGATCACAATAGCTGACAATACCACCCGGAAACACACCGGAACTGCCGGGAACTGCCGTGATAGCCGCCGCAATACGTCCCCCCGTCAAAGATTCCGCTGTGGCAATGGTACGCCCCCGCTCCTTTAAAAGTGCCACCAGTCGTTTTGCCTTATCGTCCACCACGAATATACACCGGTTCGGTGCCCTCCACCGCCATATCCACCAAAGAAGTTATTTCCAGCTTTTCTTCTATCCGCTCTATTTCAAGCAGCGCAGGGCGCGTCTTAGGATGCCGCGGGGTAAAAACAGTACAGCAATCTTCATATGGTAAAATAGAGGTTTCCATCGTGCCGATTTTTCTGGCAACCGTGATAATCTCCTCCTTGTCCATTCCGATCAGCGGTCGAAACACCGGAAGCGTACACACAGCATTCGTAACCATCATTGCCTGCATGGTCTGAGAAGCCACTTGTCCCAAACTTTCACCTGTGGTCAAAGACATACACCCAAGCTTCCTGGCCAGCTTTTCTGAAATGCGCATCATCATCCGGCGCATAATCAACGTAAAATATTCCTCCGGACAATGGTCCCGAATCTCCTCTTGGATCTTTGTAAACGGCACCACATGGACCGTCATACGCCCACAATACCTTGCCATAATCTTCGCCAAATCCAGCACTTTTTCCTTGGCTCGCTCTGAAGTATAGGGATAACTGAAAAAGTGAATGCACTCCAGTTCCACTCCGCGTTTGCCGATCATATATCCCGCTACAGGGCTGTCAATTCCACCAGAGAGCAAAAGCGCCGTTTTCCCCCCTATGCCTGTTGGAAGGCCTCCCGCCCCCGGCTTTGCGGGGCCGTGTACAAACGCATTTTCTTCCCGAATCTCTACATAGACAGTATAGCCAGGATTGTGAACATCCACAACAGTATCCGGATATTCTTCTGCCAGACGTCCGCCGATTTCCTGAGAGATCTGGATTGAAGTCATAGGAAACTTTTTATCTGCCCGTTTAGATTCCACCTTAAAGCTATCCGCCAATTCAATTTCATTCCCCAGATAGTCACAGCAAGCCTGGAAAATGGCATCCATTGACTTTTCACAGCCCCGACTACGACACATGGTGGCAATGCCAAATACCCGGCTGCAAGCATCCCACGCCCCATCCATATCGCAATTCTCATCTTCCGGTTCCACATATACCGTGGATTGCAATAACCGGATCTTGAATTTTCCATAAGGCCGAAGCCTCCGGGTCAGATTGGAATGGAGTTTTCCTTCAAAAGAAGATCGATTGAGCCCCTTCAACACAATTTCGCCCATTTTTAACAGAAATATCTCATTCATTTACACTTTCTCCAGTTCTATTCTTTGTCTGCTGATTTTTATTATACATGATCCCCTCTGGTTGTGCAATGCAAGGGAATCTTTTTATGATGCAGCCCTCGCTGCATGTTATCCTTCAATATCTTCCCTATCTGTTAGGAAAGTTTGAAGGTTCTATACTGAATGGCCTCAGCCAAATGCTGCGGCCCGATTTCAATGCTCCCCTCCAAATCCGCAATGGTTCGGGCTACCCGTAAAATTCTGTCATAACTCCGGGCTGTCAAATTCATCCTCAAAAACGCTTGTCGCATCAGTTCCGTACAGGCATCATCCAACCGACAAACCCTTTGCAGCACCGCTGGAGACATGTCGCCATTACATCGCACCTCAGTATCTGCAAAACGCTGATTCTGAATTTTTCTTGCCGCATCCACCCGTTTCTTAATTGCCGCAGAAGGCTCTCCTCGTTCCCGACCGGAAAGTGCGTCAAAGTCCACTGCCGGCACCTCAACAATCATATCGATACGATCTAATAAGGGACCAGACAGACGCGATAGATACTGTTTGACAGATGTCGGAGAACACGTGCAGCGCCCAGATGGATGTCCATACCAGCCACATTTGCATGGATTCATGGCACATACCAACATAAACTGACTGGGATAGGATACAGATCCGCTCACTCTGGAAATGGTTACCTTTCCATCTTCCAAAGGCTGGCGCATACTTTCCAGGGCATCTTTAGAGAATTCAGGAAGCTCATCCAAAAACAGAACGCCATTATGTGCCAATGATATTTCACCGGGCTTGGGGGGTGCTCCTCCTCCTGACAATCCGGCTGCAGATACAGTATGATGCGGTGATCGGAAAGGGCGTTCCATCACCAAAGGCCGATCCCGTGTCAACAACCCCTGAACCGAGTATATCTGACTGACCTCCAAAGCCTCCTCCCGCGTCATATCCGGCAAAATAGAGGGCAACCGTTTGGCCAGCATACTTTTCCCTGCTCCAGGCGGCCCCACCATCAGAATATTGTGGGAACCCGCAGCAGCAATTTCCAAGGCCCGTTTTATATTCTCTTGTCCTTTCACATCTTGAAAATCCAAATGTGGGCCAGACTCCCGGATTGGTTCCCAGACTGGCACCGGCTCCATAAGCGTATACGCTGTCAAATGATCTCGAAGTTCTACCACAGTTTTCGGCGCATAGACCGTTAAATTTCCCGCTAACGTGGCTTCCGGACCATTTTCCGCCGGAACCACCAGCGTATCAATCCCCTTCTTGCAAGCCGCTATAGCCATAGGCAAAATACCCGAAAGCGGCCGGAGTTCTCCGCTCATACTGACTTCACCCAGAAAAGCCCAGTTATCTCCCGGCAAGCGAATCTGCCCTGTGGCGGCTAAAATACCCAGGAGGATCGGTAAATCATAAATCGTGCCGCTTTTCCTTGTCCCAGCCGGAGCCAAATTGACGGTAATACGTCCAGTTGGAAACTGCATCCCACTGTTGAGGATTGCAGCTCGAACACGTTCTCTGGATTCCTTAACCGCGGCATCAGGAAGCCCAACAATATCAAAGCCGGGCAATCCCTGGGTAATGCAACACTCCACCGATACCCCATACCCTTGGATTCCGCCTAAACCCATGGAGTAAACTTGAAACACCATATGATCCGCCTCCTCATTATACATTGCAGGAAAATTTTGATGGGTACTTGCAAGATATCATAGAATGTGCTATAGTTTGAAATGTACGATACGTTTCGTACATTTCAGGAATTTTTTTGAAGTTCATTCTCATTTTAACGCAACTATTGTGAAAATTCAAACAATTCTTTTATGCAATATTACATGAGTTCTTCTCAGGCGGACGGTTGTCCTTGTCAGAAAGTGCAAACTTTTCAAAAATCCTTTGCAGAAGATTTACATTTCAAGGATCCATGTGGTACAATGATGTTGCTACGACAAGCTGGCATCGTGACACATGTTCAGCCGGTGGGGACGATATGAAATGACATATATACGCCCCAAATGATTCAAGGAGGAATTGCTTTGGCTAGAAAACTGAAAACCATGGATGGCAACAACGCAGCGGCTCATGTAGCCTATGCTTTTACTGATGTTGCAGCGATCTATCCTATTACGCCATCCTCTGTGATGGCAGAGCACATTGATGAATGGGCCGCCAAAGGCCAGAAAAATTTATTTGGACAGACCGTACGTGTGGCCGAGATGCAGGCCGAAGGCGGTGCTGCCGGCGCGGTCCACGGCAGCCTTATGGCCGGTGCTTTGACCACCACCTTTACCGCTTCTCAGGGATTACTTTTGATGATTCCCAACATGTATAAAATGGCTGCGGAAAATCTCCCCTGTGTGATGCATGTTTCCGCCCGCGCGCTGGCTACCCATGCTCTTTCCATCTTTGGAGATCACAGCGACGTAATGGCCTGCCGCGGCACTGGTTTTGCTATGCTGGCTTCTGCCAATCCTCAGGAGGTTATGGACTTAGCCGCAGTGGCCCATCTATCTGCCATTGACGCCTCGGCCTCATTCCTGCATTTCTTTGACGGTTTCCGCACTTCCCATGAAATCCAAAAGATTGGCGTATGGGATTACAAAGATTTGGATGAACTGTTAGATAAAGATGCAGTAGCCCGCTTCCGTGCCCGGGCTTTAAACCCCAATCACCCCGTTATTAAGGGCTCTGCACAGAATCCTGATATATTCTTCCAGGTTCGCGAGGCATGCAACACCCATTATGACGCACTGCCTGCTGTAGTCGTCAAGTACATGGACAAAATTAACGAGAAGCTGGGCACAAACTATAAACCCTTCAACTATTACGGCGCGCCTGACGCAGAATACGTCATTATTTCCATGGGTTCCTCTTGCGACGCCTTGATGGAGGTTTGCGATTATCTCAATTCCACCGGTAAAAAGGTAGGCATGGTAAACGTTCATCTTTATCGCCCCTTCGCCGCTAATTATCTCATCGACGTACTCCCTGACACTGTCAAGCGCATTGCCGTTCTGGATCGCTGCAAAGAACCCGGAGCACTGGGCGAACCTTTATATCTGGATGTTGTCACAGCGCTCAGCGGCACCAAGTTCGGCAACGTCCCTGTCATCGGCGGACGCTATGGTCTCGGTTCCAAAGACGTAGGTACCGGCTGCTTGATTTCTGCCTATTTAAATCTCATGGCCGAAAATCCGCAAGCGCCTTTCACGCTGGGTATTCATGACGATGTCACAGGTCTTTCCCTGCCCATTACCGACAATACCGACTGTCAGGCCAAAGGCAATACTGCATGTAAGTTCTGGGGTCTTGGTTCCGACGGCACTGTAGGCGCCAATAAAAACTCAATTAAGATTATTGGCGACAATACCGATCTCAACGTACAAGCGTACTTCCAATACGATTCCAAGAAATCCGGCGGCATCACGATCTCTCACCTCCGGTTTGGCCCTGAACCAATTCGCTCCAGCTATTATGTTACCATGAGCGATTTTGTGGCATGCCATAACGCTTCGTACCTGGAGAAATACCCGATGGTTCAGGACTGTAAACCCGGCGGCACCTTCCTCATTAACTGCGGATACTCCGTCGAAGAGTTGGGGAATATTCTCCCTGTAGAAGCAAAGCAGTACATTGCCAAGAACAACATTCAGGTTTATACCATCGACGCTGTAAAGATTGGCAAGGATTTGGGACTTGGCACCAAATACAATATGGTTTTGATGTCCGCTTTCTTCAAACTGGCCAACATCATTCCCATTGACGACGCTGTCAAGTATATGAAAATCGCCTGTGAGACGTCCTACGGAAAATTCGGCGAGGAAACTGTACAAAAGAACAAGGATGCCGTTGACGCAGGTCTTACGGGTCTTGTGAAACTGGAGATCCCCGCAGATTGGGCTACCACTACCATCGGCGGTGTGGAACCAATGCCGGAAGAGTCCTCCCGTCCGGAACTCAATACCTTTATTAAGGATGTTCTGGTTCCCGCCAACGCAATGCGCGGCGACGAGATCCCCGTATCGAAACTGATGAGCATGGCTGACGGCACATTGCCCTCCGGTTCTGCAGCTTATGAAAAACGTGGTATCGCTGTAGACGTCCCTGTATGGCTTCCTGAAAACTGCATTCAGTGCAACCGCTGCTCCTATGTGTGTCCTCATGCGGTCATTCGTCCCGCTGTGTTGAACGACGAGGAGTTGCAGAACGCACCGGAAGGAACAAAAACTGTAAAAATGCTGGGCAAGGGTACCGATGGCCTGCATTTCTCCATTGTCATCTCTCCGATGGATTGTACCGGCTGTGGATCCTGCGCCAACGTCTGCCCGGCAAAGAACAAGGCCCTTGTCATGAAACCTTTGGCCGAGTCTATGGAACAAGAAAAGGTATTCTCCTACGCAATGGATCAGGTTTCAGAAAAGCCACTGCCCTTTAAGTCTAATACGGTGAAGGGTTCCCAGTTTAAAACGCCTCTGTTTGAATTCTCTGGCGCATGTGCCGGCTGCGGTGAGACTCCTTATGTAAAATTGATTACACAGCTGTTTGGGGATCGTATGCTGATTGCCAACGCCACCGGTTGTTCCTCCATTTGGGGCGCCAGCGCTCCCTCTACTCCCTACACGGTCAACAAGGCTGGTAAGGGTCCCGCTTGGGCAAACTCTCTATTTGAGGATAACGCCGAATTCGGGTATGGTATGCTTCTCGCGACCGAACAGCGTCGAGCTGCAGTTGCCAGCTTGGTCAAAGACATCATTGAGTTCCCCGAAACTCCCACGGATTTGAAACATGCAGCGGAAGACTGGCTTGCTGCCAAAGACTTGGGTGAGGGTTCCAAGGCACCTTCTGCGGCGCTGAAAGCCAAACTTGAAGCGTGCATTGCTTCCTGGGGTGAAAACCATCCTGGTACCGCTGCCTTGAAAAAGCTTTATGCCATGAACGATATGTTCGTCAAGCCCTCTCAGTGGATCTTTGGCGGTGACGGCTGGGCTTATGACATCGGCTATGGCGGTTTGGATCATGTGCTGGCACAAAATCGCAACGTCAATGTATTTGTAATGGATACCGAGGTCTATTCCAACACCGGCGGACAAGCGTCTAAGGCAACGCCGATTGGTGCTGTAGCAGAATTTGCTGCTGCGGGCAAGTCCGTCAAGAAAAAGGATTTGGCGCAAATTGCTATGACCTACGGCTACATCTATGTGGCACAAATTGCCATGGGCGCAGATTACCAGCAGACGCTAAACGCCATTATGGAAGCTGAAGCCTATGACGGTCCTTCTCTAATCATTGCTTACGCGCCCTGTATCAACCACCACGCGAAAGCCGGCATGGGCAAGTCAATGAACACCATGGAGCGCGCTGTGAAGGCTGGTTACTGGCATCTGTTCCGATATAATCCCGCAAAAGAGCACCCCTTTACACTGGATTCCAAAGAGCCTACGGACAAATATAACGACTATATTATGTCTGAAAGCCGCTATTCTTCCCTCGCGAAGAGTTTCCCTGATCGTGCAAAGGAACTTTTTGCCGAAGCAGAAGAATTTGCCGCAGAGAAATACACAGAGCTTGTAAAGAAAGCTGAAAATCAATAGATTCCCAAGGAGGGCGGATTCGCCCTCCTTATCTTTTGCAAATGCCAAAATCAGGTGTCACTTCTAAACTGGTTTTATCATTATTTCAACATTCTATACAAATTCTATCTTTTTCTCTGTATGTTGCAGTCAAACATTAAATTCTTGCAAAAAATTCGCTTTTCCCCCTTGACAGCCCGGCCCTTTTGTACTAGAATAGCACCGACAAACGTATGATACGTTTGATAACAAATGGTACCATCGGTTGTGTCACCCGGGGCACCATCGGTTGAGGCATTACCAATCCGGCTGTCTGTTCAGGTCACCTCCCTGAGTCGTAGCCAGGCAGCCGGTTTCGGCAATGCTGCGCGACGACGAATTGTTTTGCCTGGACGCAAAATAATTCGTCTTTTTCCCGCTTCCCCTTGCATTTTACAGAATTTTTGCTATACTTATGAAAAATACACGTTTTTATGTTTTAGATTTTTTACAAAAGATTCAGGTGATAGATTATGAGCACGAGTAACAGCCCAATTTTAAATGCAAAGTTGTCCCTCGACAGCGATGTACCTCTTTATAATCAGTTGGTGGCCATTATTAAGCGCCATATTTCTGCCGGGATTCTAAGCCCAGGGGATCTGCTTCCTTCTGAGGCGGAGCTGTGTCGGGCCCTTTCTATCTCTCGATCCACAGTTCGTCAGGCTATTGGCGCGCTAGAATCCGAAGGACTTGTAGTACGCCGTCAGGGAAAAGGTACTTTCGTTGCCGAACCCAAGGTGCATCGGAAAACTGAGCGAGTCTACTCCTTTACTGCGGAAATGACCGCCATGGGTCTGACCCCTTCCTCCGATTTGATTGAGTTTTCTGTCATTGATCCCACACCTGATATTGTAAAAATGCTGGAACTCCGTTCCAGCGATATAAAAGTTTATAAGTTCACCCGTATTCGTAAAGTGAACGGGGAACCCTTAATGCTGGAGACCTCCTTTTATCCACAGTACATTTATCCCGGTCTTACACGAGAGCTTTTGCAAACGCACTCCTTCTACTCTCTGCTTTACGATGTAGGCGTAATCCCTTATACGGCCGTTGATTCCTATGAAGCAGTAAAGTTCAGCAAGGCCGACGCAGATCTTCTCCACTGCCGCGCCGGCAGCGCAGGCTTTTTTGTCCAACGCCAAACCCGCACAGAAAGCGGAGAATGCTATGAATTTACCCAGGCCTATATGCGCGGGGATCGCGCTTCCCTGGACATTGTGCTCCATAAGGACGGCGTCACCTTCTCCCGTAGTGTGGATAAGCCTCATTCCTGACTATACCTCGGCAGTTCCGGTCTTCCGGAACTGCTTTTTCGTTAATGCATATATTGACTAAATATAAGAACCTTGAAAAAGTACAGTCTCTTCAGTCCAACCTTTTGCATTTTCCTCTTGTGGAATTGGATGAAAGGTATTATAATCAGGGTAAACTATGCCTCAGAAGCAGAGGCAATTTTGTATGCCTATGGGCGTCAATTAGGAGGAATTTCATTGTGTCATGAACAGACTTCGCATATATCAAAATATCTAGTCCCAGGTAAGAGAGCACACCTTGTAGGGATTGGCGGCGTTTCCATGTGTGCCCTGGGTATGGTGCTTCAAGGCATGGGTATCACAGTGACTGGGTCCGACATGAATCGCAGCAAAGCCACAGACAACCTGATTGCCAAAGGGATTCCTGTTACAATCGGCCATAACGCTGAAAATATCAAGGGAGCAGACTGTATCATTCGTACTGCAGCCGCTCATGATGACAACCCGGAAATTTCCGCTGCATTGGCCGCTGGCATTCCAGTATTTGAACGGGCACAGTCTTGGGGCCACATTATGGCTTCTTATCGGAATGCCGTCTGTTTCTCCGGTACTCACGGAAAAACCACTGCCACATCCATGATGACCCATATTGCTATGGAAGCCGGTCTTGATCCCACTGTCATGATCGGCGGATATCTGAATTTGCTCGATGCAGGTCATCGGGTGGGACAGGGCGATACAATCATCATGGAATCCTGCGAATACTGCAACTCCTTTTTAAACTTCACCCCTACGATTGCAGTCATTTTAGATATCGAGGCGGACCATCTGGACTTTTTCAAGGATTTGGAGGATATCAAGCACTCCTTCCGCACCTTTGCAGAGCTTACGCCCGCCGATCGAGGAATTGTCATTGCCAACGGCATGGACAAAAATACGATGGATACCATCAAAGACATCAAACGCCGTGTTATTACCTTTGGCATGACCGAGGATATGGACGTATATCCCATGCATTTTGACAGAGGTTACTCCAGCTTTGACGTATACTGTGACGGCAATTTTTACACCCACGTCGATCTCCGCGTGCTGGGTAAACACAACTGTATGGATGCTTTGGCAGCGATTGCCGCCGCATGGGCTCTGGGCGTGGAACCCGATGCAATCACCCGAGGTCTGACCTCCTTTACCGGTGCCGCACGCCGTATGGAATTCAAAGGGACGTTCCGAGGCGCTGATATTTACGACGACTATGCCCATCATCCCGGAGAGCTCAAGGCAACGCTGGACGCCGTACCACAACGCGGTTACAGCCGCACGATTGTTGTGTTTCAGCCGCACACTTACTCCCGCACAAAGGCCTTGTTCTCAGAGTTTGTGGAGCAGCTCTCCCGGCCAGATCTCACCATTCTGGCAGAGATTTATGCTGCCAGAGAGCAAAATACGGTAGGTATTTCTTCCAAAGATTTGGCAGCCCAGATTCCCAACGCGGAATTCTACCCCACATTTCAGGAAATCACGCAGCGCCTTCAGGAAATTGCCGCTCCTGGTGATCTGATCCTTACAATCGGCGCCGGTGATATCTATAAGGTTGGAGAGGCACTGGCAAAATTGGGACATTGATTTTTCATTTTTAAAGCGCCGAATCAACGGCGCTTTTTCTTTAGCACTTCTTAAAACTTTTTTAATCGCTCCCCTGCTTTGTTTTTAAATGGGAGTCTGCTACACTATTACAGGAAGGTGAAAGATATGTACAAAGTGCTCATTTGTGACGACGAGGCCGATATTCGTTCCGCGCTGAATATCTACCTGAAAGCATCGGGTTATGATACAGTGCTCTGTGCGAATGGTCAAGAAGCCCTGGATGCAGTTGCCGCCGGTGGGATTCAGCTGGTCTTGCTGGATATTATGATGCCAGTCATGGACGGCATCACGGTACTTTCTCGGCTTCGCCAAACCAGTAACATACCGGTAATCCTGCTTACGGCCAAAAGCGAGGACACCGATAAAGTTCTTGGTCTGGACGTTGGCGCAGACGATTATATCACAAAGCCTTTTAATCCCGTTGAAGTTCTGGCGCGCGTAAAATCTCAACTCCGCCGATATCTTCAACTCGGCAGTGCCGTCACTGAACCGACCGACTTCATCTGCGGCCCAATTGCCATGGATGATAAATCGAAAACGGTCACTGTAGATGGTGATCCAGTGAGTCTCACCCCTACAGAATACGAAATCTTAAAACTTTTTCTCACCCATCCGGGCCAGGTATTTTCTATTTCTGAAATTTACCAGCAAGTTTGGAAAGCTGCCCCAGTCGGAGCAGAGGGTACTGTAGCTGTGCATATCCGTCACCTGAGAGAGAAAATTGAGATTGACCCCGCAAATCCCCGCTATCTTACGGTCGTCTGGGGACAGGGGTATAAATTTGTCTCAACCTGAACGGAGTGGTTGCATGAATACCTTCTTTCGCAGAACCAGTGTAAAAATTGTCAGCAGCATTATTTGTATCGTTAGCCTCAGTATCGCCATAATCAGTGGATTATTTGTCCTGCTCATGCTATCCTCAGGCGTTTATGACGCAGGAGGAAACCTCTATAAAGAGCTTTCGCAGAACATGATGTCAGCCGATGCAAGTTCTATTATGTATAACTATTTTGACCCATACGATCCCACCCATCCCTGGCAGAGCTACTATGACGGTGGCATTTATACCGGGGAACAGTCTAATTTTCTGTATACCATTACCGACGCAGAAACCGGCAAAACTGTTCTCACCACTTATGACGGCCAAGATGTCCTTTACTCGTTAGACTTTACACATTCTTTTGAGGACACTGTAACAGAAACCACAGAAGATCTATACACGGTAACTAATCCGGTTTTCCAGTGCGATGGACAATATTTTTTATACAACAACCGTGCCAACTGCTTTGAACCTCTGGATTCTCAAATTGGGGATGCATTTGGCGACACAGAAGAAGTGGATTCGGAAATTTATGACGCGGGGTTTTCCTACAACGGAACGCACTATTCCTACGACTACGACACCAGTTTTTATGCGGATGAAGACTGGGATTCAACTTCTGTCTCTTGGGTATCCCATGATTATACCATCACCTGTTACCTGCTCAAGGGCCTTCCCTATTCCGATATGTACGGTAATCTATACTATCTGACTTCTATGATTACCAGTCTGCGCTATTGGCTCATCGCAATCTTTGCTGCAACACTGATCTTAGGCATCGTATTGCTGGCCAAACTTGGCTGCTCCGTAGGACGGGTGAACGGCAAAGAGGAACCTGTGATCAGTCCTTTGTATCGGATTCCACCGGATATCGCGCTGTGCCTGTGCGCCTTTTTCATCGCTGTATGCCTGACCTCTACCGTCGGATTTTATGAGTCCACTTACATTGCAGCCATGCTGGTGTTTAATGCTTTCATGATATTGGGCATCGTTGCCGCCATCGTCTATGCCGTTGTAACGATCTGTGTCCATGTAAAAACGCATACTCTCATCAACAAATCTTTGATCTATTGGTGCATCAAAAATATTGGTCGGCTGTTTCATCTGCTGGGCCGATGCACACGAAAGGCCCTGAATTATCTTCCACTTCTCTGGAAAGTATTGGCATGCTATGCCGCACTTTGCCTGATAGAGCTGATCGCCCTGATTTGCCTTCTAAATTGGATTCCCGGCAGCTTCGTATTTCTGTGGATTGTGGAAAAGCTTGTATTAGGCGCCCTGGTAGGCTATGTAACCCTGTGCTTCCGGCGTCTCAAAACGGGAGCCGAGCACATTGCAGCCGGCGATTATAACATCAAAGTCAGCCAAAAGTATTTAGTCCTTGACTTTAAAGACACCGCGAATACCCTCAATCATATTCAAGACGGAATGACTGCCGCTGTAGACAGCCGCATAAAATCCGAACGTTTTAAGACAGAACTCATCACCAATGTATCCCATGACCTCAAAACACCACTGACCTCAATTGTCAGTTATGTGGATCTATTAAAGCAGGAACCGGCTGGCTCCGAAGCCGCCAAAGAATATCTCACAGTATTGGATCGGCAGTCCATGCGTCTGAAGAAACTGATTGAGGATTTGGTAGAAGCCAGCAAGGCTTCCACCGGCAATCTGAATCTCCAACTAGAGCCCCTTGATTTTAATATGCTTTTGGGGCAGGCACTGGGTGAGTATTCTCAGCGGCTAACTTCGGCAAACCTTACCCCAGTATTGAAGATCCCGGAGATACCGGTCATGGTAAACGCTGACGGACGGCGGCTATGGCGAGTTTTTGACAATCTGCTTGGAAATGCCGTGAAATACGCTATGCCCGGAACAAGACTTTATCTTACGGTAGATGTCGGGGATACTGTCACCGCCACATTCCGAAACGTCTCCCAGGATCCTCTGGATGTATCTGCGGAGGATCTGATGGAACGCTTTGTCCGAGGAGATGCTTCCCGGCACACAGAAGGCAGTGGGCTGGGTCTTTCCATCGCTCGAAGTCTGACGGAATCCATGGGCGGACACTTTGCCATTAGCATAGACGGAGATCTATTCAAAGCTATGGTCACATTTCCGGTACTCCCCTCCACACCCGAAGAACCAACAGATTAAAATACAATCACCGGCAGTCGTGGCATGATGCTCCGACTGCCGGCTCTTCATATTTTCGACATATTTCTATGATAGAATAAATTAATTTTTGTCGAAGGAGCGGGTACCATGCGAAAGACCAGGTCAATCGCACTATTTTTAACATTGTGCCTGATATTACATAGTTCCACTGCTGCAGTGGATTCGATTTCCAGCTTCAACACTGGTCTTTCTGACCGCTGCTTTTTGGTTCTGGGCGACAGCTACACCGCCGGATACGGACTGGATTCCCCTGAGCAGGACTGGACCTATGTCATGGCAGACGCCTACAATTTGACGCAGCAAAACTACTCCATCAGCGGTTCCTCCTTCGCTGCTGGTCCTCAGGGCTATTACCCCATGGTGGAACGCGTTCATGACCTCCCGGATGATGACACTTTGGATTTCATCCTGCTTCAAGGCGGTTCCAACGACTGGGCCAACAGCATTCCTTTGGGGCAGGACACAGAGCGGCAACCGGAAAGCTTTTGCGGCGCATTAAATCTAATCTTAGACGCACTTCAGGAAAAATATCCAGATGCGTTGATTGTCGGCTTTACCCCTTGGATTTCTGACGACACGAAAAATAATGCCGGATATACAGCCCAGGATTATACTGACGCGATGCTGCGTATCTGTTCTTCTCGTGGAATCCTCTGTTATGACGCCAGCAACGCTGCGGAAAATGGCATGTACCTGAATCAAGAGGACTTTCGATCGGAATACTGCCTGACCTCCGGAGACTGGTATCACCTGAACGAAAAGGGACATGCCATGTTTGCTTCGATTATCGGAACATGGCTGGACGAAAATCTCTACCCACGGATTCCGGTAGGCCAGTTTTATGATCTTGCCACGGCATCGGAAGAACTCCGGGAAGCAGTTTCGACCTTAGTCTCAGCAGGAATCCTCAGTGGTACCGGGGCACACCTCTTTTCTCCTACTCGTGCCGCCTCTCGTGAGGCATTGGCTCTGACGCTATATCGGCTGGCCGGACGCCCTGAAGCTCCAACGCAGACGTTGATGGATGTTTCCCCAGATTCTGAGACATATTCTGCTGTATGTTGGGCTATGAACGCAGGTCTCTTTTCTCCATCAGACCACTTTTTCCCCAGCCAAATTGTCACACGTGAAATGCTAGCCACCGCTCTGTATCGTTACTATATAGAGTATTATGGAGGATTCCCAGAATCGCTGGCAGGTCTCGGCTCTTTTCAAGACGGAGACACAGTATCGGAATATGCGCAGGTTCCCATGGGTTGGGCCATATCAACCGGCGTCCTGACAGAACAAGACGGACTGTTAAAACCACAGTCCACCGTTTCACGTGGGCAGCTTGCTATTTCCCTGTCCGCGTTGAGAAATTTAACCGAATAAAGATCACTTTACCACACAAAAGCATTGCATTGTTAAATTGTTTGTGCTACAATATCAACTGAGTGAAATACACAGAAAGGTACGACAATTTATGAACACCTTGACCAATATGACTGTACACCGCCGGCTCCCTACTCCTGAGGAACTTCGGCTCATGATCCCACTATCTGCGGATGGACAAGCAGCAAAAATCCATCGTGACCAAGAGATTGCTGAGGTTCTCACCGGAAAAAGCAACCGGATATTGCTGATTATCGGCCCCTGCTCTGCTGACCGTGAAGACGCAGTACTGGATTATATTACACGCCTTGCACCCATTCAGGAGCGTGTCAAAGACAAACTGCTTATCATTCCCCGTATCTACACCAATAAACCCCGCACCACCGGTGATGGCTATAAAGGGATTGCCTCTCAGCCGGATCCTACCAAACGGCCGGACATGGAAAAGGGCCTGATTTCTCTCCGGCATCTCCATGTAACTGCAGTGAACGAAACCGGGCTGACCTGCGCCGATGAGATGCTCTATCCCGGCAATGATGCTTATCTGGCAGACGTCCTGAGCTATGTGGCTGTAGGCGCACGCTCTGTAGAAAACCAGCAGCACCGTCTTGTGGCCAGCGGATTAGGTGCTCCCGTAGGCATGAAAAATCCTACCTCAGGAGATCTGAGCGTCATGCTGAACTCCATTACTGCTGCACAACATCCCCATATTTTCTCTTATTGCGGATATGAAGTAGAAACAAAGGGGAATCCTTTGGCCCATGCTATTCTTCGAGGCTATGTAGATAATACCGGACGCACCCGTCCCAATTATCATTATGAGGACCTGATAGGTCTATATGAACAGTATCAGGCCAAAAAACTTCAAAATATGGCTGTCATTGTAGATGCCAATCATGCCAACTCAGGGAAACAATACCTGCAGCAAGTACGAATTGTCAATGAGGTTCTCCATGCCTGCCGCCATTCCTCTGAGGTTCGATCCTTGGTCAAGGGCTTTATGGTGGAAAGCTATTTGGAAGATGGCGCTCAAGAAATCGGGGAAGGCATTTATGGAAAATCCATTACCGATCCCTGCTTGGGTTGGGAAAAATCAGAACGGTTAATTTACAATATTGCAGATCAGTTATAAAACAGAAGTGCGCCTACCAAATGTAGGCGCACTTACTTTTGATTGAATATCCACGAAAAATCGGAAGCGGCAAAGTCGGAATCTGACCTGCCCTTGATTTTCCAGTTCGCTCAGTTCTTATGATTCCTGTTCAATTTGTAACGGTGGTCCGCTGAGTCTCAACATCTTCGCTCCCAACGCCGATGCCTCTTCCTCGTGATGCGTTACCAACACCACCGGTTTTTGCTCCGCTACAGTTTGAATCATTGGGTAGATCCGCTCCTTACTTTCTTCATCCAGTCCTTGAAACGGCTCGTCCAACAACAACACATCGCTTTTAGCCGCCAGCGCCCGAGCAATCGCTACTCGACGCCGCATTCCTCCACTCAATACACTTGGCAAACTATTGGTTTCCCGCTCCAGTCCCATACTCCGAAGCCATTTTTCTGCGTCCCCTGCTGTAATCCCTGTAGATACCGTCAGGTTCTTCTCTGCTGTCAGCCAGGGCAACAGACGATCTTCTTGAAATACGACGGCACATGTTCCTACACCGTCAAGATGTCCAGAATCGGGTTTTTGCAACCCACATAACACCCGTAAAAGCGTGGTTTTACCACATCCCGACGGCCCGCTGAGACAGAGAACTCCCGTCTTGGGAATGTCCAGTGAAAAATCATCCAGCACGGCTTTCTCGCCAAATCGGACTGTAATATGTTCCAGCGTGATCATTACACCATTCCTCCAATTTTATACTTCATCATACACATCCCCAAAAAGAAAGTCAATGCTGCCACCTTGAAAGATTTTAAAAACCAATGTATAATAAAATTATCCTAATAGGAAAGGCTGTGATTTCATGAAAACATTTCCAATGATCACGATCAGCCGCCAATATGGCACCAGCGGTCACAAGATTTCTGAGCTGCTGGCAAAGAAATTGGAGCTCCCCTTTTACGATAAGGAATTGATCTCCATTGCATCCAAAGAAAGCCGCTTTGGAGAAAAGGCTTTTGAAGCCGCAGAAGAAACTGCCACCACAACCTTGGGATATGCTCTCAGCAACCGAAGCAATCGAAGCCTTTATGGAATGCCCCTGAATGACCAGCTTTTTATGGTTCAAGCCGGCGTCATTCGTACCGTGGCAGATCAGGGACCCGCTCTGTTTGTAGGCCGCTGCGCCGACTATGTATTGGATGGATACAAGGAAACGATCAAAATTTTTCTACAGGCCAGCACAGAAGCCCGCATCAAAACCGTCATGGAACGAGAAAATCTCTCCCGGCGGGATGCAGAAGCTCGGATCAAACGTTTGGATAAATCTCGTGCTACCTATTACAACTACTATACTGACCGCAAATGGAGCGATTTAAAAAATTACGATATTGTATTGAATGTCAGCTATTTGACTCCGGAGGAAGTAGCCGATTTGTTGTGCACCTTCATCCGTCAAGTCGTGGAAAAAACGGGAGCAATAGACGCTGAGGCGCAAGAACGTAAGTCAGGACAGTCAAACACATAAACCAAAGGCCTGTTGTAAAACAGCTTTTTGAGTAAATAATCCAATTTTTATGGCACAGAAACCGGGGGTTTCCCGATTTCTGTGCCAACTTTTTGGCTTTTGATAAATGGACCTTTCATAAAATTTTTGTTTTGCAACAGGCTCTTTCCCTTTAAATCGTAACAACGGCTACTGCAGACAGCAATCCTGACAGCAAAAATATCGCTGTCATAAGGCCAATCACCTGATTCTGGGTTGGCCGAGCATTCGGATCTGTAATTTTCCTGATCTGACTGGGCCGCAGTAAAAAAACGGCCAGCCCTCCATAGAAAAGTGCAGAAATGAGATTGGCTGCAGAATATCCTCCTACCGTCTCTCCAATGGTTTGAACCGAATAGAATCCCGAGGTCATCAATGCACAAAAATCCATATATCCATGGAGCAACACCACAGTCCAAAGGCTTCTGGTCCGAAGATAGATCGCTGCCAGACACATTCCCAACGCTGCAGCTCCAACCATCTGCACCAACACGCCGAGAATATCTGCTGCACCTCCCGCCGCATTGACGAGATGCACTGCCCCAAACAACAGACCGGATACGACAACGCTCAGCCAAACTCCTAATGAGTTATAGCCATACTTCTCATATATCATCTGCGTAACTAACCCTCGAAAGGTCAGTTCCTCTGCCAGGCCTACCGCCAACATACACAACACGTACCACAGAATCTGTAACGGCGGCCGCAACGTCTCCTCGCTACACAAGATCAATGTTTCCAGCATCGCAAAGGTATACAGAATAATAATGAAAAGAGACGGCAAAATTTTAGTATGCAGCGGTTTATCGCTGGGCAAAAAGACATATCTCATCTTCAGTGCAACCGCCGCCAACGTCATCACAATAATCAGTATAATTTCCACCAGAAGTTGGGGTAAATACTCTCCCATTTCCCAGACTGAATCCCACAGTAACAGCGGCATAACGCCCAATATGGACACAACCGGAAACAGGACCATTAGAACAATGCTCACCAGTACAGGATATTTTCTTCTGAAATTCAACATATTAACGTTTCTTCCTTTCGAAATAACAGATGATAGTGGACACTCTCTACCGGGTTATCAATTCCCGGTGCCCGTACTTCTCTGGCAGGTACTACTAAAGAAAATCCCTGAAAAATCTCCTGTAAGTCGGACTCATCCGCAAAAAAATGTGGTGTCTTCCCTTCTTGGAGCAGCGTAAACCGGTCTATATGATCTTCTTTTTTTGCTTTTTGAAACACCGGATCGCTGCGGCTTTTCAAGGTCAAATATACCTCTCCTCCTGGCCGCAATACCCGGTACAACTCCCGCACTGCCTGAAAATACCCCGTAGTATTGGTGTGATAACTGACATTATAATCAATCACACAATCAAAACTGTCATCCTGAAAAGGCATACGGAACATATCTCCTCTTACTGTAAAAATGTTTACGTTTTCCTGTTGAGCCCATTCATCTAAATAATCCAACGCCTCTTGCGACAAATCCATCCCTGTAACGGAAAATCCTGCTTTTGCAAAATATATTGCATGACGTCCCGGTCCACATCCACGATCCAATAGTGTCTGAAAGTTTAATTTCTTCCAGCGTGCAGCTAATTGATCCATACCAGGAGCCGGCTTCAGCCATTTTTTTCTCTTTTCAACGTTCCAGTCCCACACCATGGCACTCGCCCCCCGCACATAGTTCTTTGGCTATTATAATGCCAGCAATACAAAGCTGCAAGTGCATTCTTTTCTAATGTAAATACAACTTGTAGGATTACAATATGTTGTATTTTATAAATAAAACCATCTTGACAAACACTATGTTCTATGGTATTTTAACTATGCACCCCCCAGGGGTGGGGTGTATAGTTAATTGTTTTCTTTATTCCTGACATACATACTTCACTAGAAAAGGAGATATGCTGATGAATGCAGAAAAAAAACAAGCAATGCAAGCTCTAAAAACTGCGCGAGGTCAA
>CABRZL010000008.1 GCA_902475435.1 uncultured Eubacteriales bacterium | reverse complement strand
TGCGGTGCTGATTAAAGGAAAGATTTCTGTTCGGGATGAAAAAGAGCCGCAGATTATGGTGGATTCTGCGGCGTCTTTAGAGGATGTAGGTGTAGATGCGCCTGAGACACAGGGTGTTCCAAAGCAGAAAATCAAGACGCTCTATCTGCGCTTGGATACAATGGGAGGACATCAGGACAGAAGGGTCCGCGCGGTATTGCAGATGTTTCCAGGCAGAACTCAGACAGTACTGTTTTACGCTGATACCCGTCAGCGAGTGGGAACGTTCTGTCTCATGGATTCCATGCTTTTGACAGAACTGGAAGAACTATTGGGTCGGGAAAATGTAGTACCTAAATGAGGGAAATGCCCCTCTGCTGCGCAAATGCAGCAGAGGGGCCGTTGTACAAAAATTTATAGAGGTATTTACAAAAATGCTATCAATTTGTAACAGAATGTGATATAATAAAAAATACATGTATTGCGTTTTGCGAAAGGAGGACGGACGGTGAAACGGTTTTGGAGACTGCTGGCAGGAGCGTTGGCACTGTTGGTGCTCACGGGCTGTTCCGGACTGTCCTATGAGGATCTCTATAGCCTCCCGCGGGCGACAGAGGATTATTATGACCTCCAAGAAGCGCTCAATGAGGTGTTGGAGGATGGATATAATTATTCCGCTCCATCGTCAGGAGCCAGGCAGGAGCCGGTACAGCTTACGGATCTGGATGCAGACGGAGTGGATGAAGCAGTGGCGTTTTTTCGCTCTTCTGATAACGGTGCAATCAAGATTTATATTTTTTCAAAATCGGAAGATGTCTATACACCTGCAGCGGTAATTGATGGTACTGGTTCCGCAGTGGCCTCGGTAGAATATGCGGATCTGGACGGCAAAGGAGATTTAGAACTCATTGTGACCTATCAGGTCAGTGAATCAGTCACACAAGCTTTGCAGGTGTATTGTTATGCTGAAGGCGAAGCAACCGTCGTATTAACCGCTAGTTGTGGCAGATACGAGCTTTCTGATTTGAACACGGACGGGCTTCCGGAAGTGTTGTGCTTGACAGGAAGTGGGGCCGATAATCCTGCTGTTTTGGAATGTTACGGATGCCGTGATGGGGAGCTTCAGCGGATGGGAGAACAGCGGCTGAGTTTCTCCTATGATAATCTCCGGAAGGTCCAAGAGGGAACTTTGCTGGGAGATGCAAAGGGAATTATTTTCTCTGGGGTTTCTTCTGAGGGACAGCTCCTTATGGATGTATTTACCATACAAGAAGAGACATTTCAGGCAGTGATACCCGAGGAATCTATTTTGATGTCGCTCCCAATCCACAGTTATTATGTTTATCCGGACGATCTCAATGCGGATGGCATAATAGAGATTCCGCAAACACGGCAACTTCCTGCCTATGACAGTGGCAGCGCCGCCCAATGTGTCATTGATTGGTATGGATTGAAGTCAGACGGGAGTTGCGAGAAACAGTATACCACTTACCAGAATTTCAGTGAGAATTGGTATCTGACAATACCGGAGAGCTGGGATGAAGGGCTGATTATTAAAGCGGTTGATGAGTCTACGACTGTCAGCACAGTGAGTTTTTATCGTCAGGAAGACGACAACACAACACCACAAGAGATTCTCACGATTTATACTCTGAAGGGTGCAGAACGGCAGAATTATGCCGAAGCGCACAGTCTTAGCATTTTGTTCAACGACAGTGAGACGATTTTTGCGGTGACACTGGCAGCGGCGGAGCCGTGGGAGGGGACTGTAACTATGTCCCAAGTATCAGAAATGTTTCACTATACCCGTTACAGAAGCGGGGAAACAGCAATCGAGACAAACTGATGAAATAGAAGGGAAAACACCATGAAAAAAGTATTGATTCTGGAAGATGAAGTCAGTATTCGGAGCTTTGTGGTTATCAATCTCCGGAGGGCCGGCTATGATGTGATTGAGGCAGGGACCGGGGAAGAAGCATTGGAACAATTGCGGCGAAATCCAGATACGGGGGTGGCAATTTTTGACATCAACCTTCCGGGAATGGATGGCTTTGAGGTGTGCCGAACGGTACGGGCAACCAATAAGGCGATTGGTATTATTATGCTCACAGCCAGAACACAAGAGATGGACAAGGTAACAGGCCTTATGACCGGAGCCGATGATTATGTAACGAAACCATTTTCGCCGGCGGAGCTGACGGCGCGGGTGGACGCGTTATACCGGCGAATTGGTGGAGAAACTAACGCGCCCACAGAGGAAATCCGGCAGGGCCCCTTTGTGCTGAACACCCGGAACCGTACCCTGGAAAAGGGCGGAGAGAAAATCAAGCTCACACAGGTAGAGTATTCCATTGTAAAACTGTTTATGCAGAACCCTGGACGAGCATTGTCGCGAGAAGATATTCTAGCGGCAGTCTGGGGCCGGGATTATGATGGCGAGTTGAAGATTGTGGATGTGAATATTCGTCGTCTGCGGATTAAGATTGAGGACGATACGTCAAATCCTGTTTATATAACTACCGTATGGGGCTACGGCTATAAGTGGGGCGTCTGAGTTCATGAAAAAGATTTCCGGAATCCGTCACCGATGGTTGGTGAACAATGTAAGTATTATGGTGCTTTTGGTGGTGGTGACGGTATTTGCGGCGGCATTGGCTATTTCTGGCTTCTACTATAATATGATGCAAAGTGGCTTGGAAGCGAAGCTGAAGACCACAGCGGATTTTTTTGAAAACTATGTCTCCGCTTCGGATGAGGAATTTTACAACAGCATTTACCGTTTTACCCAGGACTTTGACGAGAAAAATACCCTGGAGCTGGAGTTCTTAAACGAGGAAGGAGAGATACTCAGCTCTTCCTTTGGCTTAGCGGCGGGAACACGCCCACAGACCGATGATGTTAAGGGCGCCATTGAGAATATGGAGATTACCGTTTACACTGGAAAAGATCCTGATACCGGAGAACGAATTATGGCGGTATCAGGACCGGTGGCCTATTCTGGGGGAGAAGTTGTCGGCGTACTGCGATATGTAACCAGTCTTCAGGCAGCGGATCGGCAGATATTCATTTTAGTGGGATGCGCAGTTTTGCTGGCAGTGATCATTATTTTGCTGATCTGGATTACAGGGATGTATTTCATCCATTCTATTGTGACGCCTGTGGAAGAGATTACAGAAATTACAAAACGGATTGCGGCAGGCGGTTATGGAGTGCAGATTCAGAAAAAATTCGCGGAAGGCAATGATGAGATTGGAGAATTGGCAAGAGCCATCAATAATCTGTCATTGCAGATTTCCCAAACGGAAAAGATGCAGTCAGAATTCCTTTCATCAGTATCGCATGAACTCAGAACACCGTTAACGGCGATTTCCGGCTGGGGCGAGACATTGCTCACAAGCGAACAAATGGATCAGGTGGAAACGCGGCGCGGCATCGTCACAATGCTGAAAGAGACAAAGCGGCTCACATCCTTGGTAGAGGAGCTTTTGGAGTTTAGCCGCATTCAAGACGGCCGATTTAAGTTAAATGTGGAGGTCGCCGATCTTAGGAGTGTCTTTGAGGATACTATTTTTATGTATGGGAACCGGCTCCGACAGGAGGGGATTGAACTGGTCTATGAAGAAAACAATGAGGATATTCCAGAGATCAGTTGCGACCCGGAGCGTATGAAGCAGGTATTTCTAAATATTTTAGACAATGCGGCAAAGTATGGAGGCGAAGGTGGAAAAATTCTGTGTTCCATTCACGGAACTGGAGATGAAGTAACTGTTACCATTCGAGATTTCGGCCCGGGAATTCCCGAGGAGGAGTTGCCGTTGGTAAAGAAGAAGTTTTATAAGGGCTCCTCAAAAGCGCGTGGCAGCGGAATTGGATTGGCGGTATGCGAAGAAATCGTCACCATGCATGGCGGAAAGCTGGATATTATCAATGCTGCCGATGGCCAGGGAGGCTGTGAGGTCACCATTCATCTTCCGGTATAATCCCATTTATGGTACATCTTCTGTGGTAGAATATCATCTACAGGCAAAAGAAAGGAAACTATTCAGTGGCAAATCAAGAAAAACGTACTACCATTGGAGGGCAGGCGCTGATTGAAGGCATCATGATGCGCGGTCCCTATAAACAAGCAATTGCAGTTCGGGATCAAAAGGGAGAAATTGTTCTGACGACCGAAGAACTAAAGTTTATCAAGGATAAGTACCCTGTTTTAGGTTGGCCCTTGATTCGTGGTGTGGTGAATTTCGGCGGTTCCATGGTGGCGGGGGTTAAGGCACTGATGTATTCAGCGTCATTTTATCCCGAAGAGGAGGAAGCGCAGCCGGGAAAGTTCGAGCAGTGGCTCAGCAGGCATATCAGTTCGGAAAAGCTGGAGTCTCTCATTATCTATTTTGCGGTTGCATTAGGGATCTTGTTCTCTGTAGGGCTGTTCATGTTGCTGCCGACTTTGTTGGTGGGACTGATTAAACCTATTTATGATCATTATCTGGCAAGAAATCTCTGCGAGGGGATTGTAAAGATTGTTATTTTCACCGGCTATATGATTGGTATTAGTAAGCTGCCCGATATGCGGCGGATCTTTTCCTATCATGGTGCAGAGCACAAAACCATTAAGTGTTATGAATTGGGAAAACCGTTAACAGTAGAAAATATTCGTCCGTGTACCAGAAAGCATCCCCGATGCGGCACCAGCTTTCTATTTGTAGTGATTGTTATAAGTATTTTGGTCGGCAGCGTCATTCAAGTGGGAAATACATTGGTGCGGATGTTGTGTCATTTGCTGTTGCTGTTTCCGGTGGTGGCGATCAGTTATGAGTTTAATCGCTTGGTGGGGAGGCACGATAATGTTGTTACCCGAGTGTTGACAGCTCCGGGAATGTGGTTTCAAAATTTCACAACGAATGAGCCGGATGACAGCATGATCGAGTGCGCCATTGCGGCTATGAATGCGGTGATTCCAGAGGAGGAAGGAGCGGACGACTGGTAAGTCATGAATGTCAAATACAGTTATCACGACCTCTATAAGGCGGCCCGAACATTGCTGCGGCAGGTGGATGGGGAGAACGCAGCGTTTACAGCCCAGCAGTTGGTGGCTTCTGCAACAGATCGTACAGTCAGCCAGCTTGTGGCAGATTATCCGCTAACTGTATTTCAGCGTGATGTGGAAAAGGTCAATGAAATGGTGCAGCGGCATCTTGCCGGGGAGCCGCTGGCATATATTTTGGGACAGTGGGAATTTCATGGTTTAACATTGCATATTACACCTGATGTGCTGATTCCGAGAGATGATACGGAAGCGGTATGTGAACTTGCCATTGGTAAGGTCATGCAGCTTCCGCAAAATCCAAGGGTATTGGATCTGTGTGCCGGCTCCGGATGTATTGGACTGGCGATTGCAGCCAAGATCAAGGATGCCCGGGTGACATTGGCAGAAATCTCGCCAGAAGCGATCCGCATAGCGAAGAAGAATATTCAGGATAATCACTTAGCTGGCCGGGTTACTTGTGTTCAAATGGATGTGCGGCAGGAACCGCCTCGTTTTCTGGGAAAATACGATTTGATAGTATCAAATCCCCCTTATGTAACAGCTGAGCAAATGGAATACCTGGATCCATCGGTTAAAAATTATGAACCACGTTTGGCATTGTACGGTGGATTAGATGGGCTGGATTATTACCGGGCCATTACAAAGAATTTTACTCCGATTTTGAAACCTGGTGGGTTTATTTGTTTTGAGTTTGGCATGGGACAGGAAGCGGAAGTGTGCCATATTTTAATGGAGCATGGATATGAGTTGGGCAGATTGGTTCGGGACAGTGGTGAGCGTGCCCGGGCGGTTTTAGCTCAGAAACCGGATAGGGAGGAATAAACATGGCGTCAAAAAAACCTGCATTTGAAGCAGCAGCTCCGGCAGCGGACAAAAAGAAAGCGTTGGAAACTGCGCTGCAGCAGATAGAAAAGAATTTTGGCAAAGGAACGGTAATGCGTCTTGGCGACAAGGCTGACATGAATGTGGATGTCATTCCGACGGGATCCTTGACGTTGGACCTGGCGCTGGGCGTAGGCGGTTTGCCCAAAGGTCGTATTATTGAAATCTATGGTCCGGAATCCTCCGGTAAGACCACATTGGCGCTTCATGTGCTGGCGGAAACCCAAAAACAGGGGGGTGAAGTGGCGTTCGTAGATGCGGAACATGCGCTGGATCCAGAATACGCTGCGGCCCTGGGTGTAGATATTGATAATCTGTTGATTTCTCAGCCGGATTACGGGGAACAGGCTTTGGAGATCACAGATGCGTTGGTGCGTTCCGGCGCTGTAGCTGCTGTAGTAGTGGATTCCGTGGCGGCATTGACGCCGCGGGCGGAAATCGAAGGAGAAATGGGAGACGCTGCAGTGGGCCTGCAGGCAAGGTTGATGTCTCAGGCATTGCGGAAACTGGCCGGATCGATTGCCAAGACAAACTGCATGGTTATTTTCATCAACCAAATTCGTGATAAGATTGGCGTAATCTATGGCTCTTCAGAGACGACCACCGGCGGGCGTGCGCTGAAATTCTTTGCTTCTGTTCGATTGGACATTCGCCGTACAGAAGGACTAAAGGTAAACGGAGAACTGGTAGGCAACCATACTCGTGTTAAAGTAGTCAAGAACAAAGTGGCACCTCCTTTTCGGGAGGCGGAGTTTGATATTATGTACGGCGAAGGCATCTCTCATACTGGAGAACTTGTGGATCTGGGTGTGAAATATGATTTGATGCAGAAAAGCGGAAGCTGGTTCTCTATTGGAGATGAACGCATTGGACAAGGACGCGACAACGCAAAGGCTTACCTTCGGGACAATCCTGAAGTAGCAGCAAGATTGGAGACAGCGATTCGAGCGGAAGTGGCAAAACAACAGGAAGAAAAACGGGCCAAACGGAAAGAAACGTCTTCTGGTGTTGCAACAGTAGCAACCAAAGCAGTCAATATTTCTGCTGACGACTTTGATGACGACGATATTGATATATGACGATTTTAAAGATCACAGCAGTAGGAACGGATGGTAGCCGGGTTACGTTGTGGTTTGATGACGGTACCAAGATGAAGGTGGCGTCCCGGGTCGTTGCAGATCGGGGACTATATCAGGGGATGGAGCTGGACGAAGAAGATCTGGCGTCTCTGTTGGATACCGCACAAAAAGCCTCAGCTAAGGATCGTGCAGTTCGGATTGTATCTGCCACCAGCATTTCCGAAAAAGAACTCCGGAGAAGGCTGGTTCAGCGCGGAGAACGCCCCGAGGATGCCAAAGAGGCAGTGGCATGGTTGAGAGAATTGGGGGCTGTGGACGATAAGGCCATGGCGAAACGGATTGTCGATCGATGTGTGGATAAGGGATATGGGGCGGCTCGTATTCGACAGGAACTTTATCAAAAGGGTATTCCGAAAGAGGACTGGGAGGATGTTTTAGATGAACTTCCGGACATGTCTGAAGCCATTGATCGATTTCTGTCTCAGCGGCTTCGAGGACATGCGCCGGATCAAAAGGAACTCCAGCGAGTTGTCGGTGCGCTTCAACGCCGAGGACACGGATGGGAAGAGATCCATGCAGCGCTTCAGCGGTATCAGGATGCCTTGGAGGAATCCTGATACGATTAACATATCACATTGGAGGTCTCCAAATGGGGAAGAAAGTAGCAATGGTATCTTTGGGGTGTGCAAAAAACCAGGTGGATGCCGAGCAGATGCTGTGCCTGCTGCATGAGGCAGGTTATGAGGTTACTACAGAAGTAGAACACAGTGATGTGACGATTGTCAACACCTGTGGATTTATTGAAAGCGCGAAGAGTGAAGCGATCCAAGAAATTTTAGAACTGGGCTTGCTCAAAAATGAAGGAAAGATTGGAAAGATTCTTGTAACTGGATGCTTAAGCCAGCGATACAAAGATCAGCTCATGGAGGAACTTCCGGAGGTGGATGGAATTCTGGGGTGTGGCAGCTATACGGACATTGTCAGTGCAGTGGATCGTGTGCTGGAGGGAGATCAGCCCCGGTATATGGCGGATATCAATGGAGAATTAGAGGAAGTTGGTCGAGTTCTGACAACCCCGGATTATTATGCTTATCTCAAAATTGCAGAGGGTTGTGACAACCATTGTGCATTTTGTGTGATTCCGTCGCTCCGGGGAAAGTATCGGAGCCGTCGGTTTGAGGATCTCATAGAGGAGGCAAAACTTCTAGCGAACGACGGCGTGAAAGAATTGATTGTGATTGCGCAGGATACTTCGCGATATGGTATTGACCTTTATGGAAAGCGGAGACTGAGCGAACTGCTCCGCGAGCTGTGCAGGATTGACGGACTTCATTGGATCCGGGTGCACTACCTGTATCCTGATGAGATGGATGAGGAGTTAATTGATACGATTGCGCAAGAGGAGAAGATCTGTTCTTATCTTGACATCCCGCTTCAGCACTGTAATGATGGGATCCTCCGCCATATGAACCGCCGTGGAAATAAAGCGTATTTGGATTGGTTGATTCCGCATTTGAGAGAGAAAATTCCGAATTTAGTACTGCGGACCAGTTTGATTGCCGGATTACCTGGCGAGGGCGAGGCGGAATTTGAGGAATTGTGCCAATTCCTCAAGAAACACCGTATGGAACGGGTAGGCTGTTTTGTGTTTTCGCCGGAAGAGGGGACGCCTGCCGCGCAAATGGAGTATCCTGATCGGGAAGTGGCGGAAAAAAGAGCGGAAATTATTACAGAACTTCAGAGCCGTATTATGGACGACTATAATGAGTCGTTGGTTGGGAAAAAAGTTGAGGTACTGGTTGAAGGATATGACCGGTTGGCTGAATGTCAGTTTGGACGTACCTATGCAGACTCGCCGGAGATCGACGGCATGGTGTTTTTCACGGCGGAGCAGAGGTTCCGTCCGGGGCAGTTTGTGATGGTGACCATTGAAGAAACTATGGATGGTAATCTCATTGGTACCGTTGTGGAGGATCATGCATGACCACAGCTAGTAAAATTACATTGATTCGGGTGTTGATGATCCCGGTATTCATGGTGATTCTTTTAACAGGTCACAATATTGCGGCGATGATCGTTTTTGTAGTAGCATCCTGTACAGATTTTGTGGATGGCTATATTGCCCGGCACTATAACCAAGTGAGTAATTTTGGAAAATTTTTAGATCCACTGGCGGATAAACTGCTGGTTATTTCTTGTATGGTCATTTTTATCCAGTGGGGACGGATGCCGGCTTGGGCGGTCATGATTGTTTTAACACGGGAATTTGCCGTCACAGGTCTTCGCCTGGTGGCAGTGGAAAGCGGTCGTGTGATTGCGGCGGCTTGGCTGGGTAAAATTAAGACTGCCTCCACAATGATTGGACTTTGTATTATGTTGCTGTTTTCTGGCTCTACAGTCTTGGACTGGGTGATCACAATCATTATAGTAGTTACTACGTTGGTATCTGGAATAGAGTATTTTGTGAAGAACTGGGACGTGCTTGATATGAAGAAATGATATTGACACATTTTTCAAGGCGTGCTAATATGATAATAGAAAGTGAATATCGTGTGGATCGGGAAGAGTAACAGCAAACAGGATTCAAAGAGAGTTGCGGTCACCGGCTGAAAGCCGCGGCGGATACTGTGCTGTGAATGTGCGCCCGGGAGCGAGGGGAGACCCCGTGAGGCCGCGTCAGTGCCAAAGTGATAAATCAGAGTGGAACCGCGGGTATTGCCCCGCCTCTTGAATTGAATTCAAGAGGCGGGGCTTTTGCACGAAAAGGGTTCAATTTGAGATGAGCACAGCAAGCAATGGAGGTAATTATGTTATTAAAGCGTTTGAATGAAACATTGGGAGCCTATCAGGCAAGAGACCCGGCGGCTCGGTCCAAATTGGAGATTTTTCTCTTGTATCCCGGTGTGCATGCCATTATCAATCACCGAATTGCACATTGGTTTTATCGGCATAAGTTGTTTTTCCTGGCACGGTTAGTTTCGCAATGGAGTCGCCATTTTACCGGTATTGAAATTCATCCGGGAGCTACCATTGGACGGAGATTTGTGATCGATCATGGTATGGGAATTGTCATTGGGGAAACAGCTGAAGTGGGAGACGACGTGCTTCTATACCATGGTGTTACCCTGGGGGGTACCGGTAAAGATCAGGGAAAGCGACATCCTACCATAGGAAACAATGTGTTGATCGGCTGTGGGGCTAAGGTATTGGGTCCCTTCCGCGTAGGGGATAACAGTCGTATTGCGGCAAACTCTGTGGTGCTTTCAGAGGTACCGGCCGATGCCACAGCCGTAGGTGTTCCGGCCAAAATTGTTCGGATAGCAGGACAGAAAGTGAATTATGCCAAGGAAGTGGATCAGATTCACGTTACGGATCCGGTTCAAAAAACCCTGGACAGCTTGCTTTCCCGGATCGAAGCATTGGAGCAGCGTCAGGATGCGCAGTACGCAGAGAATGCGAATAACCAAGGAGAAGAAACGATACAATAATCGTAAAAAGGAGTTGTAACTATGTATTTGTATAATTCTCTTACCAGGACCAAAGAAGAATTTGTTCCTCATGAACCGGGGAAGGTAAAAATGTATACTTGCGGCCCCACAGTTTACCATTATGCGCATATAGGCAATCTTCGAAGCTACATTATGGAAGATGTATTGGAAAAATATCTTCGCTATCTGGGCTATGACGTAAAGCGAGTTATGAACATTACAGATGTAGGGCATCTGTCCTCGGATGCGGATACCGGTGAGGATAAGATGCTGAAAGGGGCAAAGCGGGAGCATAAGAGCGTCATGGAGATTGCGAAATTTTATACAGATGCGTTCTTTGAAGATTGCAAGGCGCTGAATATCAAAGTCCCTGATGTGGTAGAACCGGCCACAAACTGCATTCCGGAATTTATTGCGATGGTGCAAAGGCTCCTGGATAAGGGCTATGCCTATGTGGCGGGAGGAAACGTATATTTTGATACGTCTAAATTGAAACAGTACTATGTTTTCGGGGAGCACGATGAAGAAAACCTGGCCGTTGGTGTTCGAGAAGGGGTCGAAGCTGATGGGAATAAGAAGAACAAAACGGACTTTGTTCTGTGGTTTACCAAGTCCAAGTTTGAAGATCAGGAACTTAAATGGGAAAGTCCCTGGGGCATGGGATACCCCGGATGGCATATTGAATGCTCAGCGATTAGTCTCAAGCATTTGGGAGAGTATATGGATATTCACTGCGGGGGCATAGACAATGCATTTCCGCACCATACCAATGAAATTGCACAATCGGAGAGTGATCTGGGACACAAATGGTGTAACTATTGGTTTCATATCCGCCATCTGAATACGAATCATGGGAAAATGAGTAAGTCCAAAGGAGAATTCTTAACGGTATCCTTACTGCGGGAAAAAGGATATCATCCGCTGGCTTACCGTCTGTTTTGTCTTCAATCTCACTACCGTCGAGAGTTGTTATTCAGTTGGGAGAACCTTGACAATGCGCAGATTGCCTATGAAAAACTGATATCCCGCATTGCAGCCTTAAAGGAGGAGCCGGAGGAACCGGCTGATAGAGAAGCTGCCAATGCATTGCGGAAGAAATTTCGAGAAGCGCTGGATAATGACCTGAATACCTCATTGGCCGTTACGGCATTGTATGACGTACTCAAGGCCAAGATTGCCGACGGTACAAAACGAAGTTTGCTGAAAGAATTTGATCAGGTCTTGTCATTGGATCTCATGCATGCAGCATCGGAAAAACAATTGGAGACGACGGTTCCACAGGAAAATGATGCAGAGATTGATGCGCTGGTTGCTGCCAGAGCAGAGGCAAAAAAAACGAAAAACTTTGCAGAGGCAGATCGCATCCGAGATCAGCTTAAGGCAATGGGAGTTATTTTAGTGGATACCAAAGAGGGGACTACATGGCACAGATAAGAGGGCTTTTTGACCAGGTGTCCATTGGAACGATTACTACCAAAAACCGAATCTGCATTCCCCCAATGGTGATATATGGATGCTCTGATGACAGTGGCATGGCGACCGAAGCAAATGTACAGCATTATGCCAGGTTGGCAAAGGGCGGTGCGGGATTGGTGATTCAGGAAGCTACCTGTGTTACAAAGCGGGGCCGGCTTTCCCTTGATCAGCTGGGGATTTGGTCCGATGCGCATATTCCCGGACTCAAACGGATTGTAGCGGCAGTGCATGCGCAGGGTTGCCCTGTTTTTGTACAGCTTCATCACGCAGGTGCAATGGGAATTGATGAGGAACATTTGTGCCCCAGCATCCACCACTTTCAGGGGAAATACGGGGCGTATGTAAGCAAAGAAATGACAATGGAAGAGATCGCAGAAGTTCGAGAAGCGTTTGTGCGGGCAGGGCATCGGGCCTATTTGGCTGGTTACGATGGCGTAGAGCTTCATGGGTGTCATAGTTATTTGCTGTGCCAATTCCTGAATCGAAGGATCAACCGCCGAAAAGATGTCTATGGAACAGAGCCAATCCGGCTTGTCTTGGAAATTGCAGAAGGGATTAGGAACGTCACATCACCGAGTTTTGTAATTGGAATTCGGTTGGGGGGATTTGAGCCAACGCTGGAGGATGGCATTTTTCATGCTAAAGTACTGGCGGAGAATGGCATCCAGTTTCTCGATATTTCCTATGGGTTTTCTGGAGAAATGGATACCAATGCTCCAGGTGATCCGGGAATTCCGGATATCATCCGGGCGGCTTCTGCGATTCGCAGTGCTGTGGGCATACCGGTATTTGCAGTGGGTGGCATCCGGTTGCCACAGGATGCGGAACATATTCTGCAAAAGACAAATGTGGACATGGTGGATGTGGGACGCAGTGCGCTGGTAGATCCAGAGTGGCCCAATCGAGCCAAACAAGGTCAACAGCCGGGAAAATGTCTGGATTGTAAAATTTGCCAGTGGCGATTGGATGCAAAAAAATGTCCGGGCCGTAAGCTGCTTTATCAACAGGAGAAAAAACTGTAGAAACATATTCTTGGCTGCATTGGGGATTGCTAGTGCTACAAAAAATGCAAGGCGAGCTGTTGAGTTGAATAGACGATCAGGGGAGCCTCCGGTGCAGGGAACGGCGTATCCGTTTTGATGTTTGAATATTCTTGTTTACTGTGTAGGCGTTGGAGGAAGAATCATGCCGCTGTCCGGTCCGGGCAGCGGCATGATTGTCTAAAAAGAGGAATAACGGGAAATGAGAAAATCATTTTCCCGTCCTTGTGGAGCCAAGAACGGGGAGAATTACGATCGGGAGTTTTTCTGAAACTGGTCGGTTGGCTCATAAGGATCGGACACATTTGCCGGATTGGTCCTGATAAACATCAGACAAAAGCTGATCAGCAACAATATGCAGGAAAGCCAGATGGTTTTCCGCCCAAACAAAGGAATAAAACAGCCGCCCAAGCCAGCTCCCAGGGCGAATAGTAAAATAATACTGAAGTATTGGCCGGCTTTTCGAAGAAGCATTCGATCACCGGTACGGTAACTTGCCATGAGAGATTCTACACCGCTACGTAAGTTTCCGATGCACATGGTACTGGCAAAGGAATAGCCGTTGACTTTCCGGAACGCTTGTACTTGCATGGCGCATGAAAAAGATACTAGAGCATTGGCAAGCAGATTCAGCGTGGAGGGAAGAAAGCCAACACTGAATAACAATCCAATTTCTGCCAATAAAACAAGCTGTCTCCAATGGATTGCAGGGGAGCTTTGACAGCGGAAGCGAATTTGTTCTGCTGCAGCTACGCCCAGAGCAAACGCCAGAAGCGGGATTGCATAATGGAATATTCGGGACCAATTCCCGGAAAATATCGTTTGACTCAGCAGAACAATATTACCCGTTTGGGCATTTGCAAAAACAGATCCACGTTGAATGTAGGTATAAGCGTCTTGTAGTCCGCCAGAGGCAGACAGAAATACAGCGGTAAAGAAGGCTTCTGACATCTGACCGTTGTTTCTGGACATATGGCTTCCTCCATACACAAAAATACAAATAACCGCTTTATTATACTGCGGTAGAGAATTGCTGTAAAGTTTCATTTCCGTTTTTATTTGATTCGTATTTGCAAGAAAACCATAATCATGTTAAAATGCATTTATATGATGTTGCAATCCAGTGATGAGAGGGGCTTGTTTATGCCAAGTGAAGAATTTTTAAATCGTCGAGGCAGTGTTTGGGAGCGAACAGATTTTACAAATAAGACATTGCCAATGATTCGGCAGGAGATGGAGGCGTTGGCCGTTTCAGAAGTCAGAAAATACGATGATGTAACATGGGAACCCGGCCGGCTAGGGGAGATTTCCGGAAAGTGGATTCGCCATAGATCTTCTTCTAATAAACTTTTGTATTATATTCATGGCGGTGGTTTCACGTTGGGGTCCTCTGGTATTCCGCTGCCTTTTTTGCTGGAACTCAGTCATAGACTGGAGGTAACCTGTTTCTCGGCGGACTATCGATTGGCCCCGGAATATACATTCCCGTCTGCACCGGAGGATGTCTTTGCAGGATATCGGAGCCTTCTGAAGCAAGGTTGGAATTCTGAACAGATTATAGTTTGCGGTGAGTCTGCGGGAGCGACGCTGGCGCTGGATATTCCCTTGATGGCGAAGCGAGAGGGGGTACCTATTCCGCGAGCGATAGTGGCGATGTCGCCGGTGACGGATGCGACTTGCTCTTCTGAGGGGACTGTGCTGGATGGACTCGACAGTTCAGATCAGGTTATGGAGGTCTATGCGCCCGGGCATGATCGAGCCGACCCATTGATTTCTCCCGCACTGGGTGATTTGAAGGGATATCCGCCGGTGTTTTTATCAGCCGGCGGCGCAGAGATTTTAATGCGAGACGCGATTGTGTTTGCAGAGAGAGCGTCTCACGCTGGTGTAGATGTACATCTCCATGTTGGGAAAGATATGATTCATACGTATCCTCTGGATTTTTGGGATTATCCGGAAGCAATGATGGCATTTGAAGAAATAGAGTTGTTCCTTCGACAGCAACTTCATTAAAAACATACCCGTCAGGACGTTTGGTCCTGACGGGTATGTTTCTTGTATACAGAGATCAGCCGTTCCAGTCTCTGTCATATTCTAGAATATTGCCGGTATTTGCATCGATAGTGTATTCGTATTCTGTGGTTCCTTGACGAAATTCAATTTCATAGACAGTTCTACCGTCATCATTTTCCAGTTTGGCTTTGGTAAAAGAGACATCCGCTTCCGTAAGACCTGTGTGTTCCAGAGCTAAGGCTTTGGCCTGCTCAACAGTAATGCTGCTACTGGATGTAGCGGGAATTGCAGCTGCATCAAAACTCTTTTTGCGAATCTCGCCGGAAGCTGCGTCGATTTCATAATCATATTCGGTTTGTTCCACATAGAATTCCACTACATATACAGCGACACCATCTTCATAATCAAAATGGCCCTCCGTAAAGGTGACATTTCCTGCAGAAAATCCAGCATCGTTCAGTGCAATATTTTGTGCAGCTTCCAGGCCGATATCATTGCCTTGGGCGGGGGAAGAAGTTGCCTGCGGTGCTTGAGAAGCCGATGGCAAAACCGTCTCAGTGGGTTCCTGGGGGGCAATGGATACCTCGGTAGTTTCGGGGGCGGAAGAAGTGACAGCCGGAGAAGTGGAAGGCAGGATAATCTGATCATCGTCCACCTCTACTTTTCTGGAGAGGATGGTGTGGTCGGAAGCAGCAATGAGATAGTTGTATTCAATGCCGTTGGCGGAAAAATCCACATCATAGGCCAGCTTTCCATGTTCCAGTTCTAACTCTGTATAGGTGTACATGGCAGCGCTTGCGTCAACGCCCGCATCGGCATAAGCTACGGCTTCAGCAGCGGCCTTTTTGGATGGGCTGTTTTGCACAGCAAACATAACGCCGGCGCCTACTGCCGCAACAATAATTAAGATGCATACAACTGTAAGAACAATTCGGCTGGGGCGAGAAAAGAATGTTTTTATTTTTTTCATATGAAAAACTCCCTTCGTTTTTTCTATGTGTATTGTATCGGCAAAACATGAGAAGAACATTAGAATTATGAAATTTTTTCTGGAATTGTTATGATAAAGGTGCTGCCGTGATCCAACTGGCTTTCCACTTGAATTGTACCGCCATGGAGTCGAACAATTTCCTGTACCATAGAAAGTCCAAGTCCAGTACCATTTCCGGTGCGGGAGGAATCTGCCTGATAGAACCGATGGAAAATTTTCTCCTGTTGGTCGGGGGCAATTCCAATACCATTGTCGGCGACGGAGAGATTGACAGATCCGTCTTTCCACTGAAGCGTGACGTTGATCCATCCGTCCGGGCGGCCATAGTGATAAGCGTTGCTGATAAGGTTGACCAGGAGTCTCGTCAACAGATCAATGTCTCCATTGATTGTAATGTTGGGTTCAACATGGGACGTCAGAGAAATTCCGTTTTCCTTTAATAAAGCCATATCGTCGCAAACGGAGGAAACCAGAGCGGAAAGATCAACGGGAACAAATGGTTCGCGATTGGATCTGTTCTCTAATCGGGTAAAGTCCAGCATATCGTGGATCAGTCTGGACATTTTCCGCCCCTGTCGCTGAATGACCTCCAGCGCATCTTGATACTCTTCTGGGGATCTGGGCGACTCCAAAGTATATTCACATTGGGCCATAATGACGCTCATGGGTGTGCGCAGTTCGTGGGAGGCGTCAGAGGTAAATTGCTGTTCTGCAGCAAAGCTGGTCTCCAGCCGATCAAACATGGCATCAAAAATATCTGCAAGCTTATGCAGTTCATCTCCGCCGGGACCGAGATGAATCCGTTTTTTGAGGTCGTGTCCCTGACTGATCTGGGAGGCGGCTTGCGCAATTTGTTGAATGGGCCGCAGAACCCTTCCGGCGATAATCCAGCCCCCGACTATTGCCAGAAGCAAGAGCAGCGGCAACAAAATCAAAGAGAACCGGACGATAGAAGAAAGCTGCTCCATTCCCTGAAGCTCCGAAACGACACCTCTTAGCCAAAGGCCGTCTAGATTGTTTCCAGAGAGCATTCGATCATAGACATAGTAGGTGGTGCCGTTGGCTGTATAAGTTTGAATTTGGCCGTCCAGGAATGCAAGTCCATCGGCGGCAATGGGATCTTCTCCGTAAAGGAGGCGGCCGTCCTCCTGGTAGAGGGCCGTGGCAATGCCGTTTACACGATCCAAATAGTCGTCGTCGATTTCCAAATATCCTCCACGGTATTGGAGATACAGGTCATTGTCGAAGTCATTGTCCCTGTAGTCCAGCGTTTCCAAAAACTCAACCTCGTCTATGTTGTCCTCTACTGTTTCTGCCAATGCGCGTCTCAGCTGTTGCTGCATGACAGATCTGCTCACAGAAAAGACAACCAAGAAGGTAAGCGCTACAATAACAATTAGAAGGATGGAAAACCAGAGTGTGATTTTAAGACGAATGGAACAATTTTTCATGTGTCCTCCCGCAGCACATAGCCGCTGCCGCGTATTGTATGGATCAGTTTTTTTGGATGATCCTCATCAATTTTTTTCGCAGGTAGCGAATGTATACATCTACCACATTGGTACCGCCTGTATAATCAAAGTTCCAAATGTGATTTTCAATTTTTTCCCTGGACAGCACAATACCACGATTTCGCATCAGATATTCCAAAAGTGCATATTCCTTGGCGGACAAGGATATTTCTTGTCCGTTTCTGCAAACCGTGTGTGCAGAGCAGTCCATGGTGAGATCGCCTACCGTCAAAATATTGCTGGTCATACCAAAGGGGGTGCGGGTCATAGCACGAATGCGGGCCATGAGTTCAGCAAAGGAAAATGGCTTAATCAAATAATCATTGGCGCCGCTATCCAAGCCTTTGACCCGATCTGGAACGGAATCTCGCGCGGTAAGGAACAGGACCGGGGTGGTTTTTCCCTGCTTCCGAAGAAACTGCAGCACGGTATATCCATCGGCTTTTGGCATCATAATGTCTAAAATAATCGCATCATAATCGGCAGCGGCCAAATGATCCATGGCGTCTTGACCATCCAGGCAGCTATCTACACTGTAGCCCTCGGATGACAGTTTCTGCACTAAAATACGGTTCAGATCCTGTTCATCTTCTGCAATTAAAATTCGCATAACAGCACCTCCTATATCCAGAATAGCGAATTTAAATGAGAATTGGATTAGAAAACAAATGACACGATGACTTTTATTTGCAACACTTTATTATAACAGAACACGAACGGGAATTGCAATCAAACTTGTAGTGCTGTATGTGTGTAAAATTTTTATTTTCAAATTCCTTTGAAATTTACAAAAGGGTTGGTTGAAACTTTACGGGCTGATTTCTATCATAAAATACGGGGTGTAGACCGACAGGAAAGACCTTCTCCCCCAAATTTGCAGCAACGGAGCATGAAAATATTGCAACAGAAATCACAAAATAGAAAACCAATCCGGATAAGAGAACGAATCAGGCGGATTGTAGTATGTTTGCTTTTGTTATTACTTCCCCTAGGAGGAGTTGTCTGGCTAAATCGTGACCTGGCATCAAAAACGCCTCCAGCCTCCAGCCAATTGGTATTTGTACCGGCAAAGGTGACCGCAGTTCTTTCAGATAATGCGGAGCCGGATCAAGAAAATGGCGAAGGCCGCCGTGTAGGTACGCAGGAACTTGAAATCAGGATTTTGTCTGGCGGCCATAAAGATGAAATCCTGCAAATGGATAACTATCTCAGTGCATTGTTCAATGTGGATGTGGATGTAGGGGATCGTATCATCGTTCGTCTTATTACGGAATCAGATGGATCTTACTATGCCACGATGTTTAACTATGACCGAGGTGTTGTTTTAGGCGGTGTGCTGCTGCTCTTTTGTGTGGTCCTGGTGCTGCTCGGCGGCAGGAAGGGCCTCAGAGCTTTGGGCGGCTTAGTCTATACGCTGCTTTGCATATGGCTGCTGCTGATTCCAGGGGCAATCTGTGGATTGCCTCCGATTCTGCTGACGGTTGTGGTTGTTTCACTGTCTGCGGCGGCGTCTTTAATATTCGTAGGAGGCTTCTCTAAAAAAACACTTTGCGCAATATGCGGCTGTGTAGGCGGGGTAGCAGTGTCTGCGTTGGTGGCGGCTGTAGCCGGATGGTTGATGCCGCTGGATGGATTTAATATGAGCGAAGCGGAAAACCTGCTTCTCTATGGGACGGAAAAAGGACTGACAATATCCGGACTTATGATCTGCGGTGTACTGATTGCGGCGTTGGGAGCCGTGATGGATGTTTCTATGTCCATTGCATCAGCGGAATGGGAACTGAAAACAGTTCATCCGGAGATTGCATTCCGGGCGTTGTTTCAATCAGGAATGAATATTGGAAGAGACGCCATGGGCACGATGGCCAACACATTGATTTTGGCGTTTGCCGGCTCATCGCTCAATATGTTGATCCTGGTACAGGTCTATGATATTCCGTTTCTCCAGTTGATCAACACGGACTTTATCTGTGTGGAAGTGCTGCAAAGTATGGCTGGTTCCTTGGGGATTTTACTGACAGTCCCTCTGGTAGCTGCTTTGGGCGCCCTGATGATGGGCGGCAAAAGCAGAACTGGAGTTTTACATACACAATCTAAATAAAAATTGAGAGGGGTTTCTATGAAAACACGGTTAAAGAGGCCGATACAGCGATTGCTCTCTATGCTCTTGTTGCTGTCTGCACTGTTTTCTCTGCTTCCCGCAACAGCGCTGGCGGCAGATATGGGAACTTACCAAAAGACAGATATTGCCGAGGAGTTTACGTCTGGCAAATATGTCATAGTAGTCAGTTCCGGTTATGCAGTGGGGACATTGGACAATGGTTGGGTTACAGCAACGGATGTATCCTCATCCATAGCGGAAAATACCATTATGAATCCAGATGGAGCATTGGTATGTGAGATCACAGTAGCGGGAGAAAATGCAACCATCCGGCTGAGCGACGGAACTTATATTGCACCCAAAGGCGGCAATAATAACGGAATTCAAGCGGGAGAGTATAGCTGGAAATGGACATGGAAAGATGGGAGCGTCACATTTGCCGGCACAGGGGAAGATACGGTTATACTGGCAAGCAACAAGGGATCTGACAATAAATTTCGTGCGTATAAAACAACAACAGTAGATGGGAATCCCAATGGATACCCAAGCGGGTTCACTTTATATAAATTTGTGGAGACTGGAAGTGAGGGAACAACGGTGGCAGCGCCGCAGCCCGACCTGCAAAGCGGCGAAGTGGCAAACGGATCAGAAGTTACGTTGAGCTGTGCAACATCCGGTGCGACGATTTATTATACCCTGGACGGGAGTGATCCAACAAGTGCCAGTACGGCTTATGCGGACAATCAAAAGCCCGTTATTTCTGGCGAGCCTGGTGCTGCGATTACTTTGAAGGCCATCGCAATTTTGAATGGTGTTAGCAGTGCAGTTCAGACCATTACCTATACCATTCAGACAGATACACCGGAACCGTCGGCGCCGATTGCGGACGGGAACCAAGTAGTAATCTATGTGCCGGCCTATGGGAAGGCTCTGTCTGCAGAATATTCTTCCTTTTATAATCAGGGTACGGACGTTACGGAGCAAATCGACGGAACCTTAACCGGCTATACGCAAGCGGACATCTGGACGGTAGTGGACAATAAGGACGGCACCTTTAGCTTTTCCTACAATGGCCAGAAGATCGGGATGGGCGACGACTATACCAGCATGCCGCTGGGGGAAAAGTACGATAAATGGAAGCTAATTGACAATGGAGATGGCACCTATTATGTGCAAAACACAGTCCGTAATTGCTACATGCAGTGGTACGAGAGCAAAGGAAATTGGAGCGCATATCATGCAATTGCAGACGGCAGTGAGGGACTGTTCCAAATCAAGTTCTATCAAGTGACAGATGAGCCAAATCCGGACCCGGGATCATCAGGATTGACAGAAGGTACCTATGTCATGTATGCTCCCGAACTCAATCTTGCGATTTCGGAGACGGTCAAGAGCAGTTATTATCCAGTGGGTGTTTCTGTCCGTGTGGATGGCGATGTCATGACCGGATATGGCGCGACAGAGGTTTGGAATGTAACTGGCAATGCCACCGATGGCTATACATTGACGTCTAACAGCGGCAAGAACCTCAGCATGAATGACAGCTATCTTTCGACCTATCCTGGTGCAGGAGAACATGATAAGTGGCTGCTGGAGCATGCCGAGGATGGGCAGTATTATGTCAAAAATGCGGGTCGGAGCAGTTATCTGTTCTGGGATGATAGCTATGACGATTGGACCACAAAATTGGATGAAAAGACAGCACTTGTATTTTTCCCGGTGGAGGCTGTGGAACCAGAGCCGGAGCCGGATGCGGGCCTGACTGTCACGGCATCCCCGGTTTCAGGTGCCAGCTTGCAAGCTGGAGACAGCGTTACACTGTCTGCAGGAGACGGTACGAACATCTATTATACGCTGAATGGCGGCGATCCCACCAAAGAGAGCAGTTTGTATGAAGGACCCATTGAAATTACGGAAGAACTGGCGCCCACTGGGGAAAAGGATTTAGTGGTCAAGGCAATTGCTGTGCTCCCGGCTGGCGGAGGAATAGAAGAGATAGTTGGGGAGATATTCACGTTTACTTACGGAGAACCCGTTGCGCTGGGAGAGCTTACGCCTTACTTTGGACAGTTGCATTCGCATACCAGCATTTCCGATGGGGCAGGTACGGTAGAAGAGGCGTTTGAGCACGCCAGCAATGTGGAGAATCTGGACTTTTTGGCAGTTACAGACCATTCCAATTCCTTCGATCACGAGAGTGACAGCCGCGTGGATCTAGGTTTTGACTGCAGTACGATCAGCAGCGAGTGGCAAGAAGGGCATGATGCCGCTGATGCTGTCACAAATGATGAGTTTGTGGGAATTTATGGATTTGAAATGACCTGGTCCGACGGCTTTGGACATATCAATACGTTTAACACGCCTGGATTTGAAAGCCGGTCCAATAGTGAGTTTGGAAACAAGTCCGGCAGTACAACCGGTTATCAAAACTATTACGATAAATTGGTGGAAGTGGAGTCATCCCTGTCCCAGTTCAATCATCCTGGCACTACATTTGGCGATTTCCAGGATTTTTCCTTCTATTCGCCCGAAGTAGATGAGAGAATCACGCTGATTGAGGTGGGAAACGGAGAAGGTGCGGTGGGCCAAAGCGGTTACTTCCCCTCTTACAGTTATTACACACGCGCACTGGACAAGGGGTGGCATGTGGCGCCCACCAATAACCAGGACAATCACAAAGGCAACTGGGGCGATTCCAACACAGCCCGTAGTGTAGTTTTTGCCGATGAATTGACGCGTGAAAACATCTATGAAGCCATTGCAGACTACCGGGTTTATGCCACAGAGGACAACGACTTATCCATCCTCTATTCTCTCAATGGAAATGTAATGGGGTCGATTCTGCCAGCACAAGAAGATGGCATTCACATTGAGGTTCAAATCAGCGATCCTACAGATCATGCTGATGCAACGGTGGAGGTCATTGTAAATGGCGGTTTGACGGCGGACAAAAAAACACTTTCCGGGTGTAACGGCACAGTCACTTTTGACTTTGACACCAATGATTATTCCTACTACTATCTTCGTATTACACAGGCAGATAAGCAGATTGCAGTCACTGCGCCTGTGTGGACAGGGGAAGGCGTCAACGCAGGAATTTCTGAGACTGCCTGTGATACAGAACTGGTGGTTAAGGGTGAGGAAATCGCCATTTCCAGTGAATTATTTAACAACACCACAGAAGATATGCAGGTGCAGTCGCTTGTCTATACTGTAAATGAAGAGACAATTCATACAGCAGATTTGGAAGAGATTGCGGAGATTGCATCTGGTACTTCGGAGACATATCAGTTTACTTATACGCCGGAATCTGCTGGAAATATGACGATCAATGTGGCAATGACAGCCATTGTTGACGGAACAGAGCAAACATTTACCAGCGTACTGAGACTGAGTGTAACGGATCCGTCTCTGGTGACGCGGATTCTAGTAGACGGAACGCACTATAATGACTATGTAACAGGCTACTATTCAGACAGAATGGGGAATTTCTCGGAGCTGGCAGCGCAGCAAAACGCACAGGTAACAATTCGGCAGCCCGGAGAAGAAATTACTGCAGAAGATCTGGAAGACGTATCCCTGCTGGTGATTTCGGCCCCCAATAAGAGAAGCAGCAGCAACAATGCCAGCGGCGCAAAGCCGACGGTGTTTTCATCAGAGTTCATTCAAATGGTGGCGGATTATGCGAAAAACGGAGGAACTGTCATCCTCTGTGGTTTGGCGGATTATCAGGACAGTAACGATGGCGCCCCATATTGTTCCACCGAACAGATTAACCCCATTTTGGAAGCTATGGGTGCCACCATGCGGCTCAATGACGATGAAGTTCTGGATGATGACGTAGATTATAACGGCGGAGAATCTCAAACTTATCGTGTCTATATGGACGATTTCAACACCAAAAGCGGCGACAGCTTCATTACCAGCTTGTTTGATGGTATGCAGGAAGGACAGCGTTACAGCGCATATTCCGGTGCATCGATAGATCTGGGAGAAAGTGGCGTTGCATTGGTGCGTGGATCGGAAAATTGCTATTCCATCAATTCCAAGGTTCGGCCTGAAGAAGCGAAAGGGACCTGGGACAGCGGAAAGCCACAGGGCTCAACCGCATCTGGCAGTTACGATGAGGATACAGCCGTGGTGCCCAAGGGCGATGTTGTCACGCTTGCCACCGAGCAGGTGGGAGAGGGCAGAGTGTATCTGGCCGGAACCGTGTTCCTGTCTAACTTCGAAATTGCGGACAGCGCTAGTGTAGACTATGGAGACGCCAGTTACGCCAACAAAGTGATTTTAGAAAACATTTTGGATTCTGTGAAAAAACCAGTGACAGTTTCCAGTATTGCCGAGGTACGCGAAGCATATACCGGAACGGAATCCGTAGGTCAGGTATTTACTGTAGAAGGTACAGTAACAGCCGGAAATGTGGAACCCAATGCGTTCTACGATACGATTTACATTCAGGATGAGACCGGCGGATTGAATATCTATCCGGTGTCTTCCAATGATGGTGAATTTCAGCTGGGGGATCGGGTTCAGGTTACAGGATCTCTGGATGCCTATCAGGGAGATATCGAGCTTAGAACGATCTCAATTTCCCACTTGGGAAGCGGCAGTGCAGTACAGCCGAGAGCGTTGACCTTGGAACAAGCTGGAGATTACAGCCAATATGGAGGACTGCTGGCCCAAGTCAGCGGTACTGTGGTTGAAACTGGAGAAACGGCCGGTGTGCTCGATTATGCAGTGATTTCAGATGGCACAAACAGTTTCCGAGTATTTTTCAATTCCTATATTGGATATTCGGATGAATCGTCAGAGCAACTGGAGAACTTTGTTCAGAAAAACAATAAAATTTCCGCAGCGGGCATTGTGTATATGGACCCAAATGGAGTTTGCTTGAGAGTGCGGGATCGTTCTGAAGTGGTTCTGGTGGAGGATAGTGATCCAACCGTTCCAACAGGGATAACGCTTAAGCCCGAAAAACTCTCCCTATCTGTAGGCGATACAAAAACCTTAACTGCAATCATGGAGCCAGAAAATGCTGCCGAACAAACGGTGACTTGGAGCAGCAACGATGACAAGGTTGCCACTGTAGAAGACGGAACCGTACGGGCTGTGGGGTATGGTACGGCAATCATTACCGCGACAGTCGGAAATCTGTCCGCAAGCTGTTCGGTCAGTGTGAGCTGTGACTATGCAGAAAGCTGCCCTTCTTGGGATTATACGGATGTGCCCCATACATACACGTGGTACCATGCTGCGGTTGATTATGTGACGTATTACGGCTTAATGCGGGGAATTGGGGAAGAAAAGTTTGCACCGGAGGCGCACATTACTCGTGCACAACTGGCACAAATCCTTTACAATATGGAAGGAACACCAGAATATACTGAATCTAAGAACTTCTCAGATGTAGAGGAAACAGAGAACGGTGAACAGGTTTGGTATTATGATGCAGTTATGTGGGCTGCTTCTGAGGGAATCATCCAAGGATATGAGGATGGAAGCTTCCAGCCGGATCGAGACGTTTCCCGTCAGGAAATGGTAACTATGATTCGTCGATACACTGTAGATTGTAAGAAAGAACTCACGGAGGAAGTTACGGAAGATCTAAAAGACTTCCCGGATACGGGTACTTGGGATTTGGAATCCTTTGCATGGGCCGTACAAAATGGCATAGTGAATGGAAAAGACGGATATCTGGCGCCAAATGATTTCACAAGACGAAATGAGATGGCACAGATTATGATGAAATTGCTGGATCAAATTTCAGCAAACGGATGAATCGTCAGGGGGAACGCGCAGGTGCGTTCCCCCTGATTGTGTTTCACAAAGTATAGATGCAACAACAATTTTTAAATCCACCGGAAATCGGTGGATTTAAAATTAGGCCGAAGAGAACCGCATCAAAAGAATGAAAGGCATATGGAAATCCGATAGAAGGGTGTTGATTGTGGTCTTTCAATTTGGTAAAATAATAATAGAAAGAAGTCAACAATACAGGATAGGAGGGGCATATGGGATATCATATTATTACAATTAATCGAGAGTTTGAATCTCGTGGGAGTGAGATTGCACAAGAAGTAGCTAAAAGATTACAGATTCCATATGTGGATAAGTTTTTAATCACAGAATCTGCGTTGAAAAGTGGTTTCAGTGTAGATGAGATCCAGGCAACGGATGAAATGCTGGCGTCCCGCTTCGAGTATTCTCAGGCTGAGGCTGCGCACTATTATACTTCGGCAGAATCTCCATTGCCCACGAGTGCACAGATTGCGGAAGTGCAATTCCAGCTGATTCGTGAAATCGCAGAAAAAGGACCTTGTCTCATTGTTGGCCGGTGTGCCAATTACCTCCTGAGGGACAGAAGCGATGTGTTGGATGTTTTTGTTCATGCGGGACGGGACTATCGGGTCAAGCGTACCATGGAAAATTTTCAATTGTCCGAACGTAGTGCGGTGAGACTGCTGAAGCGCACAGATAAAGCACGGAAAGCCTATTACAAAAATTATACGGGGATGGATTGGAATGATCCGAATTCTTACCATCTTGTGGTCAATAGTGATAGGCTGGCTTATGAAGAATGCGTGGCATTGATCTGTAGTTTATATCAGGGAATGTAATTTGTCGAAAAGGGCGAGCGGAAAGCGGGGAATCCTCCTGCTTTCCGCTTATAAGCGAAATATAATGTATCATTTAATGTGCTGATCGCACCAGGTAATGAGATCATGAAAAACCTCATCTTTATTGATTTCGTTATGCATTTCATGACGGCCGCCGGGGTAGAGGCGGAGGGTAACATCCTCAACGCCGGCATCCATTAGCAGTTGATAAACTGCTCGTACGCCTTTTCCGTAGTTTCCAACTGGGTCAAAATCACCGGAATATATATATATCGGCAAATCCTTGTGAATTCTCTGGGCCCAGCCAACAGAATTCACATGTGTATGAGCAGTTAACAAATCCCGATAAGCTGAGACCGTGAATGAAAAAGTGCATTTTTCATCGGCATCATATGCTGCCCAGACCAAAGGATCCCGGCTGAGCCAAGCACTGGGGGATTCCGGATTTTCAATTCCTCTGCAATAGGAGCCGGTGCTGGCTTTTACTAAAAATTTAGAGATATACTTTGGACCATGGATTAGGGAAAGTAAGGCAGCTAGTTGTTTCCCAAACTGCATTAGAAAACTTGGACCGCCAGTGCCGCTAAGTACAAGGGCATCCTGGTTTGTTGGATTTTTCTCTGCGAACCAGCGTGCAAAAAAGCTGCCCATACTATGACCAAATAGAATAAGAGGAATACCTGAATACTTTTTCCTTGCCAACATGTTCATGGAGTAAAGATCCTCCAAAAGAAGCTGATAGCCGTTTTTGTCCGCAAAAAAACCATAATTATCCGGGCTGGTATTTCCATGGCCCAGATGATCGTTCCCACAAACGGCGTACCCGGCTGCACAAAGAACATCAATCATGTGTTCATAGCGGCCGATGTATTCGCACATTCCATGGCTGATTTGAATCACTGCTTTTGGGGTGTGGGACGTGGGCGTATAAAAATAACCGGCAGACTGTGTCTTATTGTCGGCAGAAAGAAAGCGAAAGGGTTCTTTTGTATAAGTGGACATGGCGGATATCCTCCTAGGGTGGTATTTAACAATATATAGTATACGTCATATGTATGTTGACAACAAGGGGCGAAATCCAAAATTTTTCAGTAGAGGCTGTTTGTGTTGCTGAATTTGATCAATGTGACCACACTGTAAAAGAATTTTGTAGAACCTATTGACAAATACTGTTTCCAGCGATATAATAATAAAGCATTAGAAATGAAATATCGCGGGGTGGAGCAGTTCGGTAGCTCGTCGGGCTCATAACCCGAAGGTCGCAGGTTCAAATCCTGTCCCCGCAACCACGGAAGGCCCTGAAACCACAATGGTTTCAGGGCTTTGTTGTATTTCACAAAAAATTGAAAAAAGCTGTTTTGGGAACTACGTGGGAACTATGGGAAAATTCCTTCTTTTTTCATCATATATGGCCATGATACATAGTGAAACGCCTATTGTAAACGATCCCCGTTAAGAAATCGCCTCCAGCTCATGGGAACGGAATTGAATGACGATCTCTTCTTCCTCAGTCAGCTCCACTCCGCTTCCCAGCTGGCCGACTTACTGGCGTCTTCTACTGCTTCTTCTGTTTTGCTTGCACAAGTTCAACCTGCTCTTTTCGATGCAGCGCCGCTTCATAAGAGTGATAGGTTTCCCAACGCTGCTTTTTCTTCCGCCTTCGTAGGATGATAAAGTGTTCGTCTCGTTTTACAATGAACGCCATGATAAATTCCTCCTTTTCGAAATTTGTCATAGCAGTTCCGCCAATCAAAATATCAATCAGCTAAAAGACATAATAGAGTGGGAAGAAGACCACCCATGGTGGAAAGTTTTTGCGAAAGAATTAGAATGTCATCCCGAAATTAAATATGCCCCTGATAAACTCCCATTTTAATTTGTTTTAGCTTCAATTTTTCTTTTGATGTAGTTCTATGATGAATGACCGCTTATCATCCTAAAATTTTAACCATCTACAATAACCATGCTGCTACCCCAGCCACGCACGAGCCCTGGAAAGCCTTGTGGAACAAGGATTTCCAGGCTTCATTTACATTAGCAGTGGGATACATAAGGACTGCTGCAAAATAAAAGTGCATTAGTTGCCTATACAAAAAAAGAAGGAGCAAATCAAGAAAATCGGTCTTCAAGAGAAGCGGTTCTGTTTCCTTTTCTTTACATAGAGCGTCTGATCGCTGGCACTGTAACCAGCAGTCAGGCGCTCCTTATTATTTGGAGGGATCAAAATGAGCAACTACAATAAAGCAGCGTTATATGGCCAACGCAGTTCTCACGGCCTTTACGCATGGGATAAGCCCAGGGATTGTACAAAATGCTTCTTCTGGAAGAATAAACGGACAGGCTGCAAATTAGGGAAAGAAAACTGCTACTATCTTCTTGATCCCTTGCCCAAGCCAGTGTCCCAATGCGACAGTTGCCCCTATACCAAGGACAATACCTGTGTCGGGGTCTGTCTCAAACATCTACAATCAGAAATATGGGGGTAAGGTTATGAGCAAAAAAATGTTGTCAAGAAAAAATCCCCTCCAAAGTCTTGTCGGCAATGCGAATACTATCAGCCCCGCTGGAAATATCGGACGTGCCTGTTTACCAGATGTGCCTACCGAACCAATGATCGTTATATCTTTAGACACACACCGTTGGAGAAAGATAAACTATTCTATTTGAAGCGTCGGCAGGCAGTTAAGTCTGACAAAAAGTAAAATCGCACCCTTGCGCATTATTGTTGTCCCCTATATGATGGAGCCGTAGGAGATGGTATTATGCGAAATGATCTTTAAGGTCACGACTGCACCTGTTCATAGGGTAAAAGGCCAATCATGGCACATAGCCGCCTATTCTTTTTAGAGTAGGCGGCTTTTTTCATATCCGTACATAACTGTCTATTCCATCATAGATGGCTAAACACCTTCACGTGCTGTGTAGAGTGCCTGTTCTCTCAAACACATTCTAACAAATTACGACTGGCTGCGTTAGAGACACTACGTTTCATTCCCTTTGGTGCCTTGAAGCGCAGCGGAAAGGAATGATCATAATTATGGCGAAAATAAAAGTGATTGCCGTTGCCAACCAAAAAGGCGGCGTCGGCAAATCCACCACAACCGTCAACCTGGGAGCCGGATTGGTCCGACAAGGAAAGCGTGTCCTGCTGGTAGATGCAGACCCGCAGGCAAATTTAACACAGATGTTAGGGTGGCAGCAGCCGGAATGGCTGGATGTCACCCTTTCCTCATTTGTAGAGGCGTTTGTCGAGGACAGGCCCCTGCCCTGGCAAGCGGGAATCCTCCCCAACAGTGAGGGCATCGACCTGCTGCCGGCAAACATTGAGCTGTCCGGTACTGAGGTCAGTCTATTCCAGGTCATGAGCCGTGAGCAGATATTAAAAGGCATTCTGGCGGACTGCCCCACCGCTTATGACTATGTGCTGATCGACTGCTCCCCATCCCTGGGGATGCTGACCATCAACGCTCTGGCAGCGGCAGACAGCGTAATTATCCCGGTGCAGACTGGCTATCTTCCCGCCAAGGGACTGGAACTGTTGTTGAAAACAGTAAACAAGGTCCAGCGGCAAATCAATCCCGGACTGCAAATTGAAGGCGTCCTGCTGACCATGACAGATTACCGCACCAACTTCTCCAAGGAGATCAGCAGCTTGATTCGCAGCACCTATGGGGCACACTTACGGGTGTTCCAGACGGAAATTCCCTTTTCTGTCCGGGCCGTGGAGATGAGCGCCGAAGGCCAGAGCATTTTCAGCTACGATCCCCGAGGCAAGGTGGCGGCGGCCTACAAATCTTTTACCCAGGAGGTGTTGCATATTGAGCGGGAAAAACAGAAATCTCAGTCTGACCGCATACGATGAACTGTTTCAGACGGCAGAGCAGCGGCAGGAAAGCGGGCAGGAACGCATTCAAATGCTGCCACTGGAAGTGCTCCACCCTTTTCCGAATCATCCGTTTCAAGTACGAGACGATGCGGAGATGGAGGAAACCACAAGGAGTATTGCAGCGCGCGGCGTCCTGGTTCCAATTTTGGTCCGGCCTAGGCCAGAGGGGGGCTATGAGATCGTATCCGGCCATCGGCGGCTCCATGCCAGTGGTTTGGCCGGACTAAAGGAGATCCCAGCCATCGTCCGGGATATGAACGATGATGACGCTGCAATCATTATGGTGGATTCCAACCTTCAGCGGGAACATATCCTGCCCAGCGAGAAGGCGTTTGCGTATAAAATGAAGTTGGATGCTATGAAACGGCAAGGACAACGGACAGATTTAACTTCTGTCCAAATTGGACAGAAGTTAGGCCAGACATCGAGAGAAATACTTGCATCACAATCGCCTGATAGTAATACGCAAATCCAGCGGTATATCCGTCTGACTTACCTTGTTCGTCCTATTCTGGACATGGTGGACGAAGGAACCTTTGCCTTCAATGCCGCCGTGGAAATCTCATATCTGCCGGAGGAACACCAGAAAATACTTCTGGAGGCCATGGATTATGCCCAGGCGTCTCCCTCTCTGGCCCAAGCCCGGAGAATCCGGGCTTTTTCTGCATCTGGGAAGCTGGATTCCAATGTGGCGGAAGCCATTTTGTCCGAAGAAAAACCGTTAGAAAGGAAGGTCACTTTGCGAAACGACAAGCTCAAAAAATACTTTCCGTCCTCTTACACGCCGCTTCAGATGGAAAGGGTCATAACGCAGCTCTTGGAAAATTGGAGCCGTCAGCAGCAAAGGGGACGTGATGATGGTGCCAGATAAAGAATACAACTGTCTGACCTGCCCCTATCCCCGGTACAAGACGCCGGAGCTTATCTATTGCGATGTTTGCATCCGCAAAATCATGGACAAGCATCAAGCAGAACAGGCCCGTAAACATGACCACTGTACGCAAAAAGCCACAGAGTCATAGAAATACCAGTGAAAGCTGTTCATATAGATCTAAAAAGGCCTCTGTATCTATGATGATGCAGGGGCCTTTTGCCATATTCAAACGAAGGGAGCTTTATTATGAAACATAAGCGCAGCAGGTGGCTGTTTGCTCTGGCCCTTTGTGCAGCCCTTGTCCTGGGCATTGTCCCGGCGGCCTGGGCGGCCAATGAATCTCCGCCTGCAGAAGAATCGGAGTCCCCATCCATCTCCCCACCGGAGGCAGAAACCTCTGATGAAACCGCTGGAATTACGGACACTGGGGGCAATTTCCTGGAGAGCGCCGGTATGGACGGGATCTCCCTGTTTTCCAACGGCCCCACTCTGTCCCAGGGAGAGATGCTCTGGACCCAGAACGACATGGTCCGGCTGGACTATACCGACGCCCAGGGGACCCGTCACTCCGCCGGATATACCTGGCTGGCGCCATACTATTTGGGTGGGAAGCCTGCCTTCTGTATCCAGCCCACCGTCCATGTGGTTTCTGGTACATTCTACAGCCAGGCTGAAGTTGATGCAGCCTGGGAGAACCAGCTGACGGAGGATCAGCGGCAGGCCATCGCCCTGGCCATTGCCTACGGCTACCCCAACTGCTCCTATGCTGCCGCCAGCCGGGACGGCAACACCGCCGGGATCATCGAATCGGAAAAGCTTCTGGCCACCCAGACCATTGTCTGGGAGATTGTCGCCGGCCAGCGCAGCGCCCAGGCCCCCTATTCCTGTAACAGCTCCACCATCACCTCGGCCTTCCTCCGATCCTGGTATCCCACCTACTTCCAGGTGTACAAGGAAATTGCCGCCGCCATGGCCGCCCATCTGGACATCCCCAGTTTTTCTTCCTGGGACCCAGATACCGCCCCCACCTGGGAGCTTGTCTATGACGACGATACCGGCACCTACCGGGCGGAGCTGACGGACACGGCAGGCGTGCTGGAGGCCTATTCCTTTTCCTCAGATTTGCCTGGGCTGACCGTTACCCAGTCGGGGAATACGCTCACACTGGAAGCCACCGAAGCAGCAGCGGAGATGATTTCCCAGGGCCATACCATCTCCGCTGTGGGGAAGTCCCTCCAGGTGGATCCCTCCATCATCACCATCTGGGCGGCGGAGGGCTATCAATCTCTGGGGCAGCTCAATGTATCCCCGGAGCCGGTGACGGCCTATCTCCATCTGAGCTGCCAGCTCCAGCCCCAGACCGGGAATCTGGTGGTCAGCAAGGCCGTCAACTACGGAACCTGGGAGGGCTTTTCCTTCCGGCTCCACGGCACCAGCGACAAGGGCAATCCTGTGGATGTAACCGCCACTACCGATGGAGAGGGCAAGGCATATTTTTATGACATCGAAATTGGGACTTATACGCTGGAGGAGATCAATCCCGGAGCAGCCTATGTCCTACCCCAGCCCCAAACCGTCACCATTTTGGGAGATGAAACCGTAAATGTGACCATGGAGAACCTTTGGAAACACTGGCAGGCGGAGATCACCAAGGTGGATGGGGAAACCGGGACAGCCCAGGGAGACGCATCTCTCAACGGTGCGGAATATACCCTCTACAAATCCGGGGAGGCCATTGCCACCTATACCGTCTCCAACGGCAAATTTACCACGGATTTCTTTCCCTGCACCCGGGACGACGGTGTGTACACCCTTCAGGAGACTAAGGCCCCCGAAGGGTACCTGCTGGACGAAACCGTATACAAGCTCCAGACCAGCTACGACCACTATTCTCAGGCCGAGAACAGTTTCTCGGTGACAGTCAGCGACCGGGTGATTCAGGGCCAGATCCAGCTTACCAAGTATGCCCTCAACACCGTCTCCGGAGAAAAACAGCCGGAGCAGGGGGTCACGTTTTCGGTCTGGCTTCAATCTGCCGGCAGCTATGACAGCGCAAAGGAATCCGAACGGGACATCATCACCATCGGCGAGGATGGCAAAGGTATTTCTAAAAGCCTGTTCTATGGGACCTACTGCATCCAGCAGCGCACCGGCTGGGCTGGATACGACAGGGACGAAACAGTCTATACGGTGACCATCTCCGAAGATGGGCAGACGGTCAGGAAGGACAACGCCGGCCATGATCTCATCCTCTACAACAACATCTGGACGGGAAAGCTGTCCATTCTCAAAGTGGATGGTGCGGACAATACTCCTTTGTCCGGGGCGGTTTTTACCCTCACTGGTTCCGACGGTTCGGAATACACATTGACCACCGGAGAGGACGGCATCGTAACCTTTGAAAATCTGGTGTTTGGCGTCACCTATGTGTGGAAGGAGATCCAGGCCCCCAAGGGGTACCTCCTCAGTGAGGACAACACCGGCATTTGGTCCGTGGAGGAACCCGACGCCGAGATTCAGATCACCGCCAAGGATAACCGCCGTCCCGGCTCCATCACCGTCACCAAAGAAAATACCGACGGAGATCCCCTGTTTGGCTGCACCTTCCTGTTGGAGTATCTGGACGGGGACACCTGGAAGCCTGTATTCCAAAGCGAGGAATTGGCAGTGGGCGGCTGCTCCAGTCCGAATCTGACGGACGGCTGTCTGACCACCGATGAAAGCGGTACCGTCACCTTTTCCGGCCTCTGGGCGGATGAGGCAGTGCAATACCGACTGACCGAGATTCAAGCCCCAGAGGGCTATGAATTATTAAGCGAGCCGGTCTTTGAGGGGGTGCTGCCAGTCAGTTATCCCGATGGGGCGGCTTCTATGGAGCCGGAGGAGGTCCTGGACGGTACGGCCTATTTTTACAACCTACCCATCACAGTCCAGAACGGCCACATCTATACCCTGCCCATGACTGGCGGAAAATTTACTCCTTTTGTTCCGGTGGGAATATGTATCTTTGGACTGGGCATGGGGTTGTTTGTACATGAAATTCGACCTCGCCGGTGCAGAGGTTAGTCCTTGGGGACAGGAAGCAGATGGGGTTATTCCAGCTCTTCATACTCCCAAATCGTGTATTTTATTACCTGATTCTCCAAACAACTATAAAATACTACCCACAGGGGACGGCCAAATTCATCCACACGAGTAATTATCCTCGCATCCGAAATTTCTCGGATGATCATTTGCAGATAGCCGTCCGCGTCGGTTTTGATATAGCATTTTCCATCTGCCATCACAGAGGTCTCGTTGCCATACGCATCATAGTTGGTGATGTAGTAACTAGTACATTCCATGATAGGCGCATCGTTTCCATCAAACATCCAGGGGTTTTCTCCTGCCGGTGTCACACAATACGAGAGATGCTAACCATTGCGCACACAGCTTCATCCCCGGCCAAGGCGCTTTGATCCGTTCGATAGTACCAGAAAACAAGCTCAGAAATAATGGTGTTATTGGGGTTGGATGCTTCCCGAAGTATGATCCGTCCGGCGTTGTCGTATGTCTCCCTAGAAATGTCCCATCCAGAGAGGTAGCCGGTGACATTTTGAAAGCCGCGGCGTGGGACGTATGCGGCATAAACACGATGGTCGCCGTTCATATAGTAGGAATGCCCGTCCTCATCCAGCTGATAAACCTGTTCCGACTCCACTTCGCCTGAGGCGTCAAAGCTGGTAACCGATTTCAGCGTCCACTGCCGGTCATGGGGCTTGAGCCGAAACTCCTGCAGGGCATAGGTGGTTTCGTAGGGGGTGGGGTCAAAGGTGAAAATATCCTCCAGATCCGGGGCAAGATTCTGGTACCATCGCCACCCCAGCACAATGGCACAGCTGACAAAGGCCAAAACTGCCGCCCAAATTGCTTTTTTCATGGTTCGGTCACTCCTTTGTTCCCAGATATGCACATTTTATCATAGTCACAAAAATCCTTCACTGCCTATAATCACCAAATTTATCCACAATAATTTGACAGGAGGCGTTCTTTTTGAAACGAACAAACAAGCTCATTGCTTTGGTCATGACTGCAGTCATGGCCTTTTCTATTTCCGGCGGTGTGTCTGCGGCAGATTCCGGCACCGCCACCATCGACACGGGCCGCAGCGCGTCCCTCACCCTGTATAAATACGATCTGACCGGGGCGGAACAGGATGGCCTCTGGGACGCCCAGTCCTATGTCTCCACCGGCCTTGCGGATGAGACGGTAAATACATCCTTGAGCCAATACGCTCTGGAAGGTGTGGAGTTTTCCTACTGCAAGTTGGCGGACCTCAGCATCTACAAGGGAACCGGGGCAGAGGGCCAGCAGGAGACGGTACCCCTGTACGCCTTTCCGGAAAACACGAAAACCGGCAGCAGGGAAACCACAGACTTTCTCTCGGCCCTGGGCCTCACCACCAACGACGCCTACCGTACCGACCATGACGGCAAGCGGAACCGCATCTGGTATTTCCAAAGCAACGTGTTAATAGACGCCCTGGAGCAAGCTCTGACGGCCAATGCCACCGGCACCAAGGATGCATTGGAGCAGTACATGGCGGCAAACGGCGGGACCGCCATGCCGGAGACCGATGAAAACGGCTATTCCAGGGTGGAAGGTCTTTCCCAGGGACTCTACCTTCTGGTGGAGACAAGGGTGCCGGAGAACGTGACCGCCACCACCGCACCCTTTCTGGTGAGCCTTCCCATGACCACCGTGGACGGCAACGACTGGAACTATGACGTCACCCTCTATCCCAAAAACGAGACAGGGAATCCCACCCTGGAGAAAACCCTTCGGGAGTCCCAGGCCGACACCGGGAAAAACGCCGGCAAACCAGATGATATTACCGACGGCTACGCCCACACCGTAACGGCTTCCGATGGCGACGTGGTGGAATACCAGATTCTCTCCACCCTGCCCACCATCACCAGTTCTGCCACAGCCCTGACCACCTATACCTTTGTGGACAACCTCTCTGCGGGCATTCAGTACAACAAAAATGATGTAGAAATTTCCTTCTTCACCGACGCCGAATGCACCGATCTCATTACCACATGGAAAGAGGCGGAGGGCAAATTCTCCGTCAGCTACACAGAATACAGTTCAGAGTCCGGCAGCTGCATGACCATTTCCATGACGGAGGCAGGGCTGCAGGAGCTCAGTAGCAGTACAGCGGTCTATGATCCCGAGACCAGTCTGCTGCGGGGTTACAGCAATTGCACCCTTCGGATTACTTACAGTTGCACCCTGGGCAGCGATGCAGCCACTGTCTATGGCGATTCGGGCAATCCCAACGATGTAACGCTGACCTGGCAGCGCTCCAACATGGACTACTATGACACCCTGCAGGATTGCTGCCACGTTTATACCTACGGCCTGGATCTGACGAAGCAGTTCAGCGATGATGCAGGTAATTTTGGAAATGTGACCTTCCTGCTGAAAAACAGCACAGATGGCTGCTATGTCCAGGCGGCACTGAATAAATCCGAAGGCATTTACTACGTCACGGGCCACACGGAAGAAGAATCGGAGGCCACGCTGTTTGTCCCCACAGAAAGCGGCAATGTGACCGTCAAGGGGTTGGAGGATGATTCCTACATCATCACCGAGACAGCCACCGATGAAGGCTATGTGCTGCTCAATGAGGACATCACCGTGGAGATCACCTCTGCCCCCGGCACGGAGACCTGTCCCACCTGTGAGGCGGCTCTGCTGTCCGCTTCTGCCAAGGTCAACGACAAGGGCGTGGAGATGACCGGGGATAACGGCAGTGTTCATGCCATTGTTCCGCTGACCGTCACCAACACCCGGGGCTTTGATCTGCCCAAAACCGGTGGCCGGGGGAATCTGCTGTTCTACGGACTGGGGGCCTTTGCGTTGCTCACCGCTGGAGCAGTCACCGTGCTGTACCTGCGGAAACGCCGCCATGGGTAAGCGGATGGTCCCGATTGTGCTGGCAGGGTGCATCTTTCTTGCGGGATGCGCCCTGCTGGCCTATCCCACCGTAAGCCAGTGGTGGAATGCCCGGCATCAGTCCAATGTGGTGGCGGACTACGCCAGCCAGGTGGAGGATTTAGACGACGAGGCTGTGGAGCAAGAGCTTCGCCGGGCCAGAACATACAACCGGGATCTGACCGACGTTGTGGCCCTGACAGACCCTTTTGTCAGTGAAGGGACCGTGGACACTACAGAATATAACAGCCTGCTGCAGGCCACAGACGATGGCGTTATGGGTTACATCGAAATTCCCAAGATCCATGTGCTGCTGCCCATCTATCATGGGACCAGCACGGAGGTTCTGGCAAAGGGCGTGGGCCATCTGCCGGAAACCTCTTTGCCGGTGGGAGGTGAGAGCACCCATGCAGTATTGGCCGGGCACAGCGGCATGAGCAGCGCCCGGCTGTTTACGGACCTTCCAAAACTGGCAGAGGGAGATGTGTTCTACATCCACGTCTATGACCGCACCCTGACCTACACCGTGGATCAGATCAAAACCGTAACCCCCACAGATACAAAGGATCTGACCATTGTGTCGGGGCAGGACTATGTGACCCTGGTGACCTGTGTGCCCGTCACCGTGAACAGCCACCGGCTGCTGGTCCGGGGCACAAGAACCGCATGACCACAGAAATCGGAATTGGCCGAGGCGCAAAACCATGCGCTTCGGCCATTGCTATGGAAAGGATAAAATTATGTCAACCAAATTCGACTACTATTACACCCATGAAGCGGAACAGTTCACGTTTTACCGCATTCCTAAGGCCCTGTTCACAGAGCCGCTGTTTCGGGACCTCTCGGTGGAGGCCAAGGTGCTTTATGGCCTGATGTTGGACCGGGTGGGTCTGTCCATCCGGTCCGGCTGGGTGGACGAACTGGACAGGGTGTACATCTACTTCACCGTTGCGGACATACAGCAGCAGCTGGGCTGCGGCCACAACAAAGCCGTCCGGCTTTTAAAGGAACTGGACACGGATATGGGGCTCATCCGCCGGAAGCGGCAGGGCCAGGGAAAGCCGGATCGGATCTATGTGATGAATTTTGTGACCGGCCATGTCCAGAGTTCCGAAAATGGGAATTCAGACGCAGCAGAAAAGCCTCAGGACGGGGAAGAAGTCCCGGAATCGGTCCCCCAGCGGACCGAATTGGAAACCACTGCAATTCCCCAAAGGGGACTTCTGGAAGTTTCAAAGGAGGCAGCAATCAAGAATGAAAACAATCAAACCGAGTATATCTCAGATCCATCTATCCAGATCGAATCCAGGGAGGATGGATGGGTGGATCAAAACTACGCGGACTGTTATGCCCTGCTCCAAAACAAATGGGGCTACGCTGCTCTGGAGGACAACTACCAGCGATCCCAGCTCCAGGGGATCTTTTCTCTGGGGGCCGATGTGCTTTCTTCCAGGACGCCGACTGTCCATGTCGGCAAACAGGACTTGCCCTGGCAGCAGGTGGCGGATCGGCTGCTGAGCCTGGATTTCACCCACATCGACTATGTGCTGGAATGCATGAATTGCAAAGTTTCCCGGCCTGTCCGGAATATGCGAAGCTATCTTCTGACGGCGCTGTATAACGCCCCCACCACCATTGATGCCTACGTGGACGCCCAATTTGCCCGCCAGGAAGGAGGTGGTGCCCCAGCAATCTATTCGTAACCTGAAAAATCTATTTTAGAAAGGAAGAAAAGTATGCTGAAAGTATTTACAGTGGGCCGTGTGGCCAGCGCATCCCAGCTGGTAACGGACCCGGACATCGAAAAGATGTCCATGCAGTTGGAGGTCGTTCCCATTGGCTGGCACAAGGGCCGGGAGGGAAACGATCATCAGGCTGTCGTGCCGGTACAGCTGGACGACTACCAGACCCGGCGGTATCTCCGTATGGGCTTTGTGGGCTGCAGGATTGCCCTCGACGGAGAGATGAAACAGACCTCCGCGTATCCGGCGGTTTTGTGGTCAAAGCCCGGCAGGTGGACTATCTGTCCTACCGCAAATCCCAGACACCCTCAAATGACGTTGACGAAGCCCCGGCAATGGAGGAAGCTTCGGACCATCCTGCCTCGGATACAAGCTGATGCTGCCTGGTACAAGAGACCGTGAAGGGAGAGGATTTCCATTACAGATCAACAAACCACATTTACGCTAAAACTCTACAGTCCCCTGACTGGGGAACTGGAAACCCGGGCCAATTACGAGGATTCCTATGATGAGCCCGATCTGGAACAGCTCCGGGGCCAGGATCTGCTCTACTACCAGGATGTTATCTTGGAGGGCATTGCCCAGGAGACCCTTTTGGAGGAAACAGATCGGGGCCTGATGACGTATTTCTACGGATCTCAGACCCTGGAGAAAAAGGTTGTTTCCCTAAAACCCACCGTAGAGAACGTCCGAGGAACCCTCTATGGGGTGGCGGTGTGTCAGGTGAAAGCCCCGCTGACTCCGGGAGAACTGGCGGAACTGAAGGACTACTGTGCGGGCCAGTACGCCGATGGCTGGGGCGAAGGCTTTGAACAGCGGCCCCGGGCCACTGCCTACGGCGACCTGTATGTCCACTTCTGGCAGAGCGAGGGATTTTTTATTGAGACAAAGCAGGAGCTGACTCGTTCCCTCCAGAAGCATCGCAGGGACGAACGATGACATGACCGGCATCAAGCAACAGTGTTTTGGTGTAGAGATCGAGCTGACGGGGATCACCCGGCGGCAGGCTACAGAGGTACTGGCTCAGTATTTCGGAACTACTTCCTGCCATTGCGGCGGCACCTATGACGCCTATGCGGTCCAGGACCAGACCGGCCGGGAATGGAAGCTGATGCGGGATGGCAGCATTGCGGCGGAGAAAAAGATTTCGGGCGGATACCGGCCCATATCCTCCGGGGCATATCAGGTGGAATTCGTAACACCGAAGCTTGGCTATGAGGATATGCCGGTGTTTCAGGAGTGTATCCGCCAGATCCGGCACGCCGGTGGAAAGGTCAACGAATCCTGCGGCCTCCACGTCCATGCGGATGGTGCCGGCCACAACCGGCAGAGTCTGAAAAACCTGCTGTCCATCATGTTTTCCAAGGAGGATATGCTGTTCAAGGCCCTTCAGGTCGACAAGGGCCGGGCGGAGCGATGGTGCAAGAAGGTCCGGGAACCCATGCTGAAACGGGCCCGGCAGCTCAGCGCGGCGGAGACCTCAGACCTGACTGCCCTGGAATCCATCTGGTACAGCGGCGAAAATGGCCATTACGAGCACTATCACTGGTCACGCTACTACGCCTGTAATCTCCACTCTATGTTCTACCGGGGCACGGTGGAGTTTCGGATGTTCAATTCCACCCTCCATGCCGGGCGGGCCAAGGCCTATGTAGATTTGTGCCTTGCTATGAGTGCCCAGGCAATCAACCAGCGCAGCACCGTCATGCGAAAAACTGTCAGCGACAACGAGCTGTTCACCTTTCGAGTGTGGCTGGTGCGGATGGGTCTCAACGGCCCGGAGTTTCAGAACACCCGAGATCACCTTTTGGCATAGTAAAGCACCCCTCTTGTTATTCAGTATACCATACTGTCTAACAAATGGGGTGCAGTTCAGAAAGGTAAGGTGTTTCTTTGCACATCAGAATTGATGAAATAGACTACATCGGTACCCGTGTGGGTATCCTGGACCGGCTCCGGCAGGAGGCGGATCAGGGACTTTCCACAGTGGGAGACTACATCTGTTTTGTCCAGGACAATGTCCAACAGAGGACAGGCCAGCCCTATCCTCTGGATGGTGGGGATACGGAGAAACGGGCCCATTCCCTGATTCACCGGCTGGAGGCGCTTGGCGCGCTGGAGATCATGGAGGAATAACTGTGGAGCAGTATTACTTTGCCTACGGCAGCAACATCAATCTCCAGCAGATGGCTCTTCGCTGCCCAAATGCCAAAGTGGTAGGTCCATGCGTCCTGGAAAACTATGAACTGCTGTTCCGCGGCAATGGGGGCGGCTTCGGTGTAGCCACCATCGCCGCCAAGGCGGGCAGCCGAGTCCACGGCCTGCTGTGGAAGATCACCCCCAGGGACGAACAGAGATTGGATGTCTATGAGGGCTATCCCCATCTTTATGCGAAACAGACGGTGACGGTCAAAGCCGTAAGTGGCGAAAAGGTGGCCGTGATGGCTTATGTGATGACCCGGGAGACAGAGTGCCGGCCGACAGTGCCCTCTGCCAGCTATTACTTTGGGATCATGGAGGGCTTTCAGCAAAACGGCCTGCCACAGGAAGAGCTGAAAAAAGCCCTCCGCCAGTGCTGGCAAGAGGTGGACGCATTGGTTCCGCAGAAGCCCCAGAAGAAAAAGAAAGGACGGGATACCCATGAACGATAACCCCTTGAAAGTCCTGGTGGTGGAACCCAGGAAGCGGCCCTATGTCCAGGAGATTGACGGCAGCCTTGCCTCCATGCAGAAGCTGGTGGGCGGGACGATACAAGCAGTGTATCCCTTTGACGACGCCGTGGCCCTGATCTGCCACGACGAGGGCAAGCTGCTGAATCTACCCTACAACCGCTTTCTGTACGACAAAAATCATCAGCCCTACGATGTGATTTGCGGCACCTTCTTGGTGGTGGGCGTCGGGGCGGAGGATTTTCAATCGCTGACCACCCAGCAGATCCGAAAGTACCATGAAATGTACAGCCGGGAGATGATTTCCACGATGAAGAGAAAGGAGATCCATGACAAAGAACGATAAGTACATCCTCACCGCCGAGTCCGTCACAGAGGGGCATCCGGACAAGCTCTGCGACACCATCGCCGATCGTGTTCTGGACGCCTGCCTGGAACGGGATCCAGATTCCCGTGTGGCCTGCGAGGTGCTGGCCACTGCAGGCAAGATTCTGGTAGCCGGAGAGATCACCACAAAGACACTGCCGGACATCTTTCATCTTGTATGCAGTGCCGTCCGGGAAACGGGCTACGTCAGTGACTACGAGGTGGAGATCTGTATCCACGATCAAAGCCCGGATATCACAAACGCTGTTGACGGCAACATAAATACCGATCCAGAGCCCAGCACAGTGGGTCTGGATCGGAGCGGAGGCGCAAGGAAGCGGTGTGCAGGCGACCAATGGGAGCCCGAACAAAAGCGGACTTTGCAACGACGAGGAGCAGGCGACCAAGGCATCGTCTATGGCTATGCCTGCCGGGAGACCAGGGAATATCTGCCTCTGCCGGTGGTGCTGGCGCACCGAATCACAAAGGGGCTGACCCAAGCCCGAAAAACGGGCCAGATCCCCGGTCTGCGCCCGGACGGAAAGGCCCAGGTGTCCATAGAATACGAAAACGGCCAGCCCCAAAGGGTGGCCGCCGTGGTGGTTTCCTGCCAGCATGAGGCGGACGTGGACCTGGAATCCCTGCGGGAGGCAGTTCGGAACAAGGTGCTGAAACCTGCCTTTTGGGACTTTCCTATGGATCAGGGAACCAGGGTTTTCCTGAATCCCGGCGGTGTATTCCACCTGGGCGGCTTTGAAGCAGATACAGGTCTGACCGGCCGGAAGCTGATGGTGGACACCTACGGGGGATTCGCACCCCATGGCGGCGGTGCCCTGTCCGGCAAAGACGGCACCAAGGTGGATCGCAGCGGGGCCTATATGGCCCGGTACATCGCCAAGAATATCGTAGCGGCCAGACTGGCGGAGGAATGCACCGTCAGTCTGGCCTATGCCATCGGTGTGGAAGCGCCGGTGATGGTCCAGGTGGATACCCATGGCACGGGCAAGTACCCCGAGGATGTCCTGGAAAAAGCCATCGGCCTGGTCTTTGATCTGTCGCCCACGGGTATGATTATGACACTGGGGCTGACGGAACCGGTGTTCGCAAAGTTCTGCAATTACAGCCACTTTATGCATCGGGACGCACCCTGGGAGCAGACGGACTGTGTGGAATTGATGCTGGAGGCCAGCGATCTTGCGGCAGCGGGCGAACCTTGGAGTATACTGCATCATGTTCCTTTGGAAAAAGGATAGCCTTGTTGTGCCACCATTGTGTATGATATAATAAAACATATTCCGATTAGAATATTAATTTGGTAGGGGGCACCAACATGCACATTCCAGCAAAAGACAGTAGTGAGATCAATATATTGACCTTTGATGAAGCTCATGCAAGGAAGAACGATAGTCTTGAGTATGATAAACGCAAGTGGATTTACATACCTGATTTCTATTCGGAGTATCGATATATACTTGGAACAGTTGGAAAGAAAACGTTAATAACAATTGGCATTAATCCATCAACAGCTGCTCCAGATGCGCTGGATAACACACTAAAATCAGTGGATAGAATTGCACACGCCAATGGCTTTGATTCATTTATTATGTTCAATGTATATGCACAGAGAGCGACAAAACCCGATGATATGGATAAACAGTTTAATCAGCAGTTACACAATGAAAATATGAAAGCATTTCGGTGGGTAATGGAGCAGGCGGGCAGCAATCCTACCATCTGGGCAGCATGGGGAACAAGTGTTGAAAAAAGGGCTTATCTAAAGGATTGTCTTGAGGATATGATTCATATTGGCGATGAATTTAATGTAAAATGGTGTAGAACTGGGAATCTATCAAAAAAAGGTCACCCACATCACCCGCTTTATCTAAGGAAGGATTCGAGACTATGCGATTTTGATATAGAAAACTATTTGCTCACCTTATAAACAGCAGAAAACGGATAGCCACTGTATCCTTGAAGCTCCGTTATACTTCGGTATGACGGAGCTTATTCATTCAAAACGAAAGAAGGTCTGTATGGATAAAAATACTCTTTTTCCCGCTTGGGAGATCCTCCAGGGCGACGCCCTGCAGATCATCCCAACCTTTGCCCCCAACGCCTTTGATGCAGTGATCACAGACCCGCCATACGCCTCCGGCGGCAGAACACAGTCAGAGAAGAACCGCTCCACTGCGAAAAAGTATTCCAGCATGGGTGCAAAAGCGCCTCCGTCCTTTGACGGAGACGCCAAGGATCAGCGCAGCTGGACCCGGTGGGCATCCGAATGGCTGTCTGAGGCACGCAAAGTCTGCAAGCCAGGTGCGCCGGTGTGTATGTTTATCGACTGGCGGCAACTCCCAGCCGCCACCGACGCCCTGCAATGGGCGGGCTGGATCTGGCGGGGCACTGCCGTCTGGGACAAGGGAAACTGCCGGCCCCAGAAGGGACGGTTCCGGCAGCAGGCGGAATACATCGTCTGGGGCAGCAACGGCGATATGCCCATCAGCCGCCCCGTTCCCTGCCTGCCCGGTGTGTTCAAGTACGGCAATCCTCAGAATCGCATCCATCTCACCGAGAAACCGCTCCAGCTCATGCGGGATGTGGTGAAGATTACGGAACCCGGCGGACATATTTTAGACCCCTTCGCCAGCAGCGGCACCACGGTGCTGGCGGCTGTGCTGGAGGGATACGCTGCCACAGGAATCGAAGTGTCCGAGACCTATTCAGCTTTGGCTCGAGCGCGAATGGAACAGAAATTGGAGCCATGACCCAAAGCTGTTTTGAACCGCTGCGAATTTGAACTTCCAATATCCGGACTACTTTTTCCAATCCTTTGCGCCTGTTTTCGTGAATTTTATTCGTCTTCTGGTGCAATATCCGTTATACTAGTGAATAGGAAAAATCAGGAGGTGCGGCATGGCAGGCAATGATAATTAGCTGTGAAAACAGATAATTGACCATGGTTTGAGCAAAACCGACATGATGCACCGTACTGGGCTACAACATCGGAGACGTTGTAGAATTAATTTCTGATGCAGAAAACGGAGGAACAGACGCATGATTACAGGCGCGATTAAAAATAAAGTCGATAAAATCTGGACGGACATCTGGGCGGACGGTATCACCAACCCTCTCACCGTTATCGAGCAGCTGACCTATCTCATGTTCATCCGCTCTCTGGACGAAAAAGAGCTGGAAACGGAAGAATTTGAGCACATGACTGGCGAGAAGATGAACAAGATTTTCCCCCGGTCTGCGGTGGGGCAGTCCATGCGCTGGAGCAAATTCAAGAACAACGATTCCCGGGACATTTACGATGTGATTTCTCAGCGGGTCTTCCCTGCTATCAAAAACATGAAGCATGGCCGCTTGCCCGATTTCAACGAGAAAGGTGAACCGGTGGACATTGCCGACGATTCTGACAGCGACGAGCAGAACGGCCAATTCCGGACCCCCCAAGCACATCCGGGAAATGATGGTGGAGCTGCTGCAGCCCACCCCGGACGATACCATCTGCGATCCGGCCTGTGGTACAGCGGGCTTTCTGGTCTCCGCTTCGGAGTATATTCGCAGCCATTACGAGGACACCATGACTTCTGAGCAGCGGGAGCACTTTGCCGGGGACGCCTTTACTGGCTTTGGCACCGACCGCACTATGCTGCGGATCTCCACCATGAACCTGATGCTCCACTCCATCAGCCGCCCGGAAATCGACTACAAAGACAGCGTTTCCAAGCAGAATCAGATCAGCGACAAGTTCACCATTTGCCTGGCAAACCCGCCCTTTAAGGGCACGGTGGACGCGGAGAGCATCCACGACAATCTGAAAGCCGTCACTAACACGAAAAAGACCGAGCTGCTGTTTCTGGCGCTGTTTCTGCGGATGCTGAGGAAGGGCGGTCAGTGCGCCTGTATCGTGCCGGACGGCGTGCTGTTCGGCTCCTCCAAGGCACACAAGGCCATTCGGAAGGAACTGGTGGAGAACCATCAGCTGCGGGCAGTGATCTCCATGCCCTCCGGTGTGTTTAAGCCCTATGCGGGGGTGTCCACGGCGGTGCTGGTGTTCACCAAAACCGGGGCAGGCGGCACGGAAAACATCTGGTTCTATGATATGAAGGCCGACGGCTATTCTCTGGACGACAAGCGCAGCGAGGTGGCGGACAACGACATTCCCGACATCATCCAGCGGTTCCACCATCTGGACCAGGAAGCTGGCCGCCAGCGCACCGAGCAGAGCTTTTTTGTGCCCAGACAGGAGATTGCCGACAACGACTATGACCTGTCCATCAACAAGTACAAAAAGGTGGAGTATGTGCCGGTGGAGTACCCTTTCACCATGGAACTGATGGAAGACCTGCACGAGCTGGAACTGGAGGGGATGCTGTGATGGCGAGATTGGGGGATGTTTTTGAAATCCAAATCGCTGGTGAATGGGGTAGCGAATGTACTGAAAATGAAACTGGTACCAAAGTATTGAGAACTACTAATTTTACACCCGAAGGCAGAATCAATTATGATGATGTGGTGGTACGCAGTATCAACGAATCCAAAGTGGAAAAGAAAAGGCTCCATTGTGGTGACATCATCTTAGAAAAATCGGGTGGAACAGAAAAAACACCGGTTGGCCGGGTAGTGTTTTGTGATGAATCCATTGAAGAGAGTATATATTTGTGCAACAATTTCACCCAAGCAATGCGGGTAAATCAAACCATAGCCATCCCAAGATATGTATTTTATTTTATGTGGAATCTCCATTGTTCTGGTAGAACTGACTTGTTGCAAAATAAAACCACTGGCATTCGCAACTTGCAAGTAAAATCATATCTGAATGAAGAGTGCCCACTTCCAACTCTTGACGAACAGCGCAAAATTGCGGCAGAGCTGGACAAGGTCAGCGCCCTGATTGCCAAACGCCGCCAGCAGCTGGACAAGCTGGATGAGATGGTCAAGGCAAGGTTTGTGGAGATGTTTGGGACATTTCCAGCCAATGAAAATGGATGGCCTGTTGGAACAATTCGTGATGTTATTCAAGAAGCCAGATATGGTTCAAGTAGGCCAGCCGTTGAAGGCGGTCAACATCCGTATTTGCGTATGAACAACATTACTTACAGTGGCGAGTTAGATTTGGCAGATATTAAACAAATTGATGTGCCCGAATCTGAATTGCCAAAATGTACTGTGCAGCGTGGGGATGTGCTATTTAACCGAACAAACAGCAAAGAGCTTGTGGGAAAGACTTGCGTATATGATAGGGATGAAATGATGGTTTTAGCCGGTTTTGTTATTCGTGTCCGGGTAAATGATCGTGTTCTGCCCGAATTTTTATCCGCGTTTTTGAATACAGATTTTTCCAAACAAATGCTTTTAGGTATGTGCAAAACAGCAATAGGGCAGGCCAATATCAATGCTCAAGAAATGCAGAATATCAAAATCTATATTCCACCGGTTGACTTACAAATAAACTTTGTCATATTTAAGCAACGAGTTAACAAATCAAAAACCACCATCAGCAGTAGCCTAGAAAAGCTGGAAACACTCAAAAAAACGCTGATGCAGAAATATTTTGGGTGAGGAGGCATATTTTGATGATGAGTTTATTGGATGAATTTTTAACGAAATTAAGCACAAATGTACTTCCATATAACGACAATTACTCTGGTGAGATTTTTCACTACACAGCACTCAG
>CABRZL010000007.1 GCA_902475435.1 uncultured Eubacteriales bacterium | reverse complement strand
TCACAGAAGGCCCGTTCATCGTGCCATAGTATTCCGCCTGGGTATATGCTTTCACCGCAGCTTCATTCATTTCATCAAATCCAGAAATGACCGTATCCTCTTGATGATAAGCCCGTGTTGTTTTTTGCCCGGACAGCATTTCCTCCACATATCCATTGAGTTCTCCCAGAGAAGCGGATCGTTTTCGAAACAATGGTCGAACTTTTTTCGTAATGAATCCAGTCAAAAGTATGGAACATGGTACCGTAACCGCAAAAATAAGAACTAACTCCGGAGCAATCCACAGCATCATGACAAAGCTTCCCACTACAGTGATAATGCTTTGAACCACCTGAAGAAAGTCCGAAGACAACGATGCATTCACTGTGTCAATATCATAGGAAATAATCGAAATAATATCACCTGTCTGATGCTGGTCAAAAAAACGCACCGACAAGCGGCTGAGACTGTAAAACACATCCTGCCGCATTCGATAGACAACTTTTCTGGTTAACCGTACCATTAGAAGTTGGAGTCCATAGCCCAAAAGTGCCGAAGCTATGTAACATCCCGTCATCATCCCCACCAAAATCAGTACGCTCGAAAAATCCGCTTCTCCTGCCACAATCCCAATTGCATCAATGGCCTTTCCACTGAGGCTGGGGCCTAAAAGGCCAAGCAAATTACTGAGCACAGCCAACACCGCCGCCAATAAAAGGATGCCCTTATACCGGCTGAGATAACTCCATAGCCGGTATAAAATATATTTTTTGTGAACCGGCGCCTGAGACTGAACTCTTCGGTCTCCAGTCATATCATTGGTACGCGGTCCTTTGCGTGCGCCAAAATTATTCTGCATACTCTATTTCCCCCATCTGGTTCTCAGCGACCAGCGCATACATAGGACAAGTATTTATCAATTCCTCATGGGTGCCCTGTCCCACAACTTTCCCATCATCCAGTACCAGGATTAGGTCTGCATAGCGAATGGCAGAAATACGCTGTGCAATCAGGATCTTCGTAGTTTCCGAATATTCCCGGCGCAGACATCGTCGCAACGCTGCATCCGTCTTATAGTCCAGTGCGCTGGAGGAATCATCCAAAATCAAAATCTCGGGATTTCCTGCCAGTGCTCTTGCAATAAGCAGCCGTTGTTTTTGCCCCCCTGAAAGATTTGTCCCGCGAACAGTGAGCTTATGATTCCAGCCGTCCGAAAACGCATTCACAAATTCCGCCGCCTGGGCATCATCCAGCGCTTTTCGAATGGCCTCATCCGAAAGGCCGCGTCCAAAGTCCACATTCGCTCGTATCGTATCTGCCATCCAGAAATCGCTCTGAAACGCCATTCCGAACTTTTGACACAGTACTTCTCTGCAAAGGCTGCGAACATTTTGTCCATCGACATAGATATCGCCCTGATCCGGATCATAAAAGCGGATTAAAAGTTGTATCAGGGTACTCTTTCCACTTCCGGTTGTCCCCAGAATTCCCAATGTCTGTCCCGGAAACAGAGAAAAATTCACATCCGTTAAATTGTCTTCATTTTTGTGATAAGAAAAAGAAACATGGTCAAAGACAATCTTCGCTGACGTATCCAACGCTGGTTTGGATACCGGCAACATATCTTCCGGTGTCTCCAGTACCTCTCGAATGCGGTTGGCCGAGGCCACACCCTTTGCGCAAAGGGTGAAAATTCGGGTAATTCCCAGCATTGCGTTTAAAATAATGGTAAAATAGCTTAAAAAAGCAATAATCGCACCCGGTTGTGCTACGCCGCTGTTTACTCGCACTGCTCCGACCAACACCACAGCGCAAAGGCCCAAATTGAGAATCAGTGTAGTGGTAGGATTTGTAATTGCCATCACCGCACTGGCTTTTTGCTCTGCGTTGCTCAGCTCTTCATTGACATGGTCGAAGCGTTTTTTCTCATAATCTGTCTTACTGAGCGCCTTGATGACCCGAACGCCGGTTACGTTCTCCTGCACTGTCCGAACCATGCGGTCCAGTACGGTTTGGCAAAACGTATACATGGGAACAGAAAAACGCGTGACCAAGTATACTACCAAAAAGATAAATGGCAATGTTCCAATAAGCACTAGCGTCAACACCGGATCCATCGTCAGCGTAATCAAGACACCGCCAATCAGCAAAATCGGCCCACGGACACCCAACCGCTGAACCCTTGAAACCATTTCATTGACGTTATAAGTATCTGAAGTCAAACGGGACACCAAAGACGGAATCGTAAAAGCATCCGTCTGTGCGGCAGATAGATGAGAAATTTTGGAAAACAGATCATGACGCAGGGCCTTTGTTACTTTTCCGGCAGAAGATGCCGCCATCCGGTTGGCCGTAATATTGCTGCATATGGACAGCACTGCACACAACACCATAATGCCGCCCCACAAAAAAATAAGACGCACATTTTTTTGCGGTACCACATCGTCAATAATTTTCTCCAAAACAGATGGAATGACCAGATCCATCATGGATGCAAAGAATTTAATTGCCAGTCCTATACCCATAATGCCAAAATGAGGACGTATGTATTCCATGAGTCTCTTCACAATGAACCGCTCCTTACAGCATTCCTGCTTTTATTTTACTCGAACTATTACGAGTCCGCAAGATATATTTTTGCTGTCGACATTCTTCACGGAATATGATACCATAGGCAACAGGGAGGAATCTCTATGAAGCTTGAAGAAACCGGCCTTTGGGCCCCTTACTTAAACGCAGAACAGGAAAAAGACTACTGGAATGTTCTCTGTGCTCGGGTAGATGCTGCATATTTACGGGAAACCGTCTATCCAGCTCGAGAGGACTTATTCTCCGCATTTCGCCTCACCCCACCGGAAACGGTTAAAGTGGTGATTTTGGGGCAGGATCCTTATCATGAACCAGGTCAGGCCCACGGGCTGAGTTTTTCCGTACCGAATCACGTCCCGCTTCCAAAATCACTCCAGAATATTTACAAAGAACTTTCTTTGGATTTAGATACATCACCCCCAGAAACTGGTTGCCTGATTCCTTGGGCCAAGCAGGGGGTATTTCTGTTAAACTCCATTTTAACAGTTTCTGCACATCAAGCAGGAAGTCATAAATCCTTTGGCTGGGAGCACTTCACCGATTCTGTCATTGCCGCTACCAACGCATTTCCACAGCCAATTGCGTTTATACTTTGGGGCAATTACGCCATAAAAAAAGCAGCACTGATCCATACGGATGCGCCACGGCTCATATTAACTTCCGCACATCCAAGCCCGCTATCGGCTTATCGCGGTTTCTTTGGCAGCAGGCCCTTCTCAAAAGTCAATGCATTCCTCAAAGGACAAGGGACATCTGCTATTCAATGGACTTAAGGAGGCCGGAGGTTATGGAAAAAAGCAGACTGGAACAGCAGATGGCATTTTGCCTGGAAGTTGATAAAGAAAAACAAATTGGGCGTCAAACCTATCTCTCAGACGGCCAACGAAAAGAGAATGATGCCGAACATGCCTGGCACTTAGCAATTATGGCCATTCTGCTCCAAGAGTACGCCAATGAAGAAATTGATATTTTAAAAACCGTGACCATGTTGTTGATTCATGACCTGGTGGAAATCGACGCTGGAGATACCTATGCCTATGATATAGAAGCGCAAAAGACGCAGCATCAACGGGAAACCCGTGCGGCCGACCGTATCTTTTCCATTCTACCGAAGGATCAGGCCCAAGCACTCCGCTCTCTGTGGGAGGAGTTCGAAACAGGTGAAACACCGGAAGCCAAATTTGCCCATACCATGGATAATCTCCAACCAGTCATGCTGAACGCCGCCACAGGCGGAACAGTCTGGGCACAGCGCAGGAACTGCCTCAGTCAAATTTTGGGCCGCAATCGCAACACTGCCGCCGGGTCCAATCGTCTGTGGGAATATGCCTATACCAATTTCATTCAACCCAGCGTAAAATCCGGCGCACTTATACAGGATGTACCCGAACCGCCAATCTCATCATCGCCTTTATCGTAGATCACAAATTATAAAATCCGCCGCTCTCTTGAAGAGCGACGGATTCTTCTTTACATTGAAATGTTTTGTCTTTATGCAATCCTATTCTACAGACAGCACAATTTTACCTGTAATGGTTCCAGGTTTCAACACGCTTTTCTCACCGTTCACTGTCACATGCAATTGCTTTCCTCCTGGAGCCATTATTTTAGCGCCTTCCGACAGCGTAAGAGACGTAATATAACTCGTCCCCGTCACAGTCCATACGCTTGTTCCATCCAGAGAAACAATTACACCGTTATTCACTGTAGGCGCTGGTGTTTGGATCACATTGCTGAGTTCTTCACGGATGGTTTCTTCTAGGAATTTCAATCCTTCCCGATAGTGCTGTGTCGCGGCGCTAATTTTGCCCTCCAGTGAAGTATTATTCAGATAAACCACCAGATTTTTGGGAGCATCTCCAGCCATCATAAAGGGCGGCATCCCACCAGGGCCGCCAAGGCCACCAGGCCCGCCGGGACCACCAGGCCCGCCCGGACCACCAGGGCCACCGGGACCACCAGGCCCGCCCGGACCGCCAGGGCCACCCATTGGCGGCTGGCCACTGATTTTGCCTTCGTTCCCAAGTTCACCAGGTGCCTGCACATCACGAATAACGAGCTCCGCAGGTTTTTCCTTGCTGGCAAGACTGGGTAAATTGGAAGTAGAATTTAACAGATCTCCTTTTAGGCAGCAATTCGTAATATTCAGCGTAATATCATCTTGCGGATTTACCTCCGTCAGGTTGCGCCCCTCTATATAAGTGTCCGCTTGATCATAAACACTGACATCCACAAATGTGCCGGAGAGTCCAGGATCATCATTATCAATAAGTTGAAGGATCTTACCGTCACCTGGTTCCATGACTGTATTTTCAATGTGATATACCGTGCCAGAAGATCCCTTTATCACCATTGTAGCTTTGTCAGTAATAATTTTGGAGTCCTTAATGGTCACAACGCTTCCTGTGTCTCCCTGGGAATGAAGCCCAAAACGGCGGCCCCGAATTTCTGTCCCGTTTACAATATCTAAAACACCTTTGCGCTCCATGCCGCGAAGTAATACCGGGAATCCGTTGACATTCAGCTTAGTGTGATCCAAATGAATATCTGTAGGTCCGATACAAAACACGCCATAACCGTGGGCATTTGCTCCCTCCAGCTCCATGTCGCAATCCTTCACAAACATGTGTGCATAATTGGAACCATCTACAGAAAGGATACCCCAGCCATTGGAACGCATGGTACAGCGATTGTAATACACGGTTCCGTCATCTGCCAACTGAGTGAGCCGGTTGGTGCCGCGAATTGCGATTCCCCAGCTCCAGCTTCCCATCTCAACCTGAGGGCTCACATTGGACATATGGCTGTCATTGACTGTAACCGTACCGGTACCGCCTACATGAACTGCACAACGTGTCACGGAAGACAGGGTAATTTCACTGTCATTGATGGTCACATCCGCATCGCCAATAGCGGCTACGCCAGCCCCCATTCCAACAAAATCATTACTCGCTTCGCCATCCATGATAATTCTTGCACGGTTGATGGTATAGCTTCCTGTTCCGTCTACAACAATTCCCGCAAAATTCGGCTCATCTGTGGCAATAAAAATATCTTCGGCCAAAGTGTCCGTAACGGTTCCATGCTGGACAATTGCGGGCACCCCCTGCGCCGGATTCAGCTTGCCATCTTGAATGCTAATGGCCGCTTTCAAGGGAATGGGATTTCTGCGACGAACGGATGGATACGTTTCCTCAATTACCTCGTCCGCAACAGACAGGCATACGTCTCCATGATATGTACCGGCCTGAAGGGGATGTCCGCACCCATTGACAGTCAGCGATAAAAACTTCCCTTGTGGCGCCTTTAAACAAGCGCCTTCTTCGATCACAAGATATTCAGTCTTGATCGTAGATGTCAGAAGATGCTCTCCCGCCGTATATACCGTTTTCTTCATAATTACCTCCTCAATTCAGGGTGGACCGGGCCTCCAAACGGAACGCCCGATCCAGTGAAATTTCTATCTTGCGTTATAGCGATCCAGCGCAGCTTGTTTGAGTTCAATACAACGCTCGAGGCCCATATCCTTGAGATCCTCAATAAAGGTATCCCAATCCGAGTCAAAATCATATTCGCCAATGACAAAACGGATAATCCGCTCGTCTGCTGTGGTTTCAATATCACCAATCAGGCTGGCGTATTCTTCGCTTTCCTCTGTGGTAAAGCTGATTCTGCTAGGCATCTCATAGGCGCCGTCGGTATTCTCTCCATAGAGCGCAATCGCATCCATTGACTCCTGGGTATAGGTTGCTTCAAAGGAACGATCCCGGTCTACAATGGTTGGAATATCACACCAACAATAAAGCAGCGCAATCTGCTGGAAGGTGTAATCCGGGTTATTCGCAATCAAATCCGTGTACTGGGGATTTCCGTCCTCGTCTAGTGTATAGGACTCTCCCTCGATCCCATAATTTGCTACAATACTGCCCTGCTTGGTGAAGAACCAATCAAAGAACTGCAAAATTATTTCCGGGTTTTCAGCCTGAACAGAAATGGAAATTCCCTTGTTGGTGCTCTTACTGCTTCCCTCATTCTGATAGAAATGACTGATATCGCCCTCTTGCTGCACAGCATCGGCGAGTCCTACCGCATAAAAACCATCAACAGCGGCACTTTCATTGTAGGTACCAATCTTATCAGCCATATGATACCATATGCCAACGTTGCCATTCAAGATTTCTGCTTCACTGGCGGATCCCATGTCATCTACAATTGCATAGAAGTCAGCCGCCATAAGGCCTTCCTCATACCACTCGTGCATTAACTGCAAAAATTCTTTGTATTCTTCTGTCAAAAGGCTGGAATATACTGTGCCGTCTTTCTGGAAGAAATGGGTGCCGGAAGTTTGCAACGTATAACCGGAAATACCATAACCTGCGGATAAAAATGCTCCACTTTGAAGCGATTGCGGCATCCAGACGGGATATTTAATACCATCTTCCTTAAACGCCAAAAGAACGTCATGGTATTCTTCATAGGTTGTGGGTATCTCCAGTCCCAATTTGTCCAGCAAATCCTTACGGATCACATTTCCCCGTGCCTGTACATATTCATCATTATAGCCATTCATAAACAGGATTTGCCCATCATCGTTATATGCATCCCGTAAATTCTGTTCATCCTGCTGGATATAGGCCATATAATTGGGAGCATTTTCTTCCATCAGGTCTGTTAAGTCTATGATAACATCGTCCTCATACCCCTTTATCGCACCGCCAGTATAGCTCTCATCAAAAGCGCTGATGATATCAGGGTAATCTTGGGATGCCACCATTAAATTAAACTTTTCGTTTGCCGTCATCATGTTCTGTTCCAGAAGCTCCAACGAGATGTTGGTTTGCTCTGTAATATACTCCATAATCGGAGACCCTACAACAGAAAGTCCTCCCGGTGGTGCTGAGCACCACATATCAAAAGTCATGACCTCATCTACAATTGGCAGTGAAACATTGTCTGCCAGTTGAACCTCTCCGGTTTCCTCCATTGCAGAGGACGCGATTCCTTCTACTTGCGATTCTTCAGGACTGGAACCTTCCGGGATATTTTCCGACACTTCCGGTGCTTCAGATACAGCCACAGATGTTGCCTCTTCTTGGTTTTGGCCGGATTCCGTTGGAGTGCTACCACAACCTGACAGTACACCAAAGCACAAACACAGGCACATAAATAACGCTACAACTCTGTTCAAAATAGCTCCTCCTTTATCATATCATTTTGTCAAATCACTTGCAAGCAACCATATCAATCATCAAAAGCGCGTCTTTGACCAGCAAATCCTGAACAGGCACCACTGTCATAGCCGGCTTGATGTCTGGGAAGAATGTTTGATAAACTTTGTTGAATGCCTGAAAATCATCCAGATTCTTTAGATAAACCGTTGTCTTGACAATTACATGCAACCCAAGAAACGCTTCCTTCATCACCGCTTCACAGTTTTTCAGCACCTGCGCCGTCTGTTCTTCAATGCCACCGTTCACTACTTTTCCAGTGCCAGGATCAACCGGAAACTGCATAGATACCTGTGTGGAACCGGCCTGCTTCACGCCCTGGCTGTAATGCCCCAATGGCTCAGGTGCATTTGTCGTATGGAATTCTCTGTTCATGGCTTTTCCTCCTCAATAAGTCTCATAGGGTTCAGGCAGTTCCACATCCATAAAGGGCGCAATCTCCTGATCGTAGAAATAGGTCTTCGTCAATGGGTTTCCAGAACGATTGTTTTTATTGATAAACTCCCACTTTTGATCAAAGGTTTTGTATTCCTCCGGCACATGCATCAAGCTGTGCGTAAAGAAATCATCAGTCCAGGATTTATAAAAGAAAGAGCAGAGAATGTCAATCTGATGAAAATGCCAGATATACCATTTATCATTTTCACAAATGAACTCCACATAAAATTTCTCCCATGCCCAAGAACCGGCTAAATCACCCACATGGCCACCGGTTTCCAATCCGGGACTCATCCACAAGGCTTTTGCAGTCTTTACATCATCTGCAACTTCCACCAGGGGAGTTGTTAACGTATGAATCTGCAGCCGTCCGCCTCCCATATTCGGAGGTCCTGCCGGACCTTTTTCTTCCGGACCGTTTGGCGAGGGTTTTTCCATTCCTTCCGGCGCTGGCATCGGTCCGCCCGGAAACCCTCCAAAGGCTCCTTTTTTGATTGCCTCGATACCGATGTATTTCCCTCCCGGCACTTCAGCGCTGCTGGTGTCACTTGGATAGAATAGCTGAAGAATGGAATCATAATCGCTGACGGTATAATAGTACTGGAACTTTGCCATGATATTTTGTACCGCGTTGATGCCCAATAACTTCTTGACCTGTAATTCTAATGTCATGTGGCGCTCTCCTTTATATAAAATGTTTGATATGAAAATATTATAGGCTGTATTTAGCATGTTGTAAAATTCTAATTTTATATTACTACCATGATTGATTTGTAATAATAAGACTCCTCTCACGAAATTTCGCACAAAACGAAAAAACATGTTATAATCATTCCAGCATCTACGTTGGAGGGATTTAACTTGGAAATATCCTACCTTGTTTACTTTCGTACTGTCGCTCAAACAGAGCATATTTCCCGTGCTGCAGAGCAACTTCACATGACGCAGCCAGCATTAAGCCGTGCCATCGCCAGGATGGAGGCTGAAGTAGGCGCTCCCTTGTTCGTTCGAGAAGCCAACCGAATTCACCTGAATCATGCCGGTAGAGTATTCCTATTTCGCGTGGAACAAATGCTCGCGGAGTATGACGACGCAATGCGTGAAATCAAGGATGCCAGCACTGCGGATGCCGGTAGCGTTATGATTCTTTCTCCTTCTGATGAGGTCGTGGCCGGCTTTCTCTATGAATATCTGCTAAAGTATCCTAAGATTCAGTTGTTTCACCGTACTGCCACTCCATCGGATACTGTACATCTTTTGGAAACCCATGGAGCAGATTTTGCCATTACCCCTCCCATTGCAAGTTCTCCAAAGCTTTTGTGGAAGCCCCTGATCCAAGAACGCTATTTGCTGGCCGTTTCCAAGGATAGCAGTTATGCCGCAGAAAATTCCGTTGATCTCACAGAGCTCTCCAACGAATATTTTATTTTCAGTGCAGGTGGCACTGTTTTTGATGACCAGCAGCGTGAATTTTGTCATCAGGCTGGCTTTGATCCTAAAGTTCGTATAAAAGTCTCTGAATGCGATTTGACCTATGAACTCTTGTGCAGAAATCAAGGCGTTATGTTTCTGCCGGCAGGCGCGCTGTACCAGAAGCACCATATGCGTCTAAATACCTGTAAAAACAACTTGCGATTCCTCGACATTCGCTATCCGATATGTCAACGTACCTTAGGCGTTGCCTCTCTAAAAGGTGGTTATCTCAGTAATGCCGCCAGAACCGCATGGGAAACTGCATTGCAATATTATACAGGTCTTGGCAATATGCATGGAATTGAAATAATGAAGTAATGCTTTTCCTTTGGAAAAGGTTTTAGCATGTTTTTCATGACACCCTCTGCTTTTTGCATAGCACACTTTATACACAAAGTTAAGACGGCATTCTTTAAAAAGAATGCCGTCTTAAACTCATTCAAATCATATGCGCCGCTGCATATCCGGTTAAAACTCCATGGCGAATTCCGTGTTTTGTCGTATTGGAATTAAACTTTGGCAGTTCACCGGGGTTCAGATGCTCCGGATCACCAGAGAGCATATTGGCATCTCCAATCACAAAAAATTTGGGAGTCAATCCGGCAAAGGCCATACATTCGTCAATTTTCGGGCGGCGGCCCGCTGAAAACACCACATGATCGCAGTGGATTATCCGGTGTTCTGTCCGTTCCGGAACAATTTCTTTTTCACTGCCAGGAATCACAGGCATCCCCGGAGGTCCAAACCCATCAGCTCCTCCAGTTGTGATCTGGCAAATTACAGCGTTTTCTGTAATTTCCAGCGTATCAGCTCGTGTTAATATCGTAAGATTTGGTTCCGCTGCCAGTGCTTCACGAAATTGAAAGTTAGAATGGCTGGTATTGTCATAGGCTGCCTCTCTGTTGCGGGTGATCAGTGTCACATGATGTCCATTATGGCACAGGTAGAGCGCAGTATCCACTGCAATCATAGCACCGCCAACTACCACAATGGCATTTCCAAGCTCTCGCTCTCTCCCAAATACATCGATCGGTTTCCATACATGGGGCAAGTCGCTCCCCTTTACAGGTCCGACTTTTGGTTCAGAGCCGCAAGCCGCAATGACAGCGTCGTAATTGCCGGCAGAAATAAGTTCTGGCGTCGCCATCACGCCTGTTTGTAATGCCACTCCCTGAATTTCGCATTGGTGAACCAGGGAATCCTTATAATCCCGCATACACCACTTCTCCGGCATAAAATCTGCGTGATGTGCTTGACCGCCTAAAAAATCTTCCTTTTCAAACAGCGTAACCTGATGTCCAAGCCGTGCGCACTCCGCCGCTGCATAAAGCCCCGCCGGGCCGCCTCCAATAACCGCCACTTTCTGTGGGGGCCCCTGTCTCTCCTCATCCTTTTCAAGAAGACTGGGCGCTATACCGACTCGCGGATTGACTGCACAAATACCGCTATGACATTTATCGCAGCGCAGACAGGAAATCACATCTTCTCCTCTGCCCTCATAAAGCTTTTTTCCATACTCCGGATCGCAAATAAAGGCCCGGCCCATAGCCACCAAATCCGTACGGCCTTCCCGCAAAAAGCTTTCCAATAGATCCAAATCCTGAAAACCGCCTACCGGCGCCACGAGAGCTCGAAGATTTTCCCGTTTCAACATCTCTGCAAATGCCAAATTTGTCGGATACTCTCTTTTGCAGTTATAAGAACTGGCATGCGTCATATCCCCGCTCCATGCGCGGATTTGAATAATATCCACAACACCGGCTTGGTCGAAAATTTTGCAGTACTCCACAAAGTCTTCCGCCGTATATCCATGGTTAACTCCTTCACGTCCCGAAAGCTGAAGCTCAATGGGAAATCCTTGTCCACAGGCCCGCTTTACAGAGGTAAGAAGTTCCAGCAATAGTCTCGCTCTGTTTTCCAGGCATCCTCCATATTCATCCGTGCGCTGGTTAAACACCGGAGACAGTGATTTTGCCAGAAGAGACGCATTGTAGCTAGCATAAACATTGATCATATCAAAGCCCATGGCCTTCAATCGTACTGCACATTGGGTAAACTGATCGATAAACTCTCTGATCTGTTCCTTGCTGATTTCCGGCGGCAAATTCCCTTCCATATCAAAGGGACACTCAGGGCCAGGCGTATACTCCGTGGGAACAATCGACATATCCCTGAGCTGTGAAATTGATACATCGTTTGGAACGTTGCACATGGTTGACGCGTTGGCTGCCGCACCATACTGATGGATGCGTTCAATCATACGTCGGAAATTGGCCTGAATATTCGGATCTTCCATATCCCAAGGGCTGGTAAAAAATGTACGCCCCTGAAACATCCGGAACATTCCCGGAGAGCACGTAACAACGGACGCTCCGTTTTTTGCAATGTTCGCCGCAAATGAAATTGTCTGCTCCGTGAGATATCCAGCCGGATCCTGAGCTTGAAGCCCTTCCGGAATTGATTTTGAATTGATTAACCGATTCTTCAAAATCAGGTCTCCCACTCGAACTGGAGCAAGTATGTGGGAATATCTGTGATTCATATAGTTTCCTCCTGCTAAAAACAATTCCCCGTTTTTGTCTATCATAGAAAAATATTTAAGGTGCAATTTCCCGGGGCACCAAACGTCCGCCGCCGGGAAGGTCATAGGTCCCTTGAATGCCGCCATCCATAGGCACATAAGTAATGGTACAGGGACAAATGGACGTTAAACTGTCCAGTGTATCTACCGTCAAAGTTTCTATCTGGCTATCGCCTGTAAATACTATCCTGCTTCCATACCCTACGGTTACATTCACATGATGCAGCTTCCCCTGAATTATAGAATGTTCCAGCCGCAATGACAAACTGCAATCATCAGCAGCCCCTGCATCCCCATAAACCGTACAGTCTTTTAAAATGGCCGTCCCGTTTCCAATATGGTCATAGTGCTGCGGACATCTGCGGCTTTCAATGGCACACTGTCCCAATGCAGGCAACAACGTACAATTTTCCATGGTTACAATTCCATAGCCTCCGTCAAAGACGAAGGCGGAATCCACCGTGGAAACAATGGTACAATCAGAAAGTTTCATATTCCCAGGCTGAGAAACGGGCTGCCAAATCTTTGCCCCCACGGTGCCTCGTAATATACTTCCGAAAATCGACAAAAAACCATCGTTGCAAAGAACCGCTCCCTCTCCCCGGCTCGATTCCAGCTGACAATTATAAAGTTCCGCATGACTTCCGCCATCCACGTAGACGCCAGCAGAAGCCGGTCCTGTACATACCGCATAAGTATTGGTAATATATAGATCCCCGCCCGGTTGATCCGTGGCCAGCGCAGAAGCACAATGGCCCGTTGTAAAGATACTGCAGTCAGAAGCGTAAATGGCGCCAAATTGGGAATCATACAATCCATGCCCAAATCCGCCATTCACGTGAATTTTTACATGTTTCAAAAAAGCTCTTCCCTGAAACACGGCAAATACACCGTTGGCCGCCTCCAGTTCCATGTCTCCGGGGTCGCATGGCGACAGGATCTGACAATCGCTCAAATGCAGTTCCGTTCCGGTTCCATTGACCAAAACAGTGCTGTTGATTCCTCTCAGCATTGGCAGCGTATCCTGAATGGCACCACTGCTGTCTTTGATCTCCCGAACCAGAGCACCGCCCTCTTTTTTCATAACACTGTGAGCAGCTGAAACTTTTGCACCATTTCGAACATAGAGTGCGGATTCATTATCTTCTGAAGCAGTCAGCAGAACATGATCCAGGTCTTTCTTTGCATGATCTACAAATTCCACAGACTTGATTGCTTTTTCACATATGGATTCCATCTCCGGCGGAGGCGATGGAGGAACCCATCCGGGAGGCGGTCCAGAATGCTGTTTCTCTTTCGGTGGCGGAAGTTTCGCACACACACGCAATTCATCAATTGTCATAAAATTACTCCTTTTCTAGACCGGATAGGGCTTCCCTGCAACCCAGAGAAGCCCTGTGCAATGCCGTTTATTTTGTTAAATAGCGGTCATATGCGCTCTGGTAGGCAGCAATTATATCAGAAATACCAGAATCCTCGATATAGGAAACATATGCGTTCCAACTCTCATCCGTCAGATCTGTGGCACAGGTCATCCACTGCATCGTGGTAGTCGAGACGTATGTCTCAATATCGCTCATCAAGCTGGCTACAATCTCATTTTCACTTTCGTCCAAATTGACGCCGGTGGGCATAGTGCTGTACAGGGCGGCCTCCCGATCAAAATCGCACCAAGTATTATAAGACTCTACCAGAAATTCTGATGAAACGGGCATTTCAATTTGCGCATACATATAGCTGGGGCCTTCTTTCATGGTATACTGCATGCGACCTACAATCATATTTTCATCGCGGTCCAGCATGGCGGGCGTCAACTGAATCTGGCCGTCCACATATTCATAGCTGACTCCTTCATCAAATCCATAGTTGGAGACCCGGATGCCATAATCACTGTATAGGAAGTCCAACCACCGGAGCACTGCCTCAAGATTTTCAGTATTTGCATTGATACAGCACCATGTTCCGGTTTTAATCCGAGATGACCAGGTTTCATAGTCAATCAGCTTGGGCTGTGCAACCTCATAATCCTCTAAATGTACTGCGGGACAAGCCGCCATTTGAAGGCCATTCGCAGTCATTTGATTGGCCGCACCCAACACACATTCATAGGTAGCAATTAGGCCGCTATCAATGTCGATCATGCTGGTTTCGCTGACACTATAAAAATCGGAACTTACTAAACCTTCACTATACACCTGACGGAAAAACTCCAGATAATCCCGGTAATTATCACTGATAAGGTCATAGAACACCTCTCCCGTCTGAAGATCTACCAGGAAACTGGAGGAAGCGGTCGTGCCATAGGCTTCTGCAATATTCGGGTATAAATCTCCTAGATTACTCGCCCGTGTCGGCTGCTCTACCACGTTTTCCGCTTTCATTGCTTTCCATAATTCCAGCCAGCCGGTTTCTGTGGTAGGAATCTCCGTAATACCGGCCTCATTCATCATATCTGTCCGAACCCACGCTCCCTGCTCCGGTCCATATGGCTGGTCGTAAATCATTGCAAAACAATACAGTGTTCCGTCATCCAAAGCCAAATCCCGATAAACAGATTCATTTTCCTCTAAGAGGCTCCAATAGTTAGGACAGGATTCTGGAATGATCTCCGTTAAATCCATGTACATGCCGTCAGCAATCGCCTGCGTATACCCTCCGGTATAAGGAGACTTGGACGATGTTCCTGTGGTGAGCCCCTTTTCTTCAATAATATCTGTCAAATCTCCGGTGGCCATCATAAGATTATACCGCTCTGCTGCATTTTCTTCATTGGCATCCACGAACTCCACCTGAACGCCAGTTTCCTCTGCCAGCCGCTGCCAAAACAAGTAACTTCCCTTGCTCTCGTCCATTCCCTGACAAATACTCCAATAGGAAATTGTCCGAGTTTCATCAAACAGAGGTAGATCATATTCCACTCTCAAAACAGACGGATCTTCTTCCTGCTTGCTGTCCTCTACAGTAGAATTTTCGGAAGCAGTCGGCTCATCCATAGAAAGTGCCGCCGTTTTCTCCGGTTCTGCTGTTTCGACTGGCGACGGCTCTACAGAAGAACCGGAACCGTTGGAATCTACATTGCCACAGCCAAGTAAAAACGAGGCAAACATGGTCAAAATTAAAATGAGAGATAGTCCTTTTTTCATAATATTGAACCTCCTTTATATTAAGATTGCTGTTGAGAAAGCGGATCGAACAGCCTTTTGCACATTTCCTGGCTTTTGACAGTCTCCAATCATAGAAAAAGCATAGCTTGAATCAAACAGTTCCATTGCAGCATCCGTTTCTGCGCGCATACCTGCCGCCAATACTGCGTTATCGCAGCATACAGTATGGGTTTGGCCCTGTGCATCGGCATAGTTGGTTTCCCTGCCTATCGCCGTACAACGAGCGCTGGTAATGATTCTGACCTGCTCTCCCATAACCATCAGATTGCGCTTCAGTCGATTCCGATAGGATGGAGAAGCATCCTCAAGGATCTCCTGTTTTATCTCCAGGATTGTCACATGTTTCCCTAACTGCGCCAAATACAGTGCAGTTTCGCACCCCACCTGGCCACCGCCAATGATCACAATGTCCTGTCCAAGTGTTTCTGTCTGGCCAAAGATCGTTGGAGCCGGGATAGCTTGCGCTGCACCTGGCAGAGGAAGCTTGACAGGTACGGCTCCCAGCGCGGCAATGACGACCTGATACTGCTTTTCAAGCAACAGTTCCCGGCTGGGCCGGACCCCATACACAATTGGTATTTGAGATTGCTCAATCTGTCGAATCAGCCAGCTCTTATACTTTGCCAACGCAGCTTTGAAAGGAGCATAATCGGCAAAGTTGAGCTGACCGCCCAGACGGTCCGTGGCTTCATACAGTGTCACGGCATGTCCCCGCCGGTGAAGTACCAAAGCCGCTTCCATACCAGCCGGACCACCTCCGACAACTGCAACCTTCTTTGGCTGCCGTGCTTCCTGCAAGAGACTTCCCCGATCCAGTAGATTATGTTCAATGCCCATACGCGGATTTACCGTACAGACAAAGGTAGTCCCCTCTATACAGGCAGAGTCATGACATCGCATACACTGAACACAGGGGACAACATCCTGGCCTCTTCCCTGCTGTGCCTTCACACCAAGATACGGATCTGCCAGCCACCCGCGAGCCATGCTCACCGCATCGGCTTTCCCGTCTGCCAAAAGTTGATCGATTTCGCACAAATCCTGATAGCCGCCAATAGTCACTACCGGGATTTGGGTCCCGCTTTTCTTAATAGCCTCTGCCATCCAAAGATTCGGGAGATGCGGTTCGAAACTCATGGGATGCGCCTGCCATTCCGTTGGAGCATGAACCTGAATAAGATCTACATGCCCCTCCATGCACTTTGCCATTTTGCATGCGTCCTCAATGGTAAATCCATCTTCTTCAGGCAGTTCTCCGGACATCCGCAATTCGATCAGAAAGTCGTTTCCCGCTGCTTCATGGATGGCATCACAGCATTGGTTTAGGAATCGTACTCGGTTCTCAATCGGTCCGCCGTATTCATCTGTCCGGCGATTGAGACGAGTACTGATAAAACTGCCCAAGAGTCCCATATTGTAGGCAATATGCAACATCACCATATCATATCCCAGACGTTTTAATGTCGTAACCTGGAGTTTGAGATTTTCCAGTGTCTCCTCCATAACCTCTTTTGTAATTTCTTTTGAGATCTGGTTGCCTGGTCCCATTACCTGATTGCCGCCAGATGCCTGATATGTACCGTCCCGCGGCGATGCGGTTATTTCCATGGATACTTTTGCACCATAAAAATGAATTGCATCCGCCATTTGACTCAAATAATGCTGACAGTCTCCAGAATAGAGGTCATAGCAGATATGGCAATGATCGGAGGGTGTCGTATAAGCCCGGGTGCCGCTGCAAGTCACTACTGCCGCTCCGCCCTTTGCTTTCTCAGCGTAATGCTGAATGACAGCTTGCGTAGGATATGGCTCACTTCCTTGGAGGCTGTGCAACCCCATGGGCGCTGTAAACAACCGATTCCGCAGGATCACATTTCCAACACGCAAGGGCTGCAAAATATGGGAATATAAATTCGACATGGCTATCCCCCCTTTCAATATAGAAAATGTATTGATTTTGTAATTCAAAATCTTACGTTGGGGGCAAAAACCTGACCTGTCATTCCGGGTGACTCCACCACTTTAAGCAAAATATCCAAAAATTCATCTGGTGATTCGGTAGATATGACCGGTGCAAACTGAAGTTCATGCTCCTCTTCCTTTGGCGCTTCCTGAGGGGCCAGCTGTGGATCCGGCGGATACGCCAAGGGTGCCGAAAGAATTGTATTAAACCGCACGTTCATAGGTGCATAGGTCTTCGCCAAGGACCGTGTAAACGCCTCGTACAAGCTGATTTCCAGTGTAAAATCTGCTTCTTCCCCTGGAAATGGCATCAGCGCCGCCGTATTGATGAACATGCCGCCACCCTGTTTTGCCATATGGTCGGCCGCAGTTTTTGCACAGTGGAGCAGCGTTAAGAAATGCATATCCAACAGTTCCTGATACTGCGGGGGCGTCAGTTGTGTGAGCCTTGAACCGTCTACCACACCATCATTATTGATATAACAGAGCATTTTTCCCCCTATTGCTCGGTCGGCATCCGATACAATCTTTTCTGCAACTGCATAATCTGTCGGATTCCCGCTGTTATATGCAAACTTCACACCCAGATCCGCACATTCTTTAATCAGGATGTCTCCCCGAAAATTGTGCGCTGCATCAGCTGTATTGGCAAACACGTCATAACCCGCCTGTGCCAGTTTTAAACTCATGTAGCGTCCTGCTCCGCTGACTCCGCCACGCACCACTACATAGCCGTTCTTCTTTGCCATCATAAATTCCTCCTATGTAAATCAAATCCGCATGGCCAAAGTATATGCATCCCGAATTGCAGTCCGCATTGTGCCAAGGCTCCGGCAGTCTCCAATGGCATAGTACTCCGGCCCGCAGCCGTAAAACTCCATTGCTGCCTCACAGTTGGGCGTCATACCACCAGCTACTACCACATCGTCACATTCTATTTCATGGGACATACCATCGGCATCTCGGTAAGTAACTTTTCCAGGTTCGATTTTCGTCGTGCAGGCATTGTGGATTTCAATTACGCCAAAATCTCTGGCCCAAAGATTGTAGTACGCACGCTGGTGAATGGGATTGAGGTCATACGCGATGATATTTTGACGGCTGATCTGCGTCACCTCATGCCCCTTTTGGGCCAAATACAGTGCTGCCTCGGAAGGAGCCGAAGACCCCCCCACTACCACTACACGTTTCCCAATTTCATCCGTATGTTCATAGATATTAACCGGGTTCCACTTTGCCGTTTCCGCCCCCGGAATATTGGGCAGCTTTGGTCTGGCTCCAGTGGCCGCAATGACAACATCAAAATTTTCTGCACAAATTGCCTCCGGAGTTGCCTCTGTATTCAGCCGGAGTTCCACACCTTGCTTATCAACCTGATGTCGTAGAAATTCCAAATACCGCTGAAGCTTCCACTTGAAATTGGGCTGGTCTGAATGGCTGACCTGTCCTCCAATGGTCGATCCTTTTTCAAAAATTACAGGCGTATGTCCCCGTTCTTTGAGCCATAGTGCACACGTCACACCACCGGGGCCACCTCCAATGACAGCAACTTTTTTCTTTTTTGTCACGGGCCGAATAATATGACTCAGCCGATGCTCCATCCCCAACACCGGATTGATGGTACAATGGCTCATCCAATCTTTAACCGGGGACGTGCCACGACAAACGCCACATTCAATACAGGGAACCAGATCGTCCACCTCTCCGCGCTCCAATATCTCTCCCAGCCGATCGTTACAGAGAAACATACGTCCGGACATGATAATATCGCAGGCGCCTGAAGTAATCGCATCGTCCATTTTTTGAAGATCCATATATGGCGTAGCGCAGGCCATTTTGATCTTCACACCCATTTCTTTCATTTTCTTTGCATATGGGATTGTCTCGGACTCACGAGGTTCCAGCGGGAATTGACAATCTGCTTCCCGAATTAAGGCAATATCCACGTATGGTTCGATTGCTTTTAAGAACATTGCGCTCTCTTCATAGGTGAGCCCCATCATAGGCCCGCGAGGCATTCCATTGGTACCCGGCATATTCCCCACCAGAATAAAGTCATTTCCCAATCGACGCCGCAACTCTTTTACCACCTTGACGGCGAAGCGCATGCGATTTTCAAAGGATCCTCCATATTCGTCGGTACGGAAATTACAATAGGACTCCAAAAACTGACCAATATAAAAGTGATCGCCCATATCAATAAGTCCAGCGTCATATCCCAGATTTTTATACTTGAGCGCCTTGTTACACATAATATCAATATATTCATCCATTTTTTCTTCCGTAAAGTAGACGTTTTTAGGCGCTGGGTTCCAATCCGGGCTTGGTACTGCTCGTCCCTCAGGTCCGCCGTCCATCCATGGCGCAAAATCTTCTTTCAGCTGAAGCGCCTCCGGAGATTCAGAACCCGGATGCGGAAAATCAATTTTTTGATCGGGATCATTCACGCAATAGGGGAGTCCCCGATCCGGGGACAGCTCTACCCCGATAAAGCTTCCCTGCATATGAACAAATTCTGTCAACTGGCAGAAATAGTTCTGACAAGCCTTATCTTCCATATTCCACATGGAGAAATGCGGCGTATCATGTCCCGGCATAATTCTTTGGTCAGGATTGGTTGAATCCTGCGTCAACACCAAAGCACAACCATTTTTTGCAATTCGTTCATAAAAAGTAACAGTGGGATCCGCTGGATACGGTTCAGGTCCCTGCAAAAAATGAACCTGAGCAATCGGATACATAAACCGGGATTTAAGCATTTTCCCTCGAATTTCCAACGGAGATTTCAGACCTTTTAACGGTGCATTCATTCCATTTCATCCTTTCAAAGCGGTCTGTGTATTATTCTGCTAACGGAATTCCATGGGTGGATTGTAACACAAAAAATGCCGCCTACTGATACAAAATCCCCATGATGGTATCCGTTTTTGTTATATCTTGCGCGTTCAAATACGACTGGCTGCAGCGTAAGCTGAGCGCATGCACCTTTGGACATTTCCCGGTGTTTTACAGTCGCCCACCATGTAGAATTCATTCGCGCTTTCGTAGAACTGCAGCGCAAAATCAATGTCTGCAACACGTCCTCCGGCCAACACCACACTGTCCGCCAAAACCTGATGCAGTTTCCCATTTTTTGTATATACCACAGCCTCATCTGTAATCGCCTGGGTAACCGCTTCCGTAACATACCGAAATCTTGGCTCCGCTTCCCATCGCTCCTCAAACATCTCCCGGTAATGTGTTCCTGTCGCATCAGGTGCTACCCGGACTTGCCGAGTCAACAAGGTTACCTCGTGTCCACTCTCAGCCAAATAAAGGCCGGTTTCCGCACCAATTTCGCCTCCGCCGACAACAACCACATTGCGTCCCAGCTCTTCCTCTCGACCATAAACATCGATGGGCATCCAAACATGGCTTTTATCTGCTCCCGCAATGGGGAGGCGGTTTGGATGAGACCCGCAGGCCACAATTACGGCATCATACCCTTCCGTACGGATTAACTCCGGGGTGGCCTCTACATGTAATCTCAAATCAATATCGGATTTGAGAATCTGCCGAATCATATAATCTTTAAAATTTCGCAGCGGCCATTTAAACGCTGGATAATCCGCATGTCGTAATTGCCCGCCCAAATAGTCGGTACGTTCCAATAGCGTTACATGATGTCCACGTTGCGCCGCTACCAAGGCTGCTTCCATTCCGGCAACTCCACCGCCAATAACAGCAACTTTTTTTCGATAGGCCGGCGCAGAAACCATATGATCCAGCCGATTAGCAAGGCCCATTTTCGGGTTGCCAGAACAGACAAAAATCCAGGGGCCATTCTCATAGGGAACGTGACATTTAGCACAGCGCTGACATGGCACAATATCTTCCGGCCGATCTTCATAAATCTTTTTTCCATAGTCTGAATCACAAATGAATTGTCTGCCTATCGCCACCATGTCCAGCATACCTTCCGAAATGTATTTCTCATTCCAGACAGGATCTCCATAGCCGCCGGCAGCCGCAACAACCAGGTTAGCCCCGCTATCTTTCACGGCTTTTGCCACATGAAGCGTACATGGTTTTCCCTCCTCAGAGTTAAATCCAGTGGGATGCACCGGATTTATATTACCGCCGCGAATCTGCAGAATATCTACAACTCCTTCGGCCAAACGTGCAAATTCCACTGTATCCGCAACAGTAATTCCCCCCTGATCCTGTTCCTCACCGGCAATCCACAGGTCAATGAGAAAGTCCTTACCACATGCTTCCTTGATGGCACGGCACATGTCCAGGGCGACCTTTCCCCGCCCCGCCGGTCCGCCTCCATATTCATCCGTACGATTATTGGTCAGGGGTGAGAAAAATTTGGATACGCCAATATGAACAAATTCTCGATAGCTCATCTGTAAAGACACCATATCAAAGCCCAGCTGCTGAAAATATCTGCATTTTTTTACAGCCAATGCAATCATGTCATCGATCATTTGCTGGGTAATATCCGACACTTTTTCCACCGGAGAAAACCACATTGGAAATGGTTTATTCTTGGACGGCTTTGGTTGGAAATTCGGCATCTCCAGCGGCATGAGGTAAATCGAGGCCAGAGAATAAAAAAAATGAATGCAGTCCACTAATTGGCATACATACGTTTCATTGGCAGGGTCCGAATAATCAAACATCGGGAAATGGCTGGCTGTACCGCCGGCTTTGCGTTGATCCGTGTCGTCCCAGGCTCCAAATGCCACAATTGCAGCGCCGTTTTTTGCAATATTGGAAACATGACGAATGGTTGCGTCTCCAGGATAGGGTTCGGACCCCTGAAGATAATGGGGCAAAGCCTGTGGGGCAATCATGCGGGATTTCAGAATGTGATTCCCGATTTTGATCGGTTCAAGTAGGTGTGAAAATCGTTTGCTCATAGACGGTTCTCCCTTCAATCTGCTTCCTGAGATAGTCGATAAAAAGTTTCAAATCTCAGTGTTTTCAGTATAGTCCAGCGGTAAAAATACTGTCAAGAAAGCATCCAATATTTAGTAATATGCAAAAATATCAGGATTTTACCGGAAATTTCGGGTAAAATCCTGATATTCTATCACAAAAAATTTTATTTATTTTTTTGTATAACGAAAGCGTATGGCTTAATCGGATTTTTGTATCTAATCACATATCCGGATCCGCTGCATACATGGCAAAGTCTTTATGGGGATTGATTTCCGCTTCCATTACCATCTGTTCAAAAGGCCGTCGGGCCTCATTTTGATTGGAATTGGCCCAAGCCAGCACAAGGCTGGGATCCCGGAACTGCTCTAATGGAATCTTGACCAGCCCCTCCGATGGCAAAATACTGCGCCGATCCGCAACTGTAACGCAAAGGCCAGCCTTCACCCACTGCAGCGAAGCATGGTAAGAAGGCGTATTCCGAAATCTTGGCAGCACATCACACGTCTGAAACCAATCCGTAACGGATTTGATGGACATATCGTTTTCTGATTCCGTGACGACAGTTAATGTATCATATCGCAAATCGTTAGCAGTAAGTCTTCGTCTCTTTCCGCTCAACGGATAGCCTGCCCTTGCAACCAGATAATCCTCTGTTTTTTCAATTAAACGGTATTCAATTTCATTTCTGTGCTCCACGTCAAATTTGCGGCTGAATATCAGATCCAGCCGGCCGTCATAGAGTCTGGTTGCCAGCTCTTCATATCCAAAAGAAAATAGTGCCACCTCAATGTTGGGGTACTTTTGACTCATCTCCCGCAACGCCGGAGTCAGCAGATCATCCACGGCAATACCATCCAAAATGCCAATCCGCAACATTGTGGTAAGATTTGTAGCCGCAGCTTGCGCCTTTACAACGGCACCCTTATACTGGAGAAACAGCGTTTCCAATTCCTCAGAGAGAATTTGACCAGAGGGTGTCAACCGCAGCCTGCGCCCATTTCGGTCAAACAGCTTAATGCCCAATTCATCTTCCATCATAATAATTTGGCGACTCAATGCCGGTTGAGAAACATATAGGAGATTGGCTGCTTTGGTAAAGCTCAAACACTTGGCCACAGTGAGAAAATAGTTGATCTGTACAAAATTCATAGTGCTTTGTCCGTCCTCAACATAGTTTGTATTCGTAAAATAATCATACACAAATATTTTGAAAAACGCAACCGCATCCATCCCCACCGGAAGAATCCATTTTTCACCAAAAGTTGCTATTATAACGAAAATGCATGGGATTATCCCACTTTTCTATGTTTAAATTTCCCCATTTTCATTGACTTGATTTCCCCGATTCGCTATGATGCAGATAAGCTTGATCAAGTTTTTCACAGGAAATTACGGTTCTAAACCTGAATTTGGAGGATAATGTATGAAAAGAATTGTTGCATTACTTTTAGCGCTTATGATGCTGTCGACTGTAATTTCGGGCTGTGGCACTACAGATTCCAGTGCCACTTTCTCCGACAATGTAGCTGCATCCTCTACATCCCAGGCACCCGCCACACCTGAGAAATCTTCCAACGAAACTTCTACCACAGAAGAAACCGCTATGGATTCTGAGCTTGTTGGCTCTTCCGTGGAGAATACCGCCTCCCCCGGCAGCTATCCAGTCTCCCTTCCCATCTGTGAAGAAAGAATTGAAATTGACTGGTTTACCGGCGACATAGGTTATCTCTGGTCTATGTTGGACGACATCAATGAAAACATCACTCTACAAGAATTGGAAAAGCGAACTAATATTCATATCAATTGGACATTTGCTAGTAATGACACCAGCGAATGTACCCTCATGATTGCTTCCGGCGACTGGGTTGACGTCATTGACAATGCCAACGCTCAATATCCTGGCGGCGTCACTGCCGGAGTCGCCGATGGTGTCTTTTTAGATCTTACCGATGCAATCAACGACTGGATGCCCAACTATAAGTCATACCTGGATGCCGATGATGTGCTCCTGAGAAACTGTATGGACACAAATGGCAGAATCAATTTTATTTCTAAAATTTACAAAGATAATCCGCCCATCATGTGGGGGCCTTTCATCCGCGCCGATTGGGCCGAAGCCTGCGGCTTTGATCCGGCAGAAATAGATACCTATGACGAATATCATGATGTCATGATGGCCATGAAATCAGAGTATAACATGGATAACGGCGTTCTTCGGCTTTTGGCATCCGGTGTTGAAAACTATGGTGGACTCACTTATGGTTATGGCATCAATGGAGAATTGTGGAGTGGCGCCAACGCCTATCCACTCTATGCAGAGGAAGGTACTGTAAAATTTGCTACCACAGAAGACGGATTCCGGGACTATCTAAAAATGATGAACCAATGGTACAATGATGGGCTTATCTCTTCCGATTTCGTCAGTAACACGGATCGTGACATGTTCGCTTCTGGCGGCGCAACGGGAGAATACGGCCTATTTTATGCCAATATCAACCACGTAACCAACCTCTATGGTCAGGCGACCGATGAAAATTTTGAGATTGCCCCACTTCCAGAACCCACTATTAATGAAGGGGACGAACTCAAATTTTCCGGCAGCACCTATAACCGTTTCTCCGATAACTGCATGGTCATCCTTTCTGACACCGAGTATTTTGAAGAGATCTGTCGTTTTACAGACTATCTGTTCTCCGACGAAGGCGCTACACTGATGAACTATGGTATAGAGGGTACCAGTTATGATGTCGTAGACGGTGAGATCCGGCTAAACAAGGATTGGTTTGACAATTGTCCTACCATGCCCCGGGCCGGCAACTATAATGACGTGCGAACCGGCATGCTGGGCGCAGGCATCTACACCTGCTTACTGGATTACTGGGGCTTCTATAATAACTACTACAACGACGTTCAGTTGGAAACACAAACTGTCTGGGCCTCCCGCACCCCAGATACTTTGGCAGATTCCTGGGAAATGCCCTACTTCATCACCAACTATATGACTGTCGAAGATATGAACTCCGTTAACACATTGCTGGGTGATTTGGGTACCTATTTGGAAGAAATGGTCCCCGCTTTCATCATGGGACAGCAGGACATTAATACTCAGTGGGATTCCTTTGTGGAAAATCAGATCAGTATGGGCATACAGACAATTCTTGACATTTATCAGAAAGCCTACGACAGCTACTGGAGCTGAGTCCGCCTGAAAACGACTTGGGAAATGGAGGTATCTTGCTCCATTTCCCTTTTTCGGGGACACAGAAAGGAGAATACAATGCAAAGGTATCCATATCTCACAACACCGCTGCGTATACGAAACACAGTCTTTCGAAACCGTTTTTTTGTAGCACCCCATGGTATGCATACCATCCAAATGGACGAGGAGTACCCCACTGACGCGCTATTACAATACTACATTGAAAAGGCCCGTGGTGGTGCTGCCTGCATAACCCTCAGTGGTTTCAATAAAAATGATCCAAATCCAGAAGACGAACTTCACATTCGTCTGAGCTGGAGAGGGCTGAAACATGGTCTGACTCAGCGGGCCTATCGTAAATTTGTCGACGCTATGCACTATTATGGTGCAGTAGCTTCCGTCCAAATGGGGTTCCAGGGTACCAAAAATCGAGATGGATTTATGACAGGCCCTTCCGATTTAGATACAATTGGCTTTGGCGGCCAACATATCATTCAAAAAGAGGCATCCATGGAGGATATCGAACACAGTATTGAAGAAGTTTCAGAAATTGCACTTTCCTTCCAGAAAGCCGGTTTCGATATGATTAGTTTCATGGGTGGCCATGGCACCTCTATGGCACAGTGGATCAATCCGAAATATAATCAAAGAACAGATGAATACGGCGGCAGTCTCAAAAATCGTGCCCGGTTGCCAATTCAGATGTTCCGCCGCATTCGCGAAAAATGCGGTCCCGATTTTCTAATTGAATATCGTATGAGCGGATACGAATTTGAAGACGATTCTCCTACGGTAGAAGACACTGTGGCCTATGTCAAATTGATTGAGGACTATGTAGACATTCTCCACGTTTCCGTGGGAACAAATCTAAACCCCGCAACGCGCTGCATCATCCATCCCACAGGATTTTTACCCGACGCGCCCAATGCATTCCTGGCAAAGGCCATGAAAGACGGCGGCGTCAAAATTCCCGTATTAGCCATCGGCGCTATTTTTTCCCCCGATGACGCAGAACGGCTGCTGTCAGAGGGCTGGTGTGATCTTGTGGCCTCTGCCCGAGCCTGGATTGCAGATCCCAAGCTAATGACAAAAGCCCTGCATGGAAAATCAGACGAAATCCGCCCCTGCATTAAATGTATGCGTTGCCTGGACGACTACAAAAAATCCAATTACTTCTCCTGTTCTGTAAATCCGGAAGCAGGCCGGGAATTAGACCTGATCCATTGGCGTCAACCTGTAGAATCGAAAAAAACATGCGCCGTAATTGGCGGCGGTCCTGCGGGCCTGACCGCGGCGCTAACCTTGGCCGAACGGGGACATTTTGTGACCATATATGAAAAAACAGACCGTCTTGGCGGTCAACTGAATATCGCGGGAATTCCAGAGTTTAAGCGGGATATCCGAAAATACAGAGATTATCTCATTCACAAATGTGAAATACACCCTTCTGTTTCCATCCGCCTAAACAGCCACATTTCTCCAGACGAACTGCAAAAACAGGCTTACGCAACAATATTCTTAGCCACAGGCGGCCAGCCGGTACGTCCCAATCTTGCAGGGTTAGATTCGACACGAGTTTATTCCGCATGGGAAGCATTCGTTCATCCACCTCAGGGAAATATCGTTATTTTGGGCGGTGGTGACGTCGGCTGTGAAACTGCCCTACACCTGCTAGATTCCGGTGCGGCGCACGTCACCATAGTGGAACTGCAAGATACAATAGCGCCAAAAGCCATTTTCACCTATCGTATGGCGTTGCTTCAGCGTATGGAAGGCCGCGTTCAAACATTCACCAGCACGGAAGTTCTTCGCATCGTTTCAGAGGGAGTTGTTGTGTTACCCAAAGACGGATCAGAATCCTTACTCCCTGCTGATGCTGTAATCTATGCAGTTGGAACCCAAAGTCAGCTCCCTGCTGCCTTTGCCACATTACCCCAAGCCGTACTGCTAGGTGATTGCCATAAACCCGGCAATCTTTACACCGCAACTCGTTCCGCCTATGAATCTGCCATGCAGGTTCTTTAAAAACATTATATTTTATAAACTTAGGAGCAACTACTATGACAAAAAAATTCCCAACCTTACTTTCCCCTCTTGTCCTCGGCAAATACGTGGTTAAAAACCGCATGGAATCCGCCAATGCAATTCCTCATTTTTTGCAAAGCGCAGAGACCTATCCAGCGCCCGATACGATCACTTATTATGAAGACTTGGCAAAAAGCGGCGCAGGTATCGTTACCGTCAGCCCATATTTTGGGAAGAAGGAAACCCAGCGTTCCGCTCCTCTTGGCGATGTGCGCCGGTATCCCATTTTTGATCGAGATGATCCCAGTGTAGAAAACTATATGTCCCAGATTGCAGAAATCATCAAATTTTATGGCGCAATTCCCTGTATCGGCGTTCGGCCCGATGAACCTCCTGGCTACAATGTAGTCGGTGGAAAGGTTGCCTGGGATCAGCATGAAGAAGCCGAGGAGGGCCTGGAAATCACAGAGGATCTTTTGGAAAGAATGGTGGAAGACGTGCGTGATCGAACCCGCTATCTCTGGCGCAACGGATTCCAAATGGCCTCCCTTCCCTTAGGTTATGGCTGCTGTATGGCTTCCCGCATGATGAACGGCAATTTAAACACCAGAACCGATCAGTTTGGCGGATCCTTGGAAAACCGCTGCCGGTTAGCAATCATGGAATGCAAAGCTGTCAAGGAAACCTGCCCAGACGTATTGCTGGAGGTCACAGTCAGCGGAGAAATGCCGGGCATGCCAATAGAAGAGACTATTGCATTTTTAAAAATAATAGAACCTTACGCAGATATTGTGCAAATTCGCGCTGATACCTGCATGAACAGCCACCCCACCGGGTTCAATTCCATCCGCGGAGACTATCAGACCATCCATTATGCCCGGGCCATGAAAAAAGCCGGCATTAAAACACCACTGGAAGTGGTAGGCGGATACCATAACCCCGTAGATATGGAAAAATTTCTGGCAGATGGAGACTGCGACCTGATTTCTATGGGCCGAAGCTGGATCTGCGACCCGGAATACGGGAAAAAAATTCAACAGGGCAATCCAGAGGATATTATTCCTTGCGTTCGTTGCAATAAATGCCATGTACAAAACGAAACCGGCCCCTGGCTCAACGTCTGTTCCGTCAATCCCATTCATGGACTCCGCGCCAGAATGAGTCATATGATCGTGCCATCCGGTATCTCAAAACGGGTAGCCGTAATCGGCGGCGGTCCTGCGGGTATGGCCGCTGCTCTAACTGCAGTCAAATATGGTCATACTGTGGATCTCTATGAAAAGAACAGTCAATTAGGCGGGCAGCTGTTACATTCAGACTACAGTGATTTCAAGTGGCCCTTAAAGGATTATAAAAACTGGCTGATTCGTCAATGCCAGAAAAACGGTGTGAACATTCACCTCAATACCTGCCCTACGCCCAATGAACTTACAGAAATGAAGTATGACGTAGTATTCGCTGCTTTGGGCGCCCGTCCCAATAAACTGAAAATTCCGGGAATCGATGGCAGCCATGTGACCTTTGCTATGGATGTCTATGGACATGAAGCAGAACTTGGGCATCACGTGGTGGTCGTTGGCGGTGCGGAAACCGGTGTGGAAACTGCATTATATCTGGAACGCTGTGGTCATCAAGTTACCGTACTCTCCCGGCAAAAGGAGATCGCGCCTGATTGTGATCGAATTCATTATCGTGAGGTCGTGTTGGATGCATGCCATGCCGCTAAAAACTTGACTTTTTTGTTGGAATCTACCACCATTTCAATCATTCCGGAGGGTGTAGTTTACCTAGATAAAAATCAGCACAAAAACACCCTTGCAGCCGACAGCGTCGTCGTATCCGGTGGCAGTCTTCCTCTACAACAGGAAGCATTGGCGTACGCAAACTGTGCGCCAGAGTTTAAGTTGCTAGGCGATTGTAATATAGTTTCCAACATGCAGGCTGCCATCCGCAGTGGTTTTGCGGCAGCTTCACTAATTTAAAAAAGCTGAAACCGGAGGCTGCGATTCTGCAGCCTCCGGTTAATTGATGCAAATCAGGCGATGTTTGCTCTTTCTATTTGACGTAATCAGCCTCAACTGATGCAAGTATATACGGCATAAGGCGGCCGTGGATCCCCTGTTGTCGTCAGGAAGTAGTCCTCAATAATCTCTGCCATGAAGATCTTTGCCTTCGTCAGATCTCTTTGACTGGGCCGTTTTCCGCTATCATAATGCCAGAACGAGGATCCCGGCTTGCCAATTCCCAACGGGTCATTCCCCTCCAGCATAGAATAGTCATCCTCAATTCCCATATATTTTTTGATGATGTCTACCTTTTCCTTACCCATAATCTGAAATTCTTCCGCATTTGGATCCAGTCCATAGCGATTGATCAGCGCCATAGCATCTGCAATATTGATGTCCAGTTCTTTGGCAATCCCATCTACGGCCTCATGGCGAATCTCTTTACCCGGACAGGCAAATTTTCCTATGGTGCGGACACCATTCACCCGCAGCAGCTCTTCCATCACAGCCAGCGCTCCATAGCACTCCGGAGGTCCAACGCCACTGCCGCCGTATGTTGTAAAAACCACGCCATAGGTGGTGGGAAGACAATCTCCCTTGGCGCCGGGCGAACCAGTTGCTACAGACGGCGCCACAATTCCCGGAATTCCTGAATTCCGCATTAAACGATCCATAGGATTTTTGCTCTGGTCATGATCTTCCATCCGAACAGCGGATATGCTTCGATTCCCCTGAAGCCCAAGTAATTGATAGACTTCTTTATAGGGAAGACCTGCAACAATCAAAGACCCAAGAACTGCAATATCATATTCCCAGAAATAAACGGGATCGTCGTCCCACTTTTTCCCGGCAATCAATTTTTCACATCGAACCTCAAACCCATACTCCTCCAATACCTCTGCCATGGCTTTCCCTACCATTTCTGTGTTTCCCGTCAGGGAGCCATAGAGCACAACTGCTTTTCTTTTTTTCATCAAACACTACCTCCTTTTAATTCACCCATGCGAATCTCCGGCAACATGTTCTGTCTCACCGCCTCCTGTATTAGTTTCGCTTTGTTCAATAACGTGATTTGCAATAGATTGCAAATCAACGCACAATTCTATTTTTCGTCTCTATTTATAACATTACCGGATATACATAAATATGTCAAATAAATGTGCGTGTTTTTATTATTTTTATTGCATAGCGCAAATTGAATCCTGATACAAAAGTCAAAAACTATTCCAAATATATAGAAATCAATGCGCAAAAACAGTATAATGAATTGTATTAAAACATTGCTCTGAAAACAGCCGATCTTAACATTGACCTTTTCCTGTATTCATGGTATTATTTTGTTACAAACGTATGTAACAAGTTATATCTAACAACCGGTTCACCCAAACGTTACCATACAGGTTTCCTCTTCTGCTGACCGGAACCTGTGAGAAAGGAGTTTGCAATGGAGTATATTTTATACACGGAAAAAAACAATTTGGGGATACTTACTATCTCCCGTGAGAAAGCCCTGAATGCGCTAAACTCGCAAGTCCTTTTGGAACTGGAGCAAACCATTGATCAGATTGATCTAAATACGGTTCGCTGCCTCATTATTACGGGAGCCGGTCAAAAGGCTTTTGTAGCCGGCGCCGATATTGGAGAGATGTCTTCCCTGACCAAGGATCAGGCAAAGGCATTTAGCAAAAAGGGAAATGACGTATTCCGAAAAATCGAAACGCTCCCTATTCCCGTTATTGCAGCGGTGAACGGGTTCGCGTTAGGCGGCGGCTGCGAACTGGCAATGTGCTGTGATATCCGGCTCTGTTCTGACCGTGCTGTATTTGGCCAGCCCGAAGTCGGGTTAGGCATCACGCCAGGCTTTGGAGGCACCCAGCGTTTGCCACGTCTGGTGGGTACCGGTATCGCAAAGCAGCTCCTTTATACTGCCCAAAACATCAAAGCCCAAGAGGCGCTTAGGATAGGACTTGTTAACGCAGTTTATTCTCCGGAAGATCTGATGCCCCAAGCGAAAAAACTGGCTATGACCATCGCTTCTAATGCGCCCATCGCCATTCAAAATTGTAAAAAAGCCGTTAATGACGGGCTGGAACTGCCTATGGATCAAGCAATCTCTCTGGAAGAATCCCTGTTCGGCAATTGCTTTGAAACGGACGACCAAATCTATGGTATGAGCTTTTTCTTGGACAAAAACAAGGAAAAAGTTAAAAAACCATTTTTGGGCCATTGATTTCAAATATAAATTCATCAAAAGGAGGAACATCAAATGAAAGTCGGTATTATTGGTGCAGGTACTATGGGCGCAGGTATTGCTCAGGCATTTGCCGCAACGGAAGGTTATGAGGTATGCCTATGCGATATTTCCCAGGAATTTGCGGATAACGGGAAAACAAAGATTGCAAAGAACTTCTCTTTTTTAGTAAAAAAAGAGAAAATGACGCAGGATTTTGCGGATGCAACACTGGCCAAAATTCAAACCGGTCTGAAAGATATCTGTGCGGACTGCGACCTGGTAATTGAAGCTGCCCCCGAAAATATGCAGATCAAAAAATCTACCTTTCAAGAACTAATGGGCATCGTAAAAAAAGACTGCATCTTTGCCACAAACACCTCCTCTCTCTCCATCACTGAGATTGGCGCGGGGCTGGATCGCCCCATGATTGGAATGCATTTCTTCAATCCGGCCGACCGCATGAAGCTGGTAGAGGTGATTGCCGGCGGCAACACCCCCTCCGAGTTCGTTGAAAAGATTAAAGCCATTGCTCTGGAGATTGGAAAGACGCCTGTAGAAGTCCAGGAAGCCCCCGGTTTTGTTGTAAACCGCATTTTGATTCCCATGATCAACGAAGCTATTGGGATCTATGCTGACGGTATTGCCAGCGTTTCGGACATTGACGCTGCGATGCGTCTGGGTGCAAACCATCCTATGGGTCCTCTGGCCCTGGGAGACCTGGTAGGATTAGACGTTGTGCTTGCCATTATGGAGGTTCTCCAGAATGAAACTGGCGATCCGAAATATCGCCCACACCCGCTGCTTCGAAAAATGGTGCGGGCCGGAAAGTTAGGTAAGAAAACCGGAATCGGATTCTACGACTACAGCAAGTAACACAAACAGCTTTTGAATGGAGGAAGCAACATGGATTTTACGCTCAGCAGAGAATACGAGATGGCCAAAGATCTCTTTTCTTCGTTTGCCGAGAAGGAAGTAAAGCCTTTGGCTCAAGAGGTGGACGAAACAGAAGAGTTTCCCCGGCAGACGGTTGAAAAAATGGCGAAGTGCGGCTTTTTGGGCATTCCGGTCCCAAAGGAGTACGGCGGTCAGGGATGCGATACGCTGACCTACGTCATGTGCGTGGAAGAACTCAGCAAAGTCTGCGGTACCACGGGCGTCATTGTCTCCGCACACACTTCCCTTTGCTGTGATCCAATTTTGACATATGGCACGGAAGAGCAAAAGCAGAAGTATTTGGTTCCTTTAGCAAAAGGAGAAAAGCTAGGGGCGTTTGGTCTCACTGAGCCCGGTGCCGGCACTGACGCTCAGGGGCAAATGACCAAAGCGGTGTTGGACGGCGACGAATATGTACTAAACGGCTCAAAAATTTTCATCACCAACGGAAAAGAAGCAGATATCTATGTCATTTTTGCCGTTACCGGTACTGTAGAGAAAAAGGGCCGTACCAGCAAAGAGATCTCCGCCTTTATTGTGGAAAAGGGCACCCCCGGCTTTACATTTGGAACCAAAGAAAAGAAGATGGGAATTCGCGGCAGTTCTACATATGAGCTGATTTTTACAGATTGTCGCATTCCTAAAGAAAACCTGCTCGGTCAAAAGGGTAAGGGCTTTAATATCGCCATGCATACTCTGGACGGTGGACGTATCGGAATTGCAGCTCAGGCATTGGGACTGGCAGAGGGCGCACTGGAGACTACCATTGCTTACGTCAAGGAACGCAAACAGTTTGGTCGTTCTATTTCTGCTTTTCAGAATACACAGTTCCAACTGGCAGATATGGCAACAAAAGTGGAAGCTGCAAAACTGCTGGTTTATAAAGCAGCGGTTGCAAAAAATACACAAAAAACATATTCTGTGGAAGCTGCACAGGCAAAACTGTATGCGTCAGAAGTTGCCATGGAGGTTACAACAAAGGCCGTACAGCTTCATGGCGGATATGGTTATACCAGAGAATATGACGTTGAGCGCATGATGCGTGATGCAAAGATTACGGAGATCTATGAGGGTACCAGTGAAGTTCAGCGCATGGTAATCTCCGGTGCATTGCTGAAATAAATTATAGGATAAAGGAGCGATCATGCCAATGAAAATTGTTGTTTGTATCAAGCAGGTGCCCGATACTAAGGGAGGCGTTAAATTTAAGGCCGACGGCACTCTGGATCGCAGCGCCATGTTGTCTATTATGAATCCAGATGACAAAGCCGGTCTAGAAGCTGCCCTACGGCTGAAAGATCAGTATGGCGCCGAAGTCACCGTCCTAACAATGGGAATTCCAAAGGCTGAAGACGTGCTGCGGGAATCCCTGGCCATGGGCGCTGATAAAGCCATTTTAGTAACCGACCGCGTCCTGAGCGGTGCGGATACCTGGGCAACTTCCCAAACCATCGCAGGTGCACTCAGAAATTTAGATTATGACCTGATCATCACTGGGCGGCAAGCCATTGACGGAGATACCGCCCAAGTTGGACCGCAAATTTCTGAGCATTTGCATATTCCTGTGATCTCCTATGCCCAAAACATCAAAATCGACGGCGAGTACGTAATTGTTGAACGGCAATTTGACGACCGCTACCACGTGCTCAAGGCAAAAATGCCCTGCTTAATCACCGCACTGTCCGAATTAAATGAACCCAGATACATGACCCCCGGCGGTATTTTTGACGCCTGCAAGGCAGAGATTACGGTTTGGGGCCGGAAAGATCTGAAGGATGTGGATGATTCCAACCTTGGGCTGAAAGGTTCTCCCACGCAAATTGCCCGTGCTTCCGACAAAGTCCGTAAGGGCGAAGGCGAAAAAATCAACCTTGGTCCCGCTGAGTCTGTAGACTTTCTGCTGGAAAAGCTCCAGGAAAAGCACATTATCTAAGCAAATATAACTTGCCGCACAGATCGGCAGAATGGAGGATCGTATAATATGGAAAAGTTTTCCCTGGACGCTTATCAGGGCGTATATATCTTTGCACAACAGGTAGACGGAGTCCTGGACAATATTGCGTTAGAATTGCTGGGCAAAGGCAAAGATCTGGCAGATACCCTGGGAACGGAACTGACTGCAGTGCTGGTTGGTTCTCAAATATCTAAACTGGCAGATACCCTGGGCGAATATGGTGCGGATCAAGTTATTCTGGTGGACGACCCTATCCTCGAAGTATACCGTACCGAGCCCTATGCTCACGCATTGGCTTCCGTCATTGAAACATACAAACCAGATATCTTCTTAGTCGGTGCTACTGCCATTGGAAGGGATTTAGGGCCAAGAGTATCCGCCAGAGTTCATACTGGACTTACGGCGGATTGTACCAAACTGGAAATCGGAGACTTCCCCCTGAATCCGCTGCCCAACAAACCGCAAAAACACAATCAACTCTTAATGACCCGTCCGGCCTTTGGCGGTAACACCATTGCAACCATTGCCTGCCCAGACCACAGGCCGCAGATGGCGACAGTACGCCCAGGCGTAATGCAGAAACTTCCCCGCGTGCCGGACCGCCGTGCCCGCCTTGTATCATTCAACCCAGGCTTTGTTCCCAACAATTGCTATGTCGAAGTTTTAGACGTAGTAAAAGCAGTTACAGATACGGTAGACATCATGGATGCCAAGATTCTGGTCTCCGGAGGCCGCGGGGTAGGCAGTCCCGAGAACTTTAAGCTTTTGGACGACCTGGCTGAAGCAATCGGCGGTACCGTAAGCTGCTCTCGTGCGGTTGTAGATGCAGGCTGGAAACCCAAGGCACTTCAGGTGGGACAGACCGGAAAAACCGTCCGCCCCAACGTTTATTTTGCCATTGGCATCTCCGGTGCAATTCAGCACTTAGCCGGGATGGAAGATTCTGATTTAATCATTGCAATCAACAAAGACCCCGATGCCGGGATTTTCGACGTAGCGGATTATGGAATTGTAGGGGACCTGAATAAAATTGTTCCCTTGCTTACCGAGAAAATCAAAGCCGCAAAGTCCGCAAATACATAATCGCCGTTTTTCACGGGATACGTCTAATAGCTGATTGCAACTCATTGCAAAAATTGATTATTTGAAGGCGGGGGAGACCCCGCCTTTTTTGTGTGGTTTCAAGAAGCAACGAATGTAGGCTCAATGGCTCTTATGGAACTTTTTTGATGCATATAAAACATGATTACTTCCGTCAAAGTTACAAATGAGAATCCACCATCTGGCCGGAAAATTTCCCCTTTTACTCCCCACACCACCGCGTTTTGGACTTTGACATATTGACAACAAAAAGCAGCAAATCTTTTTCAAGACTTACTGCTTTCACTATCCGCCGGTGGACGGCTGGTATTCTGTTTTGAACATTGTGAGGGGCGGGGGCTATCAACGGCGGCGCATGAAATGCGCCGTTCACCTCGCCGTTGACCGGCTCGGCTGGCTTTGCTATCTCCCCGATAAATGGGAAGTTATTTTACTTGCGTTCCATAAATCCTATGATTGAAAAAATCAGTCCTACAATCCCAATTCCGATAACGAGCAGCCCCATTCCTGATGAACAAAGAGAAATTACGATAGCAAAGAGTAGTATTGCAATGCCTAATCCAATTTTTTCATTTCCAATCTCCTTTCCAACTTCCGATTTATCACTCTGTCTTATGTTCCATCGTACCATGTTCAAGGCTCAATTTCTACCAGTTTCCCTTATTCTTTTGCGGAATAGTGGGCTAACTGTCTATTCTCTTGTTTGTGTTACTTTATGGCACATGAGCATTTGTCCAAGATTTCTATCCCCATGTCCACATAATGAGGGATTTTAGATAGAAATGGTCATATAGGAGGCAACACTTGTTTATTCTCCCAGTTGCCTCTGGTCAAAAGCGAACAGCGCCTCATTGATTTCAAATATATTATAATTTCCACTGCAAATAAAATATTCAATGATAATATCGAATTTCCTGTTGTGTGACAGCTCATAATCGGCCTTTATCAGCAGTTTCCTTGTCTCTTCCAGAGAAAGCTCCAGCGCAACCGCAAAAGCAACGGCTGTTTCTTTGCTGGGCTGATAATCAATATTTTTTTGAACCTCAGAAAACAGCTTCTGGTCAAGATTCGCTTTTTTATAGCACGCTGAATCTGTCATGCCCGCTTCTCTTATTTGACGGATCAACATTTGAGAAAAGCTCTCATCTAGCTGCTCAATTCCCTCTCTGCGCTCTGAATCCGAGGAAAAGCCAGTATGATCTACAGCATATGCCTCAGGTGTATCTACATAGTGCGCATCAATATATTTCGTAATATCCTCAATCCGCTTTTTGTCGATCTGGAAACTATTTTTGTTATAAATTACGAGATATACAAGCATCTCATGCTGCAAGAGAAATTTGCTAATCTCTTGCACTGCAATTTGCAGGGCCTGTTCTTTGGGATATCGATAGGCGCCAGCTGAAATGAGTGGAAATGCTACTGTTTTACATTGTTTTTCCTCAGCTAGTTTCAAAGACTCAACATAACAGGAAGCCAGCGTTTCTGCTTCGCCATGTCCGCCTCCATTCCAGATCGGACCGACTGTGTGAATGACGTATTTACATGGTAACTTGTAGCCTTTTGTCAATTTGGATTGTCCGGGATTACAGCCGCCCAATGTTCTACATTCCTCAAGCAAGCAAGGTCCTGCAGCCGCATGAATGGCGCCATCTACACCACCGCCGCCCAATAAAGATGAATTTGCTGCATTTACAATTGCATCGCAATTCATTTTGGTGATATCGCCTTTTACAATTTGAAATGGCATAATTGGTTCCTCCGATCTGAAACGAATAACAAGTCGTTTTATAACACTGACATATGTTTTTAATTGCTTGCATCCATTATACCATAAGATCATACTTTTCAACATACCAGAAAACAGAGCGGAAAGCCAGTGGCCTTCCGCTCTGTCCCACCCTCTTATAAAATAGTCCAACTATTTTTCTGTCAGAACAATCCGCCCAGTATAGCTTCCAGGCAGTATTTCCATCTCTGCATTTTCCATCCTTAGTACACCTCGGGTAATGCTGGTTTCATCTATGGTCAGCGATGTCAAATAGGAAGTCCCCTTGACATTTCAAACCACACCATTTTCCAGTATAACAATTACACCATTATTGATGGCTGGAGCAGCCTCCTGCGTCACATTGCACAGTTCTTCCCGGGTAGTTTCATCAATGTAGGTGATACCGGAACGATAGTGCTGTTTAGCCGCGCTGATTGTGCCCGTCAGCTCGGAATGATCTAACTTTACCTGTAAATTTTTCGGCCCGGGTGGTCCTTTATTGGGCATCCCCACAGGTACTTCCCCATCTGCCAGACCACTCGGTGGTGAAGGCATCTCTGATCCGCCTGGTTTCAGGATCGAACCCGCCAGCCTTCCGGGCGGCACAATACCAGGTCGTTAACGCTGCTAAATATTATCCGGCAATTCATCAGGTTCTGGCAAGATACCGATCATAGGCCTCTTGATAAACACTGACGCAATCTCCCAGTCCCATGCTTTCAAGCTGTGCAACAAAGCTGTCCCATTCTTCCATGGAACGGCCGCCAGTCACAAAGGAAAGGATTACTTCGCTGGCATAGGTTGTGATCTCGTTAAAGGTGTTTGTCACGGAGGTAATCTCATCCGTGGTCAAAGTTACGCCGTAGGGCATAGAATAGGCATTATCCATACAGGAAGCCCAGAAATCACAGGCATCCAGCTGTTCCTGAGCATAGATTCCTTCCTTGTTATCGACCAGATGTACGCCGCAGATTTTACCCTGACAGTTATAGCGCATCAGCATTCCATTCGTATTCATGTCGGGAAACTCAGGGTTATTTGTAACCAGTTCCGTATATTGAATTTCTCCGTCTACCAGATTATAACTTTCCCCTTCCACGCCATAGTTCATCAGCATAATACCATCGTCAGTATACCAGTAGTTCAGCCATTTGACTGCCAGCTCCACATCGTCACAGTTGGTCGAAACCGCAACACAGTTGGCGTTGATTAAAAAGTTCTTACAATAATGGTTGGTATTCATGGCGCCATCCCTTGAAATCAGTCCCAAGGTAACAAGAGAAAAATCTGCGTCCACAGCGTTGGAATAATACGTGGCAAGCTGATCAGCAGAAGCCCAGAACAAGCCCATACGATCGTTACAGATCAAATCCTGCTTGTCTGTATCGGTGTAGTTCTTGGACATAAAGTCTCGGCTGATATATCCCTTTTCGTACCAGTCACGGAGCATACTGATGTAATCCCGATATCCCTCCTCCTGAAGCGCAATGGTGACTTCATCGCCGCCATCCTTCAGATAGAACGCCGTTTGGGCATTGGTGTCTACCACATCATAGTTCCCCACTCCATAGCCTGCAGAAAGCCATGCAGACTGCACAGATAAATTGTCATTTAAGAATACCGGCTCGGTTAGACCATAGGTATTGGAAAACACCTCAAGAACCTGATCCAATTCCTCATAGGTGGTCGGAGCATCCAGTCCCTGTTCGTCTAACCAATCTTGCCGCAAACACATACCGTCATAGGTATCCAGTGCATCATGGATCACATGCAAACTAAGCTCATATCCTTCGTCTGTGAGCAGATCCCTTTCCATATCATTTTCGATTCGAGTATAGTAGTAATAATCGGGGGCACATTCTTCGATGTATTCGCCAAGGTCGTAGATAAGGCCATTATCATAGGCTCCCACAAGGCCACCACTGATGTCCTGCAAACCAACAACCAGATCTGTCAGATCCCCGCTTGCAACCAACAATGCGAGCTGATCTGCCACGACAGGCATTGCCACCTCATGCCAATCAAGCGCCACACCTGTAGCTTCCTGTGCCACATCGAAAAGCGTATAGTCGGCCCAACTTTCGAGCACACAGGGAGGTCCGCCAGGATACGCCATAAAAATAGAAAGGGTCTCGCCATTCTCTGCAATGGGATATTCGATAGCAGCGCGTTCCTCTTCGACCGTCATTTCCGTTGAGGACTCCACTGAGTCCTCCATCTTCTCCGGCGTGGTCTGGGTCGAAGCCTGGGTTTCATCCGGTGTTTCAGTCAAAGCGATGCTTTCTTCCGTGCCGGACGCAGAAATAGAAGTTTCCATACCGGAAACCGGACTTCTACAAGCGGTCAGCGCAAGTAGTAACGCGATGATGGTCAGCAGTGATAACATTCTGTTTTTCATTGTTCGTCCTCCTTCAAATTCGTACACCTTCTATATACAGAGCGCTTGCTCAGGTGTCTGATATCCTTTCAAAAGGAAAACTATATATCCATTGCTTGGTAATAGCCAGCAGCCACCGCCTGCTTAATTTTCTTCGGTTCCCTGCAATCGCCTGCCATGCCCACAAACGCTGCACAACGATTGAATTGAATTGCTTTTAGCTGCTGATCCTTTGTCCCGGCAGCTAACACAACGGTATCTCCTGTAATGGTAATTTGCTCGCCTGTGCGCGTCATGATTCCTCGGACACCACCGTCAAAGATCTCCGTACAATCGCACCCAGTGATCACCTGCACCGGCTTGGAAAACCTTCGAAACATCTTTCTCATTGCGGGAATGGGATTAAACACACTGTTATTGATGGTTTCATGGGGTGCTAATTTTTCCCTCCGGCCAACAATTGTCACCTGCTTGCCATTTTCCGCCAAATGTAAAGCAATCTCACATGCTTGTAGGCCACCGCCCAACAGAATAATATTCTCTCCCAATTGTTCCGGATGGTCATAAACATCCATGGATGTACATACATTTGCTCCCTGAATCCCCGGCAGATCCGGTATTGCCGGAACACCGCCAATCGCGACAATCACGGCGTCATAGCCTTTTTCCTCCAGCATATTTGGAGTTGCCTCCGTATTCATCCGGATTGTAATATTCGGGTTGCGCCGAACCCGTGAAATCATATTGTCCTTATAGGTGCGTATATCATGCTTATAGGCATCTGTGTCCGAGAAACGAAGCAAACCGCCCAACATATTTGTCTTTTCATAAAGTGTTACGCAATGTCCACGAGCCGCTGCTGTCTCTGCCGCCTTAAGGCCAGCTATTCCTCCGCCCACAATTGCAACCCGTTTGGAAGTTGCTGCCTTGGGTATCTCCAATGTCTGCATATAGGCACGATTCTGGGTAATCGGATTGACTGCACACTCCTCCCGATCAAAGCAGTTATGACAGCGAATACAATTGTTTATCTCATCAATTCGTCCCTCCCTGACCTTTCGCGGGAAAAATGGGTCCGCCACCACAAGCTGCCGTGCCATACATACAAACTCCGCATCCCCGGAAGCAATGATATCCTCCGCCAATTCAGGAGAATTGATGGAATTGATGAGCACCAGCGGTTTTTTTATACCGGAAGCCTTTATTTTCTTCGCATAGGCGCGGTTGTAAGCATTCGGATAAAAGGCGGGCGAACTGGTAGCCATATTTCCGGCAGCAGTCGTATGGTCGCCGCCAGAGACATGGAACAGGTCATAAAGGCTGCGATTATGTTTCTCCTCATAGTTCTGGAGAATCCGTAAAAACTCTACCGTTTCATCAATGGTGATTCCTCCGGGGTATCCCTCATCAGCGCTGAGCCGCAGTTCCAGAAGAAGCTTATCCCCACAGCGATTTCGAATTGCCTCTAAAAGTTCGATGCAGAACCGGGCGCGTCCCTCCGGCGTACCTCCGTATTGATCCGTACGTTTATTGTGCCGTTTGGATCGGAACTGGTCGATAAGCTTGTTGTGACCTCCATGAAGCAAAACGCCGTCAAAATGGAATTTAGTTGCTGTTTCACAGCAAGATGCAAAATCGTCAATAATTTTCTGAATATCTTCCTCTGTCAAATCCGCAATGGTTCGGTCGTCCATCATCATCGGCGGCATAGGTCCGCCTCCAGGGGCTTTCATAGGCGGTCCGCCCACCGGCCCGCCAGGCTCCTCATCCGGATCTACAAAATCGTCCTTAATTGGAAAACCGCTGTGCGTAAACTCTGTAAAAGCCAGCGTATTGTGCCGGTGCATGGTACGAACATATTCTTGCAGAGACTTTTCGACTTCAATATCCACAGGACCGCGAAAATCCACACCCCCCAGCCCACCGCCAGATACCTGATAGTCGTTGGTCGTAATGCGGGCAGCTCCGCCTGATGCCTGAATTTCATAAAACTCCAGATTGTGTTCATGAATGTAACCGTTGTTGGGAACGCAAAAGCCCAAAGGCCCCGCTAACATACGATTTTTAAATAGCACATGTCCAACCTGGTAGGGACTGAGCAAATTCGGATATTTCGTTTCCATGTAAAAACTCCTTTCCATTGGTACGATTTCTTATGATTTTATCTTATCTGGTAAAGCAGCTGGAATCAAGGTGCGAAATTTTTCTGAAAAAGAAACTGAAAAAAATCGTCCCACTGTGTTATAGTAGAGCCAAGCAAATCGGAAAGGAGCCACGTTCGATGAATATGCCATTCCCAATTCTGTCGCCTGACCATGAATATACATCAAGCCTGGTATCCCAGATTAAAACACAAATCGACACACTGCTGACATTGCTGGCGCAACAGGAGGAGGATCTACGGGAAGCACGCGTCATGCTGCACCGGGCCAACATGGAAGTTATGCTATACGGAAAGATCCCACCACCCGATGATACGGCCAGCCTTGGCTGCGACTTTGAATCTGCATTTTTCCTAGTCGCCGCCATGGAGCTTCCTGTGCGGGCGCAGCTGTTCCACACTGACGGCAGCGCCAGGTTTTCACAACGCGAAGTGGAACTTATGAAAACTGCTATCTACAACGTCTTTGAGACCGCCCTCGGCCCGTATTGTATCGCCACCTGTTGTGAATCTGATTTAGCATTTGCCAACATACTCATCAACCTGTTGGACGAAGATCAGCCCGAAGACCTCATCCTTTCAGCCATTGACAATGCACTGCAATCTGCGATCACCCTGGTAGCTCGGAATTACGGGATCAATCTTGTTGCTGCCAGGAGTCCTATTGTCGAGGGCTATGAAAGTCTGCCCCATGCGCGTATTGCGGCCTATCAAGCCCTCCAGCAGAAATTCTCAATTGACCAAATTGCCAATACCGGCGTTATTCCGCCTCTTACCGCCGCTGGAATTTCATCCGTTCCTCAGCCCAACGCGAAGCTGGAAAAACAATATTATCAATACATTCTAAGCCGCGACCTGGAAATGGCCCAGGTTACACTACACGAACTGACTTCCAGAGACCTTAAAACAGAAGGAATCCCCTTTGAGCTTGCTAAGCTCCGCTTTATGAATCACGTGGAAAGTCTGCTGAACATATTTGGTATTGCCTCCACAGATATAAGTTACCTTTATCTGCGCCCTTTAGATACAGAACACGCAATTTATCAGCTTTTGGACGATTTATTTCAGGATATGGATGGTCGTATTACCAGCAACGAACAGGCCCAAAAAGAAAAAATCGATTCCATTGCAAAATATATTGAAGAGAATTACGCCGATTGTAATCTTTGCCTGGCAAAGCTTTGCGACATCTTTCAGATGAATCAGTCATACTTGTCCCGCACCTTTAAATCTCTGCGCGGCATTGGCGTTCTGGATTTTATCCACAGTCAGCGGCTCAACCATGTAAAGACGCTTCTGAAAAATCCGGATAACAGTATTGACGCCATTTGGGAGGCCGTAGGCTACACAAATCGCAGAACCTTTAACCGCACATTCCGCAAACTGGTGGGTATGAGCGCATCGGAATACCGCAAAAATATTCTCCAACAGTAAAAACTACTTCCCGCGGCCGGGATCAACTGGGAACCGTTTTATATGGACAGGAAGGGGATCCCCATGTTTTTAGTGTAATTTCCCTGACTTCACTACTTTGTCTAATCACACAAAGTTTTTTATGTTACTACTTGGATAAATTTTGGTTTATATATAACAAAACAACAGGAAGGATGGATGCATTACACAAAACACCTGCTCATTGCATAAAAGAAAGGACGAGAGAAAATGAGGAAAAGGTTCAAACAAACACTGAGCTGGCTACTGGTATTTGCTCTGATGGCCCAAGTTACTCCACTCCAAGCCCTGGCGGTATCGAATGATCCATTTTGCCGACCACAGAAGACGGAACCCCGATGCCCATTGAAAATGATGCTCGGGCAGAAGATGCCTACATAGTGGGCGAAGTGGACGATGCCAGAGGCGAATATGAAAAACATTTCCGGCTCAGCGACGGAAGTTTTGTTGCAGCGGAATATGCCTTCCCGGTTCATTATCAGCGAGATGGTGAATGGGTTGACATCGATAATATGCTTTCTGCGGAAGAAACAGCAGAAGGTAGTTCCGTTTATCGTGCCTCCAACGGTACTCAGGCTCACGATTTTGCTACAACCCTGACGACAGGAAAGGCCGTATCCGTATCCTCAGGTGGCAGTGCGTTTTCTATGTCAGTTTGGGATGGCCGTACTGCAGAGGAAATTGCAGCCTTGTTGGAAGTAGAACAGCTTGAAGCTACTGAGGAAGCGGCTCCGGCAGAAACACCGGAAACCACCTCGGAGGATGATATGGTTGCAGATGAAACGGAGGAGTCGGCTGACGAATCCAATTCGGCAGATAATTCCCAGCCTACTGAGACCGCACAAGAAAGCCAGACGGATCATCAGGAGACAGAAGCCATAGCGTCTGAGGAAGAAACTTCTGATGTTTCAAATGAGTCCTCCGACGCAGACGCCCAAGCGGAGGAGCCTTCCCCCGAAGAAGTATCAGATACTGCGGAAGTGGAACCTGAAACATCTGAGGAAGCACCCCCGGTGGAAGACGCTGTACCATCAGAAAAACCTGTTTTAGATGAGGAACCTCCCCCCTCTGAAGAGCCCATTGTCTCCGAAGAGCCTGCTGCTTCTGAAGAAGCTGATGTGGAGGATGCACTTCCCATTTTCAACCGAGATGCTACTGCACAGATACTTTCGGATGTGGTTCCGATGATGGCATCCAATGACGTTCACCGCAGCAAAACAGATGTTATTCCCGACACATTATATGCATCTGTTCTTTATGAAAATGTCTATCCAGGCGTGGACCTCCAATATGACACGTTCAGCTACAATGTGAAGGAAAGCATTGTCTTGAATGAAGCACCTGGCATGGCATCTACAGGAGAAAACACTACAGAAACCGCCAATACTTCAGAAGGTGCTTTGGTTCCGGAAAAATATACGTTCCTGCTGGAACTTACAGATTTGACGCCGACGCTGCAGGAGGATGGAAGTATTTCACTGACTAATGGGGAAGGGACGATGATTTATTCGATCCCTACACCATATATGATGGACAGTGCAGGAGAGTATTCCAACGCAGTCCAATATACGCTGGAACAGCAAGAGAATGGCTATTTGCTGACTGTGCTACCGGATATCAATTGGTTGACGGCGGAAAACCGGGTTTACCCGGTTACGATTGACCCCACCATACTCAGCAAGGAAAATGAGTCTCAATTTGTAGGCGGAACAGCCTCGGAAAACTGGTCCAGTTCTTCCATCTCTACTACACAGATGGCCTGCGGCTATCACTCCAATGGCCCTGGCCTAATGGAAATGTACTTTAAGATTACAGAACTTCCCACCGTCCCGGATGGTTGTACAGTAGTAGATGCTGTTGTAGGACTGAGCATGACAGACTATACCCCCAATACAACAGCAATGCGAAAATGACAATGCAAATCCACCAGGTCACAGAACAACGGGACGGAACTGATTGGCTGCACAATTTAAAAGGGATGCACAGACCGGTCAAAACGGGATCAATCTGCTGATAGCCAGCGGCCTGGAGTCTCACGACAGCTTTTCCGGTGCAGCGGATCATTGGACAAGAGTAGAACCCCACAGTGCCGGAAACAACTCCGTAATAAAGGCCGGAGAAACAGCTCGGAATGGCACAACTGCCATTAAGACCTTTGTAAATGTGGCAGCGCCGGCAGATAGTCGTATGAGCGGTATGTATCAGGATGTTACTCTGGAAGGAAGTACAACCTACACCTTCTCTGCCTATGTCAACACCTCCGGGATATATAATTTTAAACCCGCAGATACTACTGGCGGTGTATATCTTAAAGTCATGAACAGTTCCGGAAGTACGGTGGCATCCGGTGATCTGCTTTCTTACTGTACATCCTCCTCCATAGAGAACAGCTGGCAGCGAGTCTATGTGACGTTCCAGACAGGCGCTGCCGGAACCTATCGTTGCGCCGTGATCCAGGAAAACGCCTATGGTCAGGCATATTTCGACGATTTGCAGTTGGAAAAAGGACAGGCGCCATCCACTGCGAATCTACTGCAGGATGGAACCTTCAACTATTCTCGAAATGACGGTGAGCGAGAATGGACAGATACCAATCTGTATATCTATCCTGAAACAAACAACGAATCCAATTGCCTGGGCTTCATATGGGGAAATCCCACAGGCATGAAACGCGGATGGCAAGATGTCCCAATTAATGGTCCCGCAACACAAACCTATCTGCTTTCAGGCTAGGGTTATGCATACTCTGCTGCAGACACAGAGGAAAAGCTTACTGCACCGGAAAATAACACCAAGCGATATTATGGTCTGATTGCGAGATGTAACTATTCCGACGGTACGAAAGAATACTTTTATATGCCCTTCAACGACGACTATATCGGATGGCAGTACGCCTCCTGTGTTGTGGCGCCCAAGAAGGAAAATCAGTCCAAGACCCTGAGCAGCATTACAGTCATAACAGCCTATGACTATAATATCGACTGGGCTACTTTTGACAATATTTCTCTGCGCCAGGAACCTTGTACCACCTATACCTACGATTCCAAAGGCAATGTGACAGCAGTGAATGCCACAGGTAACAGCAGTACCGATATGACTTACGCAGCCGGTACAAATAAGCTAACAAAGACGGAGTCCCAGGCCAACGGGACCTATGAGTATTCCTATGAGGACAGCCGAAACGACCATTTGGTAACCAAAATTAAGGATGACGGCGTCTCCATGAATATTTCCTACGACGCCATGGGAAACAGCATCAGCAGTTCCCTGGCTGCCGATAGCGGAGGCAAAAAGGTACAAACCTCTGCTACATACTCGACAGATGGAAGCCAGCTTATGAGCCAAAATGACTCCAACGGCTATACCACCAGCTATACTTATGATGCCCAGAGAAACCTGCTGACCTCCACAGACAATGCCGGAACCCAGACCAACAGCAATTACTACAATGAAAATGATCGTCCCAGCATGACGTTCCAGAGCGGTGTGATCTCCACCCATTTCTATTATAGCTGCGGTATGCTGACCTCCGTGGTTCGGGGCGGATATATCTCCGGCAGCAGCGCCAAGCAGGAACAAACCTATTCCATGGCCTATGACGGCTTTGGAAACATGACCTCCATAGCGGTGGGAGATCGAACCCTTGCCACCTACAGTTATGGAAGCCGGGACGGTAATCTGTCATCCATGACCTATGGAAACGGGACCAAGGTTCGCTATGAATACGACAATCTGGACCGGGTAACGAAGGAATATTGGAACGATACATTAAAATATCGGTACTTCTACAATTCAGAGGGCACATTGGTCAAAAAACTTGACGAAGGTACCGGCAAAGCAGTAAACTACGAGTACGACAGTCTGGGCAGACTGATCCACAGCCAGCAGT
>CABRZL010000006.1 GCA_902475435.1 uncultured Eubacteriales bacterium | reverse complement strand
TGCTTTCCAGCCATAACCTGCCGGAACTCTACCGCTTGGCAGATGAATATATTTTTCTGGATCATGGACAAGTGTTGGAAACCGTCTCCCATGAATCTCTAAAGAATAAATTAAACTTCTGTGTCACAATTTTTAGCCCCGATCCTCCTGAACAAATTGTATCCAGCCTAAAAACACAGTTCCCAGAACTTAATTATACCATACAAGGAGATGGCAATCTCCGTGTATTAAACTGTCCTGCTTCTGCAGAGCAGCTGCGTCAACTTCTCATTTCGGAACAGATCTCCATTGCTTCGCTCCATACCGAAGGCCTCGGACTGGAAGACTACTTCCTGAATCTAGTGGGGGCGAACAAGGAATGAGTTGTCTACTGAAATACCGGCTGTATCTGCTTCAACATGACAAGCAATTTGGGTTCCTTGTTGCCATATTGGCCATGGCTTCCATTCCAATTAACCAATCCACACCTGTCCTTTATCAAGAATTTGGCAATGGATTTTTTGTCCGGACTCTGGGCATGAATTCCGAAAATGCCTTGTTTCCTGACTATATTCTCCTGCAATGCACCTTGAGCCATGGAGCTATGGGTGCCTTTGTTGGTGCAGTCATGGCCTCTGTCTATATATGCCCAGACTTACAGGATATACGTCAGCTTCCACTGCTCTCAGCAGGTCACAGCAAAAGAGATATTATACGCAGCCAGATAATAGCGGTACTGGGAATTACCATCCTCATATGGGTCATGGGTCAGGGGCTAAATCTTCTAATCCAGTGGGATAGCTTGACTGTACTAGGGCAGTGGAAGCCCTGGCTTGTCCCTGCAATGGTATGCCTTCGCGCCATACTCCTGCTGGGAAATTGGAGCATTCTGTTACTGGCAGCTTACGCGTTTCAGAATCGATGGCTGATCTTACTACTGGGAACACTTCCGCTCGCCTCCGAAATTATAAGTCCTCACGGTATGCTTCCTCTGCCAACAGGTATTCTATCTGGTGTCTTCTGCGGCACTATAAATCAAAATATCCTGGGACTGGCACTGTCTGTATCCATTGCGGCTTTCTTGCTGCTCCTCCTATGGATTCCAATATGGCTGGAAGGACATCGCAAGTAGAGAGAGAAGGCATAGTTGCTTTGATGCAGAAACCTAGATCTCCTATCTGGAATGTCGGATCCCTATTTTGTCTGGTGACGAATATCAAGTTCCCCGCTGCGGTATCGCAGCGGGGAACCTGGTTTTTATCGTAAAAACATACGAATCAATTTTTCTTTGACATTGGAATAGGGCTGGTACCGGAAGGGTAAATCCAGCCAATTCGCCTTGTTCACTATGCTTTTTTCATGGGTGAAGGTATCAAACCCAAATTTCCCATGATAGCTTCCCATCCCGCTCATGCCTACGCCTCCAAAACCCATTTCTGAAGTCGCCAAATGAATGATGGTATCGTTGATGCAGCCTCCCCCATAACTGAGTTCCGTCTGCACTCGTTGGATGGTTTTCTGGTTTCGCGAGAACAGATACAGCGCCAAAGGCTTCGGCCGTTCTCTGACAAATGCAATGGCTTCTTCCAACTTCTGATAAGGCAAAACCGGTAATATAGGACCAAACAATTCTTCACCCATTGCCGGACCATCTGGAGAAACCGGCCCCACCACGGTAGGTGCAATTTGCAGGGTTTCATGGTTTCTTTCCCCGCCAAAGAGAATTTTTTCGCCATCTAAAATATGCGTCAGCCTTTGATAATGTTTTTTGTTGATAATTTTCCCATAGTTTGGGTTATCCAGCGCATCCATTCCATACATATCCCGTATTGTCCGCTCCAGGATCGGAAGAAAGCGATCCTTTACCGTCTCCTGAATCAGCAGATAATCTGGCGCTACACAAGTTTGACCACAATTGAGAAATTTTCCAAAAGCCAAACGTTTTGCCGCTACCTTGAGATCAGCAGTCTCGTCCACAATACAGGGGCTTTTCCCGCCCATTTCCAAGGTCACCGGAGTGAAATGCTGCGCCGCTTTTTCCAAGACCAAGCGGCCCACCGAAGTCCCCCCGGTAAAAAAGATATAATCAAATTTCTGCTCCAAAAGATCTGCATTCTCGGCGCGGCCGCCCTCCACTACCGCTACATATTCCATGGGAAATACGGCTGAAATCAACTTTTTCATGACCACGGAAGTATGAGGAGAATAGGCGCTTGGCTTCAATACCACTGTATTTCCGGCCGCAATCGCATCAACCAGCGGTTCCATCGTCAGCATAAATGGATAATTCCAGGGACTCATAATCAGGACGCAACCATAGGGTTCTTTCAGAATATAACTCCGGGATGGAAACTGCGCCAACGGAGTTCGCACTCGTTTTTTTGCAGTAAATCTCCGAAGATGCTTTTTCATATAACTGATCTCACTAAGCGTCAATCCCGTTTCGCACATATAGCTTTCAAAGGCACTTTTTCCCAAATCCTTCTGCAACGCACTGTGAATTTCCATCTCCATCTCTTTGATCTTTCGATACAGGCGATCTAACATCAACGTCCGCACAGCCGGGCTACGCGTAGCTCCAGAGGAAAAATAAGCCTGCTGCTTTTCAACCAATTGGGTAATATCCATACTATCACCAGGCCTTCTTCAAAATTTCCATAATCTCAGACACCCCGGCTGCTTTAGGATTGACGATTATGGCTCCATCACTAATGGCGCTGCGGGCCACAAGTTCCAAATCACTCTCTTGTACGCGATTTGTCTCGCGCAGCGTAAGCGGCAGTCCGCAGGCGTCATGAAACGAGGCAATAAAGCTTTTAACCAACTCCACCGCTGCTTGTCCACGTTGCACCGTCGGGGTCGCCACATAGGTTTCCGGTCCGGCCAAATACAGCAAGAGCTGACTGTATGTCTCCTGGCAGGCGTCCAGATTATATTCCATCACATGAGGAAGCAAAATGCTCATGGCGTCTCCATGCGCCACATGGCAAATACCTCCCAGGCTGTGTCCAATGGCATGAACCAACCCTACCATGGAATTTCCAAAGGCAGTGCCCGCCATGAGGCTGGCATTTGCCATCGAAAGCCGCGCCTGCTTGTCCCCAGGATGCGCAACGGCCTGAGGAAGGTTTTTAAAAATCTGTTCCATGGCAGCCACCGCATAGGCATCGGACATTGGATTCTTTTGGAGACAAGTATAAGCTTCAATTGCATGACAGAGCGCATCAATCCCTGTACTGGCTGTTACTTTGGGCGGAAGTGTCATGGTCATACGCACATCCAGCACTGCAACATCCGGCAATAAATGTGCAGAAATATATTCCTGCTTCACTCGTTTTTGAGGATTTGAAATCACCGCCACTGGCGTGCACTCACTTCCGGTTCCTGCGGTAGTGGGAACCGCTACAAAGGGGATGTGGCGTCCAGCAGTAAGCACCTCACAGCCCATAAGCGATTCCAAATCAGATGCATCCTGCGAAATGACCATACGTACGCCCTTAGCCGTATCAATTACGCTGCCGCCTCCAACAGCTAGTATGCTATCGCAGCCCGACTCCACAAAAAAACGCGCAATGGAGTTCACTACCTCCACAGAGGAGTCCGGCGGAATCTCTGTAAAGACCGCTTGGGGTTCCGCCGGCTTCATCGCTTTTTTTACCGTATCCACAGCGCCGGCCTTTATGAGGCCATTGTCACTGAGCAGCAGCGGAGCTTTTGCCTCCAACACCGCCAATTCATAGGGAATATTCTCCAAAGCAGCCTCCCCAGATAGGATTTTTACAGGATTGTGGTATTCATAATAAACTGGCAACATATGTATTCTCCTTTAAACACCGGGAATTAGCCGAAGATATACCACCAAAGCCGGCACCCGCTTTCGTGGAACTTCTTTTAAAATACGGCGACTCATAAAACGCGGGAACAGATATCCCTCTACCAAATCTACCACGCGTACAATTCCCATCGCTTCATTAATATTTCCCTTCAGAATAAACGCATGGGCTGCATAAGCCCCCGCAATGCCCATGCGTCCTGTAAATACACGAAACGCCATAGACTCATTTTTAAATGTAATATGAATATCCGCCGCTGCATTTGGCTTCACCTTACAAATGGTTCCGCCAGAAATCTGAAAGCTTAAACTCCTGGATTTCTTGTGCGGGGATACAGAAAAGCGGACGATCTGTCCCTCAGGCAGATCCAAAAGTTCCTGCTTGATCCGACTGTCACAATGAGAAAGTACCCGGATTGCCCGATACAGTACCTGAAGAACAATCCCACAGATCAACTGCTTAAAATATCGCATAGCGCTTCCTTTCCTGAACCGCTTGGATCTCCACATCTCAAATGGTTCAATAATTGAAATAATTTACACTTCATGAGTGTAAACCATCCCCCTTCATTTGTCAATGAAAATCTCTATCTGAACCCATAAAAAACTCAAAAACTGAATCTATTTAAAATATCAGTTTCCGTGTATACTAAAAAGCATCAAAGATTTGCGCAAATCTCCTGAATTGACATTACAGGAGAGATTTTATGAAATCCAATCAAAACATCCGCCGTCTCACGATCACGGCCCTGGGCATTGCTCTAGTCTGTATCTGCACGCGACTGTTTCAGTTCCCAATTCCTTTAGGCTATGCGCATTTAGGCAATTGCATGATTTTACTGTTCGCTGTTTACTTTGATCCATGGATTGGCGCATTGGCTGGCGGATTGGGTTCTGCACTTGCTGATTTATTGAGTTTTCCGGAATGGGCGCTTCCCACGTTGATTATCAAAAGTCTCATGGGATTTGTAACAGCTGTGATTGCTAAAAATAACGGAAAACGAGTCCAATTGAAGTCAGTTCGTATTTTACTGGCAATTATTTTTGGCATTATTATAATGGTTGTGGGATACTTTATCGCTGGCAGTGTTCTGTATGGCTCCGTGATTACCGGTGCTACTCAAATCCCCGGTCTCATCAGCGAAGGAGTCGTAGGCATTATCCTGTTTTATATAATTGCTGCAGCGCTGGAATCTACAGGGATTCTAACAAAATTCGCGTCCTTTTGATGGCAATTTAATGCTACAGCTCAGCCTTACTATTTTTTCAATCTTTACTCCTTTTTATGGAGGTATGCCCTTTGTCCCATAATAACCAAAAGAAAATCGCAGTTATTAACGATCTTTCCGGCTTTGGACGCTGTTCTCTGGCAGTCGCATTGCCCTTAATCTCCCATTTGGGGGTTCAATGCTGCCCACTTCCCACCGCCATTTTTTCCAATCATACAGGTTTTTCGAGCTTTTACTATAAAGACTGTACGGATTACATGGCGTCCTATATGTTTGAGTGGAAAAAACTAGGACTTGAATTCGAGGGAATCCTCACCGGTTTTTTGGGTTCGGCTCGTCAAATCAGCTTAGTAGAACAGTTTTTGAGGGACTTTACAACAGACCGAACCACGGTCATCATTGATCCCGTTATGGGCGACAACGGAAAGCCTTATGCCACTTACACGCCGGAACTATGTCAGCAGGTAAAACGGCTGGTTCAATACGCCAACATCCTGACGCCAAATGTCACAGAAGCTTGTATTTTAACAAATACCCCATATCAGGAGAAGTTTACAGAGCAACAACTTCTCTGTATGGCGCAAGAACTCTGTGCACAAGGTCCTCGCCAAGTCGTAATTACCGGCGTCTCTCGGGGTGAATTTTTGGAAAACTATTGCTACGACCAAACCGATGGTCCTGCCATTCAGCGGACGCAACGAGTTGCACCGCAACGTTCCGGTACCGGAGATGTATTTGCATCCATCATTGCGGCCGGAGCCGTGCAGAAGGTGCCCTTTTCCAAATGTGTACGGGTCGCCGCGTCATTTATCAAAACTTGTTTGAAACGTTCGGCAGAATTGGATATTCCTACTACCGACGGCGTTTGCTTTGAAGAGGTTTTAAATAAGCTTCATTTCTAACAGGAGTTGAGTGTTTATGGAAATTCTTTATCGCGTCCACACAGGACTTTATGTAAATCTTACCAATCGCTGTTCCTCTGCCTGTACATTTTGTCTCCGGCAGAGCATGGATCATGTGGGTGACAGCCACAACTTGTGGCTGGAACGGGACCCCACGGCACAGGAGGTCAAGGCCGAATTTGAAAAATGGGACCTGTCAGAATTTACTGAAATTGTATTCTGCGGGTTTGGGGAACCAACCTGCGCGCTGCCTGTACTTCTGGATGTGGCTTCCTGGCTGAAAACTCGTACAAATCTTCCCATTCGTGTCAACACCAACGGCCAGGGAAGTCTCATTGCCGGCCGCGATATCTCAGGCGACCTGGCATCGTGTGTAGACGTTGTATCCATTTCTCTGAACAACCCGGATCCGGAACGATATCAACAGCTTGTACGCAGCAAATTTGGTGAAAAGGCATTTCCCGCCATGCTTGAATTTGCAAAAAACTGCGTAGCCAAAGGCCTTCATGTGATCATGACTACAGTGGATACAACCATTACACATGAAGAAGAAACCCTTTGTCAGAAACTATGTGAGGATATTGGAGCCACATACCGAATTCGCCCGTGGGAGGGATAACGTCTGTGCGGTGAAAGCCGAACGTAATGTTCGTTTTCACCGCATTTTTATTTGTGTAGAAATGATGAAAATTATGTGTACATCGGCGTCCTCTCATGATAAGATAATACTAGAATTGATCTAAGGAGGCGCTTATATGTACAAAAAATTTTTTGTATGTTTCATGGCTTTTCATCTGTTGATATCCATATTGAGCGGCTGTGGCACCACCGGAAAACAAATTGTCCAACAGGCTACAACATCCACTGCCTTCGAAAGCAGCGCCTCTATGGAGTCTACCGATGCATCATCCAGCACAGCGCCGGATGACCCGGAAGCGCTTGGACGCTGGCTATGGCAGTTAAACGAAACAAAAGAAGCCGAAACATTTGCGGTAGACTACGATTTAGACATGTCTATCGATATTGCATTGGACGAAGAAGTCACTACAGAAAAAATGACTACACGGGTAAAACAGATCACCAGAGAAGACGGCACCATTACCTTCCAAAGCGAACAGCAATATCTCAATTCTGTAACTTCCATCTGGTACGACGACGGTATGATATATCTTTCCGATCCATATGGAGACTATAAAGCCCCTATGGATCTGAACGCATTCCGCGAAAGCTATATCAACGACAATAACAGCAACATTTTGAAACTAGATTCCGATAGCTTTGGTACACTGATCGGTGAAAAAACTGATACCGGGTATGTTCTCACCTATGGCGACGTTGCGTTAGAGGCTTGGATGGCCTTCTCCGGACTGGTTGAAAGCACCGTCTCTGACTTAGGCATCCCCGGAAGCTGTGAAGACTTCACATTAGAAGGCTCCATGGTGCTGGATCAGGACGGATACCAAGTTCGCCACGATATGCATATCACTTTTGCATTTGATATTCTGGGTATGCGTCTAACTGAAACATTGGATCTAACGCAAACGGTAAATAACCGCAACGAAAACGTCTCCATTTCTATCCCCGCTGACGATTCCGTTTTCTCAGAAATGAGTGATATTTCCATTCCATCGGTCTTTGCAAACGGGTATAGCGCCAGCCTAGCACAGGAGGCAATGGCCTACCAAGACACCATGGCATTGCATGTATCAGACGAATCCATCAACCATACGTATATTCAGCAGGATGATATTTCTTATCTACTAGACGATCAAGGTTTAACCGTCTCTTGGTACACCATCGTTTCTCAAGATGGCACAACAGTTCAATGGTCCTCAGATTCTTACCATGGCGGACAGGGTACCATCATTGACAGTACCGGGGAAACGCCATATACATATGATGACGATTCCTTTGGACAGGATATCGCCAACTTTATCACGATCTATACAGACAGTTTTGATTATGGCTACAACTACACTTTGGATGCAGATGGGGATTACACGAAACTCACCTATGATTTAGAACCCGAATATGTAGAAATGGTTCTGGACAGTTATACAGAATACTATGAAACCGGCATTTCCTTGGCCGATGCCTCCAGCATTACAAGCCATGGTACTATGACTGTTTGGTTTGATTTCAGCGGCCTTATGGTCTCCCAGTCCCTTCAGTGCACCTCTGATCTCACACTGGAGACCGGCCCTATCACTGTTTCTTTGGAGGATAACGGCAAAATCACTGCATTTGGCGAGGATGTCTCTTTCCCCGATGACAATTATTGACTTGGTCCATAAACACAAATAATCAAGTATCCCCTGACGACGTAAACTCATCAGGGGATACTTGATTTTAATATTTTTACCGCTCTCTACTTTTGTCCTTCCCGCTGTGCAATCGTTCGGGCTACATGGACCCCGGAAGCGCCTGCTTGCGCAAGGCCCCGAGTAATACCAGCGCCGTCGCCAATGGCAAACATATTGGGAAGCTTTGTCTCCAATTCTCCAGAGAGTTCCAACCTGGACGAATAGAACTTTACCTCTACTCCATAAAGAAGCGTATCATAATTAGCCGTACCTGGCGCAATCTTATCCAGAGCATAAATCATCTCAATGATATTGTCCATGTGCCGCTTTGGCAGCACCAGAGAAAGATCGCCCGGGGTGGCATTTAGGGTGGGCTTGGTAAAGCTCTTGCTCAACCTATGGTCATTGCTACGAACGCCTTTAATCAGATCTCCAAACCGTTGAACCAGTACGCCTCCGCCCAACATATTGCTCAAAGAGGCAATATGCTTTCCATAGGCGTATGGCTGGTTAAAGGGCGATGTAAAGCGGTTGGATACCAGCAAAGCAAAGTTTGTATTCTCACTGCGAAGCGCCGGATCTGTATAGGAATGGCCATTCACCGTGATTAGTCCGTCTACGTTTTCAGACACAACATGTCCATATGGATTCATACAGAAGGTGCGCACCTGATCCCCATAGAGTTTGGTCCGGTATACCAGCTTAGACTCATAGACCACATTTGTAATATGTTCAAAAACTGTAGCAGGCAGTTCCACCCGAACGCCCAAGTCCACCTGGTTGTTAATCAGCTTGAGGCCTAATTCCTTACAGCGGTCAGAAAACCATTCGGCGCCGCTGCGTCCTGGCGCCGCAATCAAATATTTGCAATGAACGGCGTCCTGCTCCAGCCCCAGCAGATATTCTCCGTTATCATCCTGCGCAATGGTTTGAACCGGCGCATGGAACCGAAATTCTACATGATCCTTCATGGATTCATAAATACTCTGAAGAATCTTCAGGTTGTTCTCCGTCCCTAAATGCTTACATCTTGCTCCCAGCAGATGCAAATCATTTTGCAACGCCTTTACTTCAATTGCCCTTGCTTCAGGCGTATCTGTTGAGAATACTTCCGTTGTAGCTCCATGGGCAACATTGATGGAATCCACATAGTCAATCAGATCCATGATCTCAGTGCTGTCCATATAATCGGTCAACCACCCGCCAAATTCAGTCGTAAAATTATATTTACCGTCAGAGAAAGCGCCGGCGCCACCAAAACCTGCCATAATCGCACAGGGTTTGCAGCCAATACAGGACTTCACTTTGCCGGTAACAATGGGACAGCGCCGGGAATAAATGTCCGCTCCCTGCTCCAAAATCAGAATCTTCAGGTCAGGCTGCAGACGCATGAGCTCATACCCCGCAAATACGCCGGCCTCTCCGGCGCCAATAATTGCTACATCATAATGCATATTAGGTGCCTCCTTTGGTTCTTCAGTCTGTCCGTTCTTGGCAAACCAATTTATTATAGCATGAAATCACAAAATTGCAAGACTGCTTTTTATCAAAAATATATCTTTTGGCACAATTCATCCCTGCACCATCAAGTAAACTCATATCAAGTTTGTTTCCTCTAATATGAAGTTTTTCAGAAGATCTATTATTTTTCTAAAAAACAGTTGACAAATCCCATGAAATACGCTATTGTTAGTTCGCTAATTGTTAGATAAATGACAGTTTGTTATATTACATTTAGAATGCCACGCAAATTTTGAAAGGAGTATTTTTATGAAACGACCGGAAGATGCTTGGGATCAGGACCCGCCTTTTGAGATGCGGCCACCTCGTCCGGAACACCGACCACCCTTTGAAGTAGAGGAAGCAGAGGCAGAGGAGGAAGACTCACCAGAATTTGCTACTATCCGCCGAATAGAGCTTTTGGGCAGAATGCATCATATGGCCTTTCGTACACTATTCCGACAAGACGGTTTGCCCCCGGCCCAAGCCGGAGCCATGAAAGTCGTCATTCGCTTTCCGGGTCTAAGTCAACGGGAGTTGGCGGATAAGCTCCATATTCAACGCGCCACTGCTACTGTGATGCTTCAAAAGATGGAAAAGTCCGGCTACATTGACCGCCGTCCAGATCAAGACGACCAACGCATTTACAGAATCTATCCAACAGAGCTGGCAAAAACCATTGATGCCGAAAACAAAAAAAACGTCAATGCTTATTTTTCCCGCTGCTTTGCCGGCATCGAGCAGGAATCCTTTGACACAATGTTGGAAGTTCTTATAAAACTTGGAGATAATCTCCGAGAAATGCTGGATGAAAATCCAGACTCCCTCGGTAAGGAGTGATTCCTTTTGAAAAATTTTCTAAAATTTTTGAGGCCATATAAGTGGTGGGTTTTGCTTACCATTATTTTTATTGCACTACAGTCCCTCAGCGACCTCTATCTTCCCGATCTCAATGCCACCATTATCGATCAGGGCGTCATGAAAGGCGATGTCAAAACTATTTTGATTTTTGGAGGCATTATGTTGCTGGTCGCTCTGCTGGTGGGTATATGCACGCTGGGTACCACCTACTTTTCCACAAAGGCTTCCCTGGCCTATGGAAGAGATATGCGATTAGCGCTGTTCACCAAAGTGCAATCCTTCTCCCAGTCCGATCTGGATCGCTTTGGCACTCCCTCTCTCATCACCCGTACGACAAATGATGTGAATCAACTTCAGCAAACTATGCAAATGTTGCTTCGTACCATCATTACAACGCCCATTTTACTAATCGGCGGCATCATTATGTGTCTGAAGCAGGACGTAGAACTGTCAATCATTTTACTATTTATCATTCCGATTATTTCCGTAGTTGTAGTCTTCACCACCCGTAAATCCCATCCCTGGTTTCAAAAACAGCAAAAACAGGTTGATATGCTCAATCAAGTGCTTCGGGAAAAACTCTCCGGTATCCGAGTGATTCGTGCCTTTGTCCGAACGGACTATGAAGAACAACGATATGACCGGGAAAACAAAGAGATGCTCCGCATAGCTGTCCATGCCCATAAGCTGATGACCGTTTTAATGCCTATTGTCAATCTGGTTATGAACTTTGCCACGCTTGCCGCCTATTATATGGGTGCATTGAGAATTGATTCTTTTGGTATGGAGATCGGCGCATTAACCGCCTTCGTAACCTACCTAACCCAAATTCTCATGAGCGTTATGGCCTCGTCCATGATGATGAATATGATCCCCCGTGCTATGACCTCTATTGGTCGTATCAACGAAATACTGGATTATACGCCCTCCATTCAGGACGCCGATACGTCGTCCGTCTCCGATCTGGGCCCCTTCACTTCTTTGGAATTCCGGGATGTTTCCTTCCACTATCCGGAAGCAGACCGTCCTGTTTTAGAACATGTGAGCTTTATTACAAAGCCCGGCGAAACTACCGCAATTATCGGTTCCACGGGTTCCGGCAAATCCACTTTGGTGAACTTGATTCCCAGAATCTATGACGCTACAGAAGGGCAGATTCTCATTAACGGCCGAGATATCAAGACGCTCTCCCAAGCCCAGCTGAGAGAACATTTGGGCGTAGTTCCACAAAAGGCTCTGCTGTTTGACGGTACCGTTGCTTCCAACCTGCAGTACGGAAAACCTGACGCAACAGAGGCAGATATGTGGCATGCACTGGAAGTCGCACAGGGCAAAGACTTCGTTTCCCAAATGCCCAATGGTCTGGAATCCTCTATTTCACAGGGTGGTACCAATGTTTCCGGTGGACAGCGTCAACGCTTAGCAATTGCCCGCGCAATTATCCGTCAACCTGACGTATATATTTTTGACGACAGCTTTTCTGCCCTGGATTTTAAGACTGACGCAAAACTCCGACAAGCGCTGGCCAAGGAAACGCAAGGCGCCGCTGTGCTCATTGTGGCCCAACGTGTGACTACTGTCCTAGGCGCCGATCGCATTGTTGTTTTGGATGAAGGCAAAGTAGCTGGGATTGGAACTCACAAGCAGCTCATGGAAACCTGCCAAGTCTATAAAGAAATTGTACTGAGTCAGCTAAGCGCAGAGGAGGTGGCATAAGTGGCAAACGAAGAAATTGAAAAGGAAAAACGAGAACTGGAACTTCAACGCCAAAAACGCCATGCCGGCGGTCCGGGCGGCCGGTTTATTTCTACCGGAGAAAAAGCCCGGGATTTCAAAGGGACCATGGGCCGTTTGCTTCAACTCTTGAAGCCACAGCTGCCTCTGATTATCCTGACCTTTTTTATGACCATCGTCTATACGGTTGCTTCTACCTATGCTCCCAATAAATTGGCAGATATGGTTGACGTAATCACAGAAGGCTTTCAGGCGAAACAGGCAGGTACTGGCAGTATTGATTTTGCTGCGCTCCGGAAGGTTGCCATCGTTGTTGGTCTTCTTTATACAGTTTCAGTATTATGCAATCTGATTCAGCAGTTCGTTATGATCGACGTGTCCCAAAACATGGTTTACGACATGCGGCAGCAGATTGATCAAAAACTGAAAAAACTACCAATCAAATATTTTGACTCTCATTCCCGAGGCGATATTCTCTCCCGAGTGGCCAACGATGTGGAAAACATCTCCATGACCCTGCAAATGAGCTTGACACAGATTATTTCGGCCGTCATTACTTTGGTAAGCGTATTGGTATTTATGTTTATCCGAAATCCACTATTAACGCTCATTAGTTTACTGACTGTGGTTCTGTGTTTTTTCATGACAAAGGTCATCGCCTCTAAAGCAAAAGGATATTTTACCGCTCAATGGGCCTCTACCGGCAATCTTAACGGACAAATTGAGGAAATGTATACCGGCCACACGGTTGTGAAACTCTTTGGCCGTCAAAAAGCTGCCATGGAAGCTTTTGAACAGGAAAACGAGATATTATATCAGTCCTCTTTTAAGGCAGCCTTCATTTCCGGTATCATTCAGCCGGCAATGACTGTAATCAACAACCTGAACTATGTTGCCGTTTGCGTATTGGGCGGCATGTGGATTGTGGGTGGCGGCCCCTTTGGTACAGTCGTCACACTGGGAGACGTCACCGCTATTATCGCTTACTCCAAACAGCTCATGATGCCCATTACCCAAACTGCCTCTATTGCCTCCACCATTCAATCCACAGTGGCCTCTGCAGAACGGGTATTTGAACTGTTGGATGAAGAGGAAGCAATGCCCGATCATGAACCTTTAACTTATTTGACAAATCCCAAAGTTGTATCTTTTGAACATGTTTCCTTCAGCTATAAACCGGACACAAAATTGATTGAGGATCTCAATCTTACAGTCCGCCCCGGCGAAAAAGTTGCTATTGTCGGCCCCACCGGCGCCGGAAAGACCACGCTCGTCAACTTGCTCATGCGGTTTTATGAAGTAAACGGCGGCCGCATTGCCATTGACGGCGTAGATATTCGGAATATTCCAAGAGAAAACCTCCGCAGTCATATCGGTATGGTTCTTCAGGACGTATGGCTATTTAGCGGATCCATCCGTGACAATATTGCCTATGGTTACAACGCTTTGAACGGAAAAGAGGCTACCGAAGCGGAAATTATAGCCGCAGCAAAGATGGCTTATGTAGATCATTTTGTGCAGACCCTTCCGAATGGCTATGATACGTTAATCAACGACGATGCCACCAACATCTCTCAAGGGCAGAAACAGCTTATGACCATTGCCCGGGCTTTTCTTTCCAATCCGAGCATCTTAATTTTGGACGAAGCCACATCCTCTGTAGATACCCGTACAGAAGTGTTGATTCAGAAGGCCATGCAAAAACTTATGGAAGGCCGTACCAGCTTTGTGATTGCCCATCGCCTGTCTACAATTCGGGACGCCGACCTAATTTTGGTGATGAATCATGGCACCATCATTGAGCAGGGAACTCATCAGCAATTGCTGGATAAAAAAGGATTTTACTTTGATCTTTATAACAGTCAATTTATTGGCGCTGCAGTAGACGACGAACCTGCGCAGCAGACAAAACCCGATTTTCCCGGTTTCCTAGGCAATTTCCCCGGTGGAAATAGCGGACAATTTCCCGGTAAGATTGCTCCCAGAAAGCGCTCTTCCAAAACAGAAGACGTCACATTTCAATCCTCGGAAGTTATTCCAGAATTGCAGGAGAATGGATTATGAGAACGGTTGTAGTTACGGGCGGTTCTCGCGGGATCGGCGAAGCAATTGTGCGCCGTTTTACCGCAGAAGGAGATCAGGTATATTTTCTTTACGAAAAATCTGTGGAGCAAGCTGCCAAAGTCGCAAAAGAAACCGGCGCAACAGCTATCCGCTGTGATATAACAAATGCTGCCCAAATAGAATCTGTTTTTCAGCAAATCCCTCAAATCCATGTACTCATCAACAACGCGGGAATTGCCGACTACAATCCTATCAATTGGACGGAGCCGGAACGATTTCGGCGCATCATGGATGTAAACGTCACCGGCCCTTTCCTTTGCGCAAAGGCCGCTTTGCCATCTATGCTGCAGCGTCAAGAAGGCGTCATTCTGAACACGGCTTCCATGTGGGGTCTGGTGGGGGCCTCTTGCGAAGTTGCCTATTCTGCCTCTAAAGCAGCAGTCATTGGTCTTACCAAGGCTTTGGCCAAGGAACTCGGGCCTTCCGGAATTCGAGTCAATGCCGTGGCTCCCGGGGTTATTGTTACGGAAATGAATAAAAACTTGTCTTCAGAAACCATGGAAACTTTGCGGCAAGATTCCCCCTTGGGGCGGCTGGGATATCCGGCAGACGTGGCAAACACGATGTGGTATCTTGCTTCGGATGAGGCATCTTTCATCACCGGCGAAGTCATAAATGTCAGCGGCGGATTTGTCATATAAAGGGCGAGCAGAAATTGAAAAATTATTTTTTGAGAATTTGAATGGATAACAGATTGTCAATCGTATTAAAGGTGAAGTCAGAAATGACTATCCTAAATAATACGGAGGGCGCTATATGAAAAGGATCTTAATGAAAGTTTTTACAGTAATCATGATATTATCCATAGGAACAACAAGTGTATTCGCTGCTGGTCGAGGGCGCAGGCGAAATTTTGTAGACACAGATAAAAATGGCGTTTGCGATTTCGCCTATATTGATGCGGGCAGAGACGGTGTTTGCGATTTCGCCGAAGAGTCTCACCGTTATATTGACGTCAATCTTGACGGAATATGTGACAACTGTGTCTGTCAGAATAAGCATGGTACTTATTTTCACGGATGCAGACGGCGATGGTATTTGTGACAATTGTCTTGGACAAAAAACAGGTCGGGATTGTGGCTTCCGAGGTGGCTGCAACAGATAACGGGTGGCAATATAAATGCGGAGCGAACAAGAGGTAAACAGAGCAATCGAACAATATTCTAATATGATTCGACGGCTTTGCATGATACATCTCAAGAATTATGCTGATACCGAGGACATATTTCAAACTGTGTTTTTGAAGTATGTCCTTAGCTCCGTTTCATTTAAAAATGAAGAACACGAAAAAGCATGGTTTATTCGTGTGACAATCAATGCTTGCAAAGATCTGCTCAAGAGTTTTTTTCGCAGCCGGACGGTTTCTTTGGATGAAATAATGGAACAGCCATCAGAAATCTCAACAGATGACAGAGAAGTATTAGAAGCTGTATTATCACTCCCACAAAAATACAAAGATGTTGTATATCTCCACTACTATGAGGGGTATACCGCCCCACAGATCAGTCGGATGTTAGGAAAAAATGTAAATACAATTTATACACTCCTAACCCGCTCCAAGCAACTGCTGTGGGAAAAGCTAGGGGGTGATCTGCATGAATGATAGATTAAAAAAAGCATTGAATAACATACAGGCAGAGGAAGCGTTAAAAAACAGCACGAGAGCATTTCTTTACAAAAAAACCAAAGGCTACACACGTGCAAAAGCACCAAGTTATCGGTATCTAATTCCTGTTGCCGCGTGTTTGCTGCTTGTAATACTCGGTTGGTACAGGCTCTACTTTACCCCTACTGTCGAAATCAGCATTGACATAAACCCATCCATAGAATTGGGTGTAAATCGGTTTAACAAAATCATTTCCATTCACGGTTATAATCTTGACGGGGAAAATTTAGCAGATTCTTTTGATATAAAATATTTGGATTATATAGAAGCAATCAACGAAATATTGACGAATGAAACTGTGAGAACATTATTATCGAATAACGAGATAATGACAATTAGTGTAATTGGATCAGATGACGCACAATCTGCCCGGGTTCTGTCCGAAATAGAATCCTGCACAGCTGAAGAGACAAACACATACTGTTATTATGCAAATTCAGATGGATTGGAAGAAGCCCATGCAATGGGGTTATCATATGGAAAGTACAGAGCATATTTAGAATTGCAGGCTCTCGATCCCACAATTACTATTGATGAAATAAAAAATATGACCATGCGCGAAATACGTGATTTAATTAACGCGCTATCCGTCAATAACAATGTCAGCCCGGACACAGATAGTGACGAAGAACACAACGGTCATGGAACAGGTAATCAGTTTAGACACGGAAATAGACATGGTGCAGATTCACAATCAGATAGCAAGGGCGGTTGATTCGATAAGCAATTAGAAAATTAACACACAAACGTGCCAGCTTAATAGCCTCGTCCATTTTAGACAAATATATAGCGAAAGGCAGAATAATACGCTTGAGGGGTATACTACTTTTCGCCCCGGCAGCTCAATTCTTGTAAATTGACTTAAAAAAGGATTAAAAATCAAAACTCTGCGTTCCTCGAAAACAGTTGACGAACAGGTTTTCATGTGCTAGAATAATTTTACACATGGGCCACTAGCTCAGCTGGGAGAGCGCCAGGTTCGCAATCTGGAGGTCAGGGGTTCGATCCCCCTGTGGTCCACCAAGCGCTGGAAATCTGTTGATTTCCAGCGCTTTTTCCATACATATTCTAATCTCATTGAATTAAAATTCTCCAAACGTTCAGCCCGCCAGCTGAACCGTAATACAGATTAACCTATGAAAGATAATCTATTGCCCAATGCAGATTCGTCAGGGATGCCGCAGCGTTGGACTCCTCTCAACCCAGTTTTCATAAGAATCCCGCATCACCGTAGCTCCATAATATTCTAACAACCGATAAGAAAACATCAGATGGAAGACAGTTTCCGCATCCCCAAAATCCACATGAATCAGATCGTTAATCTTCTCCAGCCGCTTGGACAAAGTATTCCGATGAATATAGAGGGATGTCGCCGCTTCGCTGACATTACTGTGGCAGGAAAGATAGGCGTGAAGGGTTCCCAGAAGTTCCGTTCCATTCTTCCTATCATAAGATTCCAATTTTAAAACGGCCGAATGACACAGTTGCAGCAAATTTACCTGAGACGCACAAAGTTCCAAACAATAATAGATGGAGTAATTGTCATAGTAAAACAGCGGTCCGGCACCGTCGAGCAACTGTCCCATCTCCAGCGCTTTCATAGCCTGCTGATGCCTCCCGGAAAGATTACGTAAATGATACGCCGTTTGGCTTACGCCTGCCATTAGATTTCGTTCTTTTAAGAACGCCGAAATCTCTCTTAAGATCAGCGAATCCTGCGTCGTCTGGTCATAGACGTGGATTACCATTTTAATCTGGCTGCCATATAAAAATTCTGTTGCCTCTGGAAACTGCCGCTGGAGCGCGTCCTTTTGCCGCTCCAGTTCTAAGTAATCGCCCCCCTCCTCGGCTTCAGCTTTACCGCTTGGGCGAATTGTCAAAACTCGATAGGGCATCTTCAAATTCCACTGAAAAAAACGACAGCGATCTAAAATTTTTTGCTCATCATGGATCGCTCCGTTTAATAGATCCGACACAAAAAACTCCAGCATATTCTCCGGATACTCTGCATAGTGTAAATCTTTCTGCATGCGCAGGGCACATAAATCACTGAGTACTTGCATAAGATCTAAATCCTCCTGGGTAGGCGGTCCACTATATCTGGGAGATAACAAATATCCAATCAGTTTCCCCTCCTGGCTGACAGCGCATCGGACGATAGAAAGCCCCGTCGAATCCGTGGACAGCATCGGTGCGTCGGATCGGAGCGCCGATTGATACAAACTAAGGTTGACAATATTGAGCGGTACATAGCCCTCATTGTTGATCTGAATCCAACGTGGATCGTCAATCGTCGTATCTTTCGTAATTGCTAACACATGAAACGTGAGATCCGCCAGAATCAACGGACTTTTTAACCTTCGTCTGGCCTTGTCCAGAAGATCCTGCAAAGTCCTGCACCTCAAAAGCTCGTGAATTTCACCGGATAGTCCACCGGCTTGCATGAGCTCATCCCCTTTCATAACGGCTATACTGTGCATAGTATAACAAATAAAACTATAATTGTCAGCAAAACTGCTGAATAATAGTGCAAATTTGTATACACATTAAGAAAAAGAGTGTGCAAACTGTTCTTTACTGCAACCTCCGAAAACGGTAGAATAGACATATCAGTATGCGGGTTTCAACCCAGAAAAGGGGTATCTTATGGCATATACCTATGACGATTACAAAAAGATGTACGCTGAGAAAAAACGCACGCTTCAGCAGTGTCTGGACATGATTCAGTCCGGAGACCACATTTGCTTTGGAAAGGATTGCAATGAACCTCTTCTGTTCTGCCAACAGCTTCACACAGTCGCCCCCCGGGTAGAAGGTGTTACAGTGCTCAAAGGCCGATCCTCTGATTTTGGTTTTCTGCAAAACGAGGGGATAAAAGGGCATATTTTAACACAATCCGCTTTTTTCTCTAAGGGCTGGCAGCGTCCACTGGAACTTGGCAACTGTACCTTTGTTCCAAACGATCTTCGGGACCAACCTTTTTGGTACAACGCCGCAAATCCACGCAATACCTATATTGCCGCAGTAACTCCTATGGATGAAAACGGAAATTTCCAGGTAAACCTGTCTCAAATGTGGGAACGGGATATCGATCCCCTTTCCTGTAAAAAAATCATCCTGGAAGTCAACCGTAACCTCAAGACTGTAAAAGGCGGCGTGGATATCAATATTACCGATGTAGACGCGTTCTATGAGGCTGAATATCCCATTTATGAAATTCCAGACGCTCCCTCCTCTCCAATTGATGAAAAAATTGGTCAATATGTAGCAGAACTGGTCAATGACGGAGATACCATCCAGCTGGGTATCGGCTCTCTTCCCAACGCCTGCGCCCGGCAGCTTATGGACAAGAAGGAGCTGGGACTCCACAGTGAAATGTTTACCAATCTCATGGGTACGATGGTGGAGAAAGGTATTATTACCGGTTCTCGAAAAAATCTAAATCCCGGTAAACATATTTTCTGCTTTGCAGGCGGTACCAGTCATCTCTTTGATTTGCTTCACGAAAATCCGGACTGCATCATTCGTCCCGCCAGTTACGTGACCGATCCCATGATTATCAAGCAGAACGACAATATGGTGTCTATCAACGCCATTATGGAGATTGATCTCACCGGCCAAGTCTGCTCAGAAACCATCGGCACCAGACAGTATTCCGGTCCGGGTGGCGGCTTTGACTTCGCCTATGGTGCAGCACATTCAAAAGGCGGCCGTAGCATTCTCATTATGCATGCCACCACCAACAAAGGCGAATCAAAAATAAAGCCAATCCTCACCCCAGGCGCTGCTGTCACAATTCCCCGTCCATACGTGGATATTGTGGTTACAGAATACGGCATCGCCCACATGCGAGGCCAAACCGTACAAAATCGTGTGAAAAATCTCATCGCAATTGCACATCCTGATTATCGAGAGGAGCTTCGTCGAGAAGCTGAAAAACTCTTTTATATCTAAGGTTTCCGTCATACCTCCGGCCTCAGGCCGATAGCCAACGTCCCGATACAGCCATATTTGCTGTATCGGGACGTTTTACTCAGCAACGCTCTACCATATCAAAACGGCGAAACTCACAATGCAACGAAGTCAACGGGCAAGATAGCGATCATAAGCAGCCTGATAAACTGCTACAATCTGATCAATGTTCATTCCCTCAAGCTCCGCCACGTAGTTCTCCCACTCACTCATGGGCAAATCTCCCATGATAAATTTGGGCAGAGTTTCCGATGCATATGTGGTAATATCCGTTCCATAAGTAGCCAACACATCGCTTTCCGCTGTGGTCAACGACAGTGTGGGTACCGCCATGGAGCCATCTGTATTTTCAGTCCAATATTCCTGTGCTGCAGTTTGGTAATCCTCATAGAGTAGATAAATGCGCTCTTGCACTGTATATCCAAAGGAGCAACCCGCCAGGGAAAACGTCCTGCAGAACAGCGTAGGATCTACCCCCAATTCGTTGTTCATGACTTTATCCGTATATTGAGGACTTCCGTTCTCCATCACATAGGTATCCCCTTCTACGCCATAATTATACAGCATAATGCCTTCGTCGGTAAACCAGTAGTTTATCCATCCTAATGCGGCTTCTACTTCGTCGCAGGCCGTTGTAATACTGATGGCATCCTGGCTCCGGGTCGCCAATGTAATATGGTCCTTCCCTCCATCCAAAGTGATTACCGTAGGCGCCACTTCAAAACTCTCATCCGGTGCTGAAGCATAATAGTTGGTCATATTTGTAACCATTCCGCTCCATATTGCGATGCGGTCAGCATTCATTTCTACTTCGACTTCACCGCTCATAAGGTCCGAGGAGAACTCCATAAAGTTCGGATTGATGAGCCCAGACTCATACCATTGCCGCAGCTGATCGATGTAGTCCCGATATCCATCGGAGTTCAGGGAACAATACACAGTTCCATTCTCCTGATAGACCGGAATGGTAGATGTAACCATATCAAATCCCTTAATATTATAACCATACGAGAGAAAATTACAGCTCTCGTTGACATAGATGGGATTTGCTACACCTTTTTCAGTTTGAATTGCCGTCATTGCTTCTGTCAAAGTCTCAAACGTGGTTGGAACCTCCAATCCGAGTTCGTCCAGCCAATCTTTGCGAACCATAGCCCCTTCATTATTAATGGCTTCATTATAGATGGCATAAATTCCGAGGGTCCGTCCTTCATCATCCAGCGTTTGGCGGTATAGTTCCTCATCTTCCTGAATCGCCGCATAGTACAGTGGTGCAAACTGGGGAACCACTTCACCCAAGTCCTGAATTACCTCATCCTCATAGGCCTTGGTCAGTCCGCCTGCATAATAAGTATTGACACTGGACAGCATATCGGGATAATCCCCAGACGCTACCACCAGGTTAAACTCTTCGCTGGCAGTAAACATACTCATTTCGTTCCACTCAATTATGACGCCTGTTGCTTCAGATGCCTGTTGGATTCCAGCAATATCGGCATAGCTGTCCACTCCGCAGCGACCGGACAGGGGACCCAACATCGGTTCAGAATGCAGCAATGTCAACGTGATCGGCGTATCTGTCAAGGGATATGTAACCGTATACTCCGTCTCTGTCGACTCTTGCCCGGAAGTCTCCATCGTAGATGCAGCCGTCTCTGTCTCTTCCGCAGAGGGTTCCTCTGGTGTTTCAGATTCCGATTCTACGGACACTTCCGGTGCGGAGTCCCCTGACACAGACGAGACTGTTTCCGTTCCGCATCCCGCCAGCATGCCAATGGTCAACAGCAAAGCCAGCAACGTACTAACATTCTTTTTCATCATTCATCCTCCTTATTTTAGCTGATGGTGATATAGCTGGAGGCCACATCTTTTCTAAGTCCATCATGAGAATAGAAGTAGTCCTCTACTAGATCTGCCACCATTGCTTTCGCCTTCATCAGATCTCTGGCCGCAGGTTTATCGTTCATGTGCGTGTGAAAGAAGAACGAACCCGCATGGTAATTCCCATCTGAATCCTTGTAATACACTGGAGGATCAATCGTTCCTCCCATCAGCATAGGCTTCCCTCCATCCGCTACGCCGGCGGGACCATATTCCCGGCCGCAGCAGCCAAATCGGCCAACCACCTTGACGCTCCGAAGTTCCAAATAGAGCTTTAGAATTTCTAACGTAGCCAATGCCTCATTGGATCCATAAAAACCGCCGCCGTACGTTGTAAATACAATGCCAAGGGGCTGATATACCCCATGCGGCGCTGGTCCTCCAGCATACCGGACAGCGCCTGTCTCCCCTGGTTTGTTTGGCCCACTGGAATTCTTTGGCTCTTTCTCCCCCGGTGGTCCTCCTTTCAATCCAACACCACCGGCATTAAAGTCTAAGCCCGCCTCCGCATTTTTTGCCACATTTTCTTCCAAATTTGTACCGCCGCCCAGGGAAAATTGCTTCGTAATACACATCATAGGACTACCTGCAATAATGGGGCTGCCCAGGCATATTACATCATAATGGCTATAATCATGGGGCGCTCGGCTTTTATTGGTGATGCGAATCATATCCACTGCCCAGCCGTAATGCTGAAATTCCTCCTCAAAACTTTTCGCAATCCTCTCCGTATTTTTTGTAATGGTAGCGTACATAATCAGGGCTCTTTTTTTTGCAGTAAACTTTTCAATACGATCATCCTGCGGCCTGATGGGTAAAACGTCTCCTGAAATCGCCGTCTTTATATTCCCCTGTGTGACAGTCCCCTCATATTTTCCCGCAGAAACTGTCATTTCCACCTTCAACGGCTCCGGTGTGTTTATCTGAAACGCTATCTGCTGCCCATCTATCTCAATCCCAGATGCCAGGCCAAAGTCATTCTCTTTTTCCCAGGATATATGCAATGAGCCATTGTAGTAATTTCGGATAACGATTTTTATGCTGCCAAACGAGTCTGGCAGTCGATAGACGCCAATCATAGGAAACTTCCTCCTTATCATAGTCATGTTATGCTATCGTACTAATTTTATTATAACAATTTCCTTGTTCCTGACAAGGCCCACAAAGTATCCATGCTGCAATTTATAAATAAAAAACGCAGTTTATAAATCATATAGATTGTATTTTTATTATAAATCGTATATTATAAAAATACAGAAGGTGATACTATGCCCACTCGAATGATTCCACCGGATCCTACCTATCTTACTGTTTCAAGCGAGCTATTTTATGCCAAAAACCTGGGACTTTTGACGCATTGGTCGCATGTCCTGTCTTTACGCACCATTGAGGAAATGGAAATCAGCGGTATGCAGCTTGGCGCTGGCTATTTCCTTTTGGGACTGCTGCATATTGTAGACGATCCCTCCCGGACACATAATGCACATCTGGGTACTCATACTGCTTCGGCACAAGAACTTTTAACGGAACTCCTCTGTCAACAGTTCCTTTGTCATTTAGGCAATGTAGGCGGAGATTTGATCATTCTTATCTGTTTTCCCCACGCCAATGCAGACGATGCTCCAGAATTCCGGGAAGCACAGGCCGCTTGTCAGGCATTCTCTGCGCAATTTCGAGAACAACATCCCACTTGTCAGTTCTTACTGCTGCTCAGTCCGGCCTTTCAAGGATATCATCACATTCACAGCCACTATGCGCATTTGACAGACCTGCTAAAATATCAACTATTTATGGGGCAATTCCCCTGCTTTTGGGCAGAGCCCTCTAAACCATCTGATGCGCCGATCAACCCACAGTACTCCGATAATGACACCATGACGCTTTTGGCCGGACGCATGGCGACTGCAATCAGCCGCCGGCAGCAGAAAGAACTGTCCGCTTTAGAAGAAGAAACCTTGCAACAGTTTTTTTCCGGGAATGGAACCAGTCTCTCTCCAGTACATTTCCGGCTATATGTATATCTCTGTGCCCTTTTAAAGCACCTGGAAACAAGGGGTATCGTGGATCGGCGTTTTACACGTCAGCGAGATTTTTTTACAGATTTAACCACGTCCCCATCATATCATGACTTCTGTTCTCAGTTTCATCGGCTGATTTTGACCGTGCTGGAGCACTATGACACCATTTCTCCTCGTTCTTCCATCTCCGGCGCAGCTCGTCTTCAGCAGATTAGGGAGTATTGCGATAAAAACTATGCCAGACCGGAGATGACCGTCTCTTACTTGGCGGATCTGTTCGGTATCAGCCAGCCTCAGCTTTCCGCCTCCTTCAAACGTCAATTTGGAGAGAGTCTGCTGCATTATTTAAATTGCCGTCGAATCGACGCCGTCAAGGCGCTTCTGACCACCACCAAAAAGACACAATCTGAAATTGCTGCTCAATGTGGATTTTCAAACGTCACTACGATGCAGCGGCTGTTTCAACGAATTGAGCACTGTACACCTGGCCAATACCGAGGAAGATTTTAAGCTTTACTTTCCTTTTCTTTTTGTCTATACTACTGGTAGATTCCCCCACACACTTAGAGAAAGGATATTGATATGACCCCTCCTATTTTATATATCATTGTTCCCTGTTATAACGAACAAGAGGTTCTACCCATTACCGCACCTCAATTTTTAGAAAAGCTCAACACGCTGGCCGCACAGGGAAAAATTGCTTTGGACAGCCGCATACTTTTCGTCAATGACGGCAGTAAAGATAATACCTGGAACATCATCCAAACACTGGCCCAACAGAATCCGCACTATCTTGGCATCTGTCAAAGCCGTAACCGAGGCCATCAAAATGCAGTCTTGGCCGGACTTATGGAGGCCAAAGACCACTGTAATATCACCATCTCCATTGATTGCGATGGTCAGGACGACCTAAACGCCATGGATGCAATGGTAGACGCTTATTGGGACGGCTGCGACGTGGTTTATGGCGTCCGTTCTTCCCGAGAAACAGATACTTTTTTTAAGCGTTTTACCGCTCAGAGCTTTTACAAGCTTCTCAACGCCATGGGGGCTGAGGTAGTCTACAACCACGCAGATTACCGACTTATGAGCAGCCGGGTGCTTCAGGAATTTGCAAATTTTAAAGAGGTCAACTTATTTCTCCGCGGAATGGTTCCACTGGTGGGCTTTAAAAGCACCACAGTGGAATATATCCGCCATGAACGCATTGCGGGCGAAAGCCATTATCCCCTCTCCAAAATGCTCGCATTGGCAATGAATGGTATTACAAGTCTCTCTGTTAAGCCGCTCCGACTTATCACCAGCTTTGGTGTAATTGTCGCGTTGATCAGCTTCATTGGCGTACTTTGGGCATTTATAAGCGCTGCCTTAGGCCGAACTGTAGCAGGCTGGGCCAGCACCACTTGTATCGTCTGTTTTGTTTCCGGCGTACAGCTTATATGCTTAGGAATCATTGGAGAATACGTGGGTAAGATTTATATGGAGACCAAAGGCAGGCCTCGCTATATCATCAGTGAACGAACTTGGGAAGAACCAGATCAACGCCAACCCCTATCCGATTCCAATAAACAATAATAATAAACGGACCTGCTGATATGCAGGTCCGTTTTCATCTCCAATCAACGGATTCAATATAAAATGAACTACCTGTATCATGGGCAATATAACAGGGCCGCTCTCTTCCTGCCCGGTATCCAAGTTTATAGAATTCCCGCGCCACCATCCCCAGTGCAAAACTAAGAACAACCGCAATGAGCACATCCCGAAACATCTTGTGTTTTTGAAAAAATTTCAACACGCATCACCCCACAATACTATAATATATCGTAATAAATATACGACAAAATCTATTAAAAATCAACGACAAAGCAAAGTATAATAAACGAAAGAAAAAAGTATCGGGGGGGAAATGGATGGATCCTATACTGCAAAAAATCTCCGGATTTCGCGAAGCTCGCGGATGGTCAGAATATCAGTTGGCTGAGAAATCCGGCATCCCACAGTCCACCATTTCATCCTGGTATCGCAAAGGCGCAAATCCAACCATCCCTTCCCTGAGAAAAATATGCGAAACCTTTGATATTACACTGTCCGAACTCTTTGCAGAAGACAATACTCCAGTCACCTTAACCCCCACGCAAAAAGACCTTTTAACGCGATGGATTCGGTTAGATCAAGAACAACAAAAGATTATTTTGCAGCTGCTTGAACATATGTAAAATTTTTAGAAAACGTCTGGGCAAATCCATTGGGATTTGCCCAGCTTGCTTCCGTTCCGCCTTTGGAAAACACCTTTACAAACTGCTGAAAATCGCCTATACTAAATAAAATATGGAACTTATGAGGTGTAATAAATATATGACCGATATAGATAAACTCAGAAACTTTTCCATCATCGCTCATATTGATCATGGTAAGTCCACTTTGGCGGACCGGCTTCTGGAAGAGTGCCAGGCCGTTGAGGCCAGGGAAATGGAAGATCAGATTCTAGACAACATGGATCTGGAACGAGAGCGGGGAATTACAATTAAGGCACGGGCCGTTCGACTCCTTTATCAAGCAGATGACGGAGAAACCTACGTCTTAAACCTGATCGATACTCCTGGCCATGTGGACTTTAACTATGAGGTATCTCGCTCTCTGGCTGCCTGCGAAGGCGCAGTACTGGTGGTAGACGCCTCCCAAGGTGTGGAAGCGCAAACCCTTGCCAACACTTATTTGGCCATTGATGCAGGGCTGGAAGTTCTTCCTGTGATTAACAAAATTGATTTGCCTGCTGCTGACCCTTCCCGGGTGAAACAGGAAATTGAAGAGATCATCGGCCTCCCCGCCGAGGACGCACCGGAGATTTCCGCCAAAAACGGGGTCAACATTCATGCAGTGCTGGAGATGATCGTAAAGGATCTTCCTGCTCCCACCGGCGATCGCAGCCTGCCTCTACGTGCGCTGATTTTCGACAGTCAATATGACAGTTATAAAGGTGTTATCGTCTATTTTCGCGTTATGGACGGAGTGATTCGTCAGGGTATGAATGTAAAAATGATGTCAGGCGGCGCTGTTTACAAAGTGGTTGAGGTGGGCTATCTCCATCCCCGTGGAATGGAACCTTGCGACGCTTTGGGCGCCGGTGAGGTGGGTTATTTTACTGCATCCATAAAAAATGTTTCTGATACCCGGGTTGGCGATACGGTCACGGACAACGATCATCCTGCTGACGAGCCCCTCCAGGGCTATAAAGACGTTCAGCCTATGGTTTATTCTGGCGTATATCCCGCCGACGGCGCAAAATATCCAGAGCTTCGAGACGCATTAGAAAAGCTTAAACTCAACGATGCTTCTCTTTCTTATGAACCGGAAAGTTCTGTAGCTCTGGGCTTCGGTTTTCGTTGCGGGTTTTTAGGGCTGCTTCACATGGAGATTATACAGCTTCGGCTGGAGCGTGAGTTCAACCTGGATTTAATTACGACTGCCCCCAGCGTAGTTTACCGTGTCACAAAAACCGATGGCTCCGTCCACATGATTGACAATCCGCTCAATTACCCGGATCCCTCCGAAATTCAACTGGCTGAAGAACCATTTGTTCGGGCCTCCATTATCACACCGCCGGAGTATGTGGGCGGTATTATGGATTTATGTCAGGATCGCCGCGGTGAATATATCGACATGACCTACCTGGATCAAAGCCGCGTAGAGCTGCATTATGACATGCCGCTCAATGAAATCATTTTCGATTTTTTTGACTGTCTCAAATCCCGGACCAGGGGTTACGCGTCTTTGGATTATGATTTGACTGGATATCGAGAGAGCAATCTTGTAAAACTGGACATTCTTTTAAACGGCGATGTTGTCGACGCGCTTTCATTTATCCTGCACGCAGACAAAGCCTATGCACGAGCTAGAAAAATTTGCGAAAAACTCAAGGAGAATATTCCTCGTCAATTGTTTGAAATCCCGGTACAGGCTGCGATTGGCTCTAAAATTATTGCCCGTGAAACCATCAAAGCCCTCCGGAAAGATGTGTTGGCAAAATGCTATGGCGGAGACATCACCCGGAAGAAAAAACTGCTGGAGAAACAAAAAGAGGGCAAAAAGCGTATGCGCAGCTTCGGCTCGGTAGAAGTTCCCCAAGAGGCCTTTATGGCAGTTTTGAAATTAGATTCCGAATAAAAAAGGAGCGTTCCTAATGGCAAAATCTTCACAAAAGCTTATGACCCAGAATAAATCTCTCGGTCTATATGTGCATATTCCTTTTTGCCGCAGCAAGTGCCAGTATTGCGATTTTTACAGTCTTCCCCGCAGCGAAAAAACATTGGAATTGATGGATCGATATGTAAAAGCGCTGGAAACACACATCAAGGAAGGCGGTGCGCGGGCCACTAAATACGTAGTAGACAGTATATATTTTGGCGGTGGCACACCCAGCTATTTCGGCGCTGAACGCTTACGGGAAATTTTCATTACCATTTCCAAGCGTTTTAATGTGTCAAAATCTGCCGAAGTAACGCTGGAAGCCAATCCTGACTCTATTACAGAAAAGAGCTGTAAGCGGCTGGTTTCTTCAGGTTTTAACCGTATTTCCATCGGGATTCAGTCCAACAACGACCAGATCCTGAAGGTACTGGGACGCCCGCACACATTCCGTCAGGCGCAGAAATCTGTAGACATTGCCCGAGATGCTGGTTTCAATAATGTGAGTTTGGACCTCATGTACGGTCTTCCCGCACAGAGCCCCCAGCAATGGGCAGACGCTTTGGGCTCTATTATTGATCTTCATCCCGACCACATCTCCTGCTACGGTCTGACTTTGAACCCTGGCACTCCTTTGTACAATTACCGGGATCAAGCAGCGCTTCCTGATGACGATACACAAGCGGCTATGTACCTTTATGCTGTTTCTACACTGGAATCCTATGGGTATCATCAATATGAAATCTCCAATTTTGCACAGACAGGTCGGGAATGCCTGCACAATCTGAAATACTGGCTGGGCGGCGAATATATGAGCTTTGGCCCTTCCGCTGCCTCGGACTTTGCCGGGACGCGGTATACCTTTGCTTCAGATCTTCCCCGATATATTAAAGCCGTTCGCACCGGCGACGCAATCACGACTGAATGCGAGTACGTCCCCATTAAGGAACGGGCCGGTGAATATGTTATGCTGCGGATGCGGACTGTTTACGGAATTGAGCGAAATGAGTATGAAACGACTTTTCTGATGCCCTTTGACCCACTGGAACAGGTGTTGGAGTTTTATGGTGGTCGCGGTCTTACAAAACAGACAGATGGTCGTTGGCGCTTTACCCCTCAGGGTTTCCTGGTATCCAACCAGTTAATCGGACAGCTTATTGAAGCCCAAAGAAAATCTACCCCCTTATCACCGCACAGATTTTAATACAGGAAGGATGAGCAATTATGGCACGGCTAGCAGGAAAAATTGCAGTTATCACAGGCGGCAACTCCGGCATCGGGGAAGCCACGGCAAAACTGTTCGCCCGGGAAGGCGCCACCGTGGTTATCACTGCCCGGCGGGAACGGGAACTTCAGCGGGTAGCCGATGAAATTTCTGCGGAAGGCGGCGCATGCGTCTATATCCCCGGCGACGTCACCATTACCGCTGACGTAGATAATGTAATGGAGAAAACCGTAGAACTGTTTGGCCGCATTGACATTTTGGTAAACAACGCGGGCATTGGCGACTGCCATAAGCCCACCATCAAAATGGATGACGATTTTTGGGACCGTGTCCAGGACGTAGACCTGAAAGGCGTTATGCGTTGCTGCCGAGCTGCCCTTCGATATATGGTGCCTGCAAACAAAGGTTCCATTGTAAACATTGCATCAATCGGCGGCGTTTATTGTTGTGCTGGCGCCGCTTATTCCGCTGCCAAAGCGGGGGTCCTAAGTCTGACCAAAAATCTGGCCATTCAATATTATGGCACAGGCATTCGCATCAATTCCGTATCTCCCGGCTCCACGGAAACGCCCCTGTTCTCCCCAGAAAAATTTGAGGGTGTCGACGAAGAAATGCTGGCTTTGACTGCCCGGACTCACGTCCGGACCATCGATCATCGACTCTCTCCCTATGAACAGGCATACACCATTTTATTTTTGGCCAGTGATGAAGCCAGCGGCATCAACGGACAAGATATTGTGGTGGATTATGGAGGACGACTATAATCTAATTCCCTATCTGAGTACTGATCGTTTCATCCATTTCCCACTGAAACAGACGCAGATATTTTGATGCTGGTTTAGTTCAAGGGGCTCTTTTATGGACATAGAAAAAACACTGCAACATAGGCACAGCCTTATGATGCAAAATACAAGCAACGCTATCAAGCTGTCCACGCCGTTGGCGAAAGCTGGGGATCTTCTCCAGAGGATGAAATTTTAATCACTGCCTTGACTCAGTGGGTACAGACGAACCAACTTCAGGGAAGGCGTATCATCGAATTTGCCCGTGAAGAAGGCGCTGCCGGAAAAATTCTGTCTGAACTGGACGGTATCTACCACGGCATAAATTTGGCCCCGTCCATAAAAAGTTAGAAAAATGGCGCAGAAATCGGAACGTTCTCGGTTTCTGCGCCATAAAAATTGGGCTATTTTAAAAAGTGGTTTTGCAACAAATCCTTCCTTAATATTTTATAAATTATTGGCCGCCGTATAGGCCGTAAACATAGCATGGCGGATGGTTCCATGCGTGGTCTGATCCTCCATTTTGCTACCTTCCATTCCTCCAGGACCGCCCTGAAGCGTCTCAAAGGACAGCAGATTTGCATCGCCCGCCACATAAAACTCCGGTGTCAATCCTGCAAATTGGTAACATTCTTCTACCAGGCCGTCCCGTCCTGCCGAAATTACAATGCTGTCAAAAGCCACTGTACCAGTTTCCACCCGTGGAGGCTCTTTCACCTCTTCTTCTACAACCGGCCCAGGCATCGGTGGCATATCATCCGGATTTCCCATTGGCATTCTGGGCTCTGGTACACCGATGGTCTGAGAATAGTGAAGGATGCCTTTTTCCACAGAGTCCGTCCGACAGTTTGTGAGGACTGTCAACTTTTCACGGCTATTGAGTACATCCATAAAAGCGCCCCTGCTGTGGGCATTATAATCGTGGGCCGCTTGGCGGTTCCGGGTCAACAGTGTCACGCTGTGGCCATGATCCAAAAGATAAAACGCCGTATCTACCGCCGTCATGGAACCGCCCACTACAGCAACATGCTGCCCCAAATCCGCCTCGTGGCCGAAAACATTCAACGGCGTCCAAATCTGGACTCCCTCAGTTACAGGCATCGGGGCAGCCTTAGCTTTGGCCCCGCAGGCGGCAATTACCGCATCGAATTTTCCAGCTATCATCTCCGGTGTAGCCTCAATTCCAACTTTTACGGAAACTCCGTTCTTATGTACTTGCCGTATCAAATATTCCTTGAGATCATGAAGCGACCACTTGCACGGCAGATAGTCTGCATGGCGGAGCTGTCCCCCCAGTTCTTCCGTTTTTTCAAATAATGTCACACTGTGTCCCCGCTCCGCAGCAGCAATGGCCGCCTCCATTCCTGCCGGACCGCCGCCAATGACAGCCACTCGTTTTTTGCATTTTGGCGCATCAAACATATGCGGCCATACTTCCTGCAGTCCGATTTTGGGATTCACCGCACAATACGCTTGATGACAATTATCACAATGGATGCAAGGCCGCACATCTTCTCCCCGACCTTCCAGCAGTTCCTCTCCATAGTGCTCGTCGCAGATGAAGGCCCGGGCCATGGCCACCAGATCTGTTTTCCCCTCGGCCAAAAACCGTTCTATGAGATCCAGATCCTGGAACCCTCCTACAGGTGCGCAAAGTCCTCGAATACCGGCCTTTTTAAATGCCTCCGCATATTTAAGGGAAATCGGTGCTTCTTTGGGTGAGGTATAGTGCGAAGCATGGGTCAAATCCCCGGTAGGGGCCCGAATCTGGAAAATATCCACTAGCCCTTCACAGAGTTTGCAATACCGGAGAAAATCTTCCATCGTATACCCCTTCTCCGGAACTTCTTCTCCGGATATCTGAATCTCAATGGGAAAGTCTTTGCCACAGGCATCTTTGATGGCCTGAAATAATTCCAATGTTAACCTGGCACGGTTTTCAAAGCTTCCGCCATATTCATCTTTCCGCTGGTTGAATACCGGAGACAGGGATTTGGCCAAAATAGAGGTATCATAGCTCATATAAATATTTACCATATCAAAGCCTATGGCTTGAAGTTCTGCACAACGGCGTGCAAACTTCTGAATAAAATTGCGAATTTCCTCCTTTGTCATGGCAGGCAGCGGCTTCCCATCTCTTCCCAAAATACATTCCGGGCCTGGCTTGAGCATCAATTCCGGCACTCCGGATAGATCATAGAGCTCAGACACCGCTTTGTCCGCAGGCACATAGATCATGGTGGACGCAGATGCTACGGACCCATGGGCGTGAATTCGGTCAATCATTCGACGAAAACACCGCTTCACATGCCGATCTTCCATATTAAAGTTGCTGGTAAACATCTGATGCGGATCATGATCCCGGAATACACCAGGTGCACAAGTGACAATGGCAGCCCCATTCTTCGCCAGAGACGCAGCGAAATGAATTGTTTGCTCTGTGGGCCAAGTTTGAGGCCCCTGGATTCCCTCTGGAATACATTTGGAGCTGATTAGCCGGTTTTTGAGAATCAGATTTCCCACCCGTATTGGGCTTAAAATATGGGCATATGGATGTTGCATGAAAAAGCTCCTTTCCGGAATAATCATTTTGTTATCGTAATAATTATATCGCATTTTCCGAGGTTTTACAATTGCGCATATGTGCCATAGCAAATCAGTTTGTGCATCGTTTCATCGCTGTTTTTGAAGATTTTAGGATGCAAATTCTGTTTGCATATGCTATACTGATAGCAGAAGATATGGAGTCAAAGAACTTGCATGACACAGGCCTATCCTGGGAGGAAACATTTATGGATGACAATCGGGAGAAAGAAACCCTATTTAAAAAGCACCGCGAAAACATCTACTTTCGCTGGGGCTTTACCGCCTTTGTGGTCATTGTCGCATGTATTATTGTGGCTCAGTTTGTCACAAAGTTCACATCTTTTTTTGGGATAGTTGGTTCTTTAATTCAAACTCTGGCCCCTGTATTTTACGGACTAGGCATTGCCTATTTATTAGATCCCATTGTAGGACGTATTGCCAAACTTCTTCGGCCACAACTCTCCAAACGAATGAAAACCAAAGAGAAAGCAGAGAAACTCTCCCGTGGAATCGGTGTTTTAACGGCGTTGATCTTATTGGTTTTGATAATATGGTTGTTGCTGTCCATTATTCTGCCGCAAGTGCTGTCCAGTATTAACACCCTGATCAGTAATCTCCCTTCCTATTACAACACCTTGAGCACTTGGGTCATGGGACTCATTGACGATAATATTGAAATAGCTGATTTGACAAGCGATATCATGCAAAAGGTCTATGATTATCTTACAAATTGGCTTACCACCTCTTTGCTGCCCAAGGTGCAGTCCTTCGTAGTTGGCCTCACCTCCAGCGTCGTTGGAATGGCAAGAGCTCTGTTAAATTTTATCATTGGCATTATCATCTCTGTCTATCTGCTTATGGGTAAACGGAAATTCTTATCGCAGGCCAAAAAGTTCTGTTATGGCATATTGGGAACCAAAAAGGCCGGATACGTGTGCAATGTCTGCACTTTTGCCAACCAGACCTTTGGACGATATATTGGCGGCGTTATTACAGACTCCTTTTGTGTAGGCGTACTCTGCTTTATTGGACTTCAAATTTTACGTTTGCCCTATGCAACACTCATCGCAATTATCGTGGGTTGTACAAACGTTATCCCGTTTTTTGGTCCTTATTTGGGTGCGATTCCCTCGGCCCTGCTACTGCTGGTCATCGACCCGCTCTACTGTCTCTACTTTATTATTTTCATTCTGATTTTGCAGCAAATTGACGGCAATATCTTAAACCCTATGATACTCGGTGACGCGACTGGTCTCAATGGCTTTTGGGTTGTTGTTTCCATTCTTGTCTTTGGCAGCTTCTATGGCATTTTAGGCATGATTATTGCCGTACCGCTTTTTGCCGTTGTATATAAAATTCTAACAGAAGTGATCAATCGCCTGCTTTCCAGCCGCGGTCTCTCTACAGTTACATCAGATTACGAGTCGTGGAGTTATCCCCCCCGGCCAAACTCTGCGGCATGGCGCCGTCCTGCAAACAATCGCAGACGGAAACGAACCTCAAGGGAAACTCACTTCAAAGAACATACGGCCGCGGAACCTGATGCAGAAGAACACGTCTCGTCTGTCGCTACAGCTTCGGATCCTGCCTCCTCGTCCGAACCAGCAGAGGACCCAAGCAAAAAATAGGTGCCTTGCCCCAAAGCCGGGAATTAAAAGCTGGAAATTATCTGTTGAGAACTGGAGGGTAATGTTGTATAATAGCTCATGACAGATACATCTGCCATGCGTTATTTCATACATTCTTTTACGGAGGTAATGGAACATGTTTGATACCCTGATTGAAAAGCTGAAGGCATCTCCCAAAAAAATTGTCTTCACCGAGGGTCCTGATGCTCGCATTCTGGAGGCAACTTCCCGTCTGCTGGCTGAGGGCATTGTAAAAGTAATTCTCGTAGGCAAAGTTGCCGAAGTAGAAGCTGCTGCCAAGAAAGGCGGCTTCAACATTGAGGGCGCCGAAATTATCGATCCTGAGACGTATCCGGAAATGGACGCCATGATCGACAAGATGGTGGAACTTCGCAAAGGCAAAATGACGCCTGAGCAGTGCAAGGCAAACCTTCTAAAAGGTAACTATTTCGGCACCATGCTGGTGAAGATGGGCAAGGCCGACTGCCTGTTGGGCGGCGCCACCTATTCAACTGCTGATACGGTTCGTCCCGCGCTGCAGCTCATCAAAACCAAACCTGGCAACACAATCGTATCTTCCTGCTTCATCATGGTTCGTGACAAAGCCGACGGCACCCAGGAAAAGCTGGCCATGGGCGACTGCGCAATCAATATTCACCCCACGGAAGACAATCTGGTGGAAATTGCCCAAGAGACCGCCAAGTGTGCAAAGACCTTTGGCATTGATCCTAAGGTTGCATTCCTGAGCTTTTCTACCAAAGGCTCCGCTAAGGATGACGAGGTCACAAAAGTTCAGAATGCAGTAGCCAAAGCCAAAGAAGTAATGGATGTTCCTGTGGATGGCGAAATGCAGTTTGATGCTGCCGTCGCTCCCGAGGTTGGCCAGCTGAAGTTCCCCGGCTCTCCCGTTGCCGGACAGGCCAATACCTTTATTTTCCCCGATGTTACCGCCGGCAATATTGGCTATAAGATCGCGGCCCGTCTGGGCGGATTTGCTGCTTATGGTCCTATTCTCCTAGGTCTGAACGCTCCTATCAACGATCTTAGCCGTGGCTGCAATGCAGATGAGGTATACAAAATGGCAATCATCACCGCTGGTCTGGCCTAAGTCCGTATTCCAATGTGGTGCAGAACAGCTGTTCTGCACCACATTTTTTACAGAAGATCTAATCCTACAGTGTCTTTCCATATAAGGAGCGTTCGGCTATGAAAAAAGCAAAAACTATCGGAATCGGTATCGTCGCTGTATTCTGTGTTGTATGTATCGTTTGCCTCTGTGTTACTTACTTGGGAAACGGGAACTGGCCCAAACGCTTTGGTACCGAGCTGAATCATTTTTTTGGCCCCGAAAACTGGGAACTTCTCTCCTCTGAATCCAAAGAAAGCCTCATGTATACAACTACTACCAGGGATACCACAGGGATTTCCCAGGAAGTTCCGGGCACCTATAAAAATTGGCAGATTCTTTATACCGATCCATCTGGAAAAGAGACTGTATACCAAATTACAAACCACACTTTGAAAATCAACCATGACAAGCACTGGCTGCTGAGTTCCAGCCGGTACTCCAGCCGTCAGGCGCTGATCCTGGAGCTCATGGATATTGCATTTTCCATTGCCGCAGACAAAGTTCATGACGACTTACTGCTGACTGTACTGACCGAACAAGAGGCGTCCTGCTTAGATGTATCGATATCCTATCACGGCGGGAATCCAGAGCCGGAATTCTACGACCAACTTTGGAGAGAACCATGGTTTACGGCTGATAATGTAAATGCAGAAAAATTTTTATCCTGCGATCTATACGATTTTTATCTTCAAATCAACGTATTTGATTATCGATTTAAAAATCTAACCACAGAAGAACAGCAAAACGTGCTCGATCATTTTGATTCCATACAGGAACTGCTGCTGAATCAATACGGAGCTCATGCCTCTTTTGAGCTGTACTTTGGAGATGGTTACCAGACTGAATATGTAGACGGTATCAAACAATAATGTTCCAGGCATTCTCTTTCCACGATCATTCAGGCCCGCACCTTCTGCGTCAACTGGAGGAAACAACCAAATTCGCTATTATTCCTCAGCTACAGACTGCCACTGGCTTTTTTCACAAATCTTCTTTTTCATTCAAAAGAAAATTTGGATTCCAAATTTCAGGTCTTTGCGTTATGATAATAAAGATTAGAATCTTCCGCCGAAAGGAACGTCTTCATGAACGCAAAAACAATTCGACTGGCCTTTCAAGCCAGTCTTCCCGTGATGGCCGGTTATCTCGTACTGGGATTGGGATTTGGTGTGCTCCTTCAAAACCAGGGATATGGTTTCCTCTGGGCTCTTCTAATGTCTACAACGATTTATGCCGGTTCCATGCAATATGCGGCTCTGGACCTGATTTCCGGCGGAGCCAGCCTTATCACCACAGCGTTAATGACGCTGATGATCAATGCCCGCCATTTTTTCTATGGCCTAAGTATGTTGGACAAATATCAAAACGCCGGAAAACAAAAGCCATATCTGATTTTTTCTCTTACGGATGAAACCTACTCTCTGGTATGCTCACAGGTGCCTGAGAGCGCAGATCCGAAGAACTATTATTTTTGGGTGTCTCTGCTTGATCAAGTCTATTGGATCATCGGCAGCGTTCTGGGCGGGCTGCTGGGGCCAATTCTTCCTTTTGATTCTACTGGTATGGACTTCGCTATGACAGCCCTGTTTGTGGTAATTTTTGTAGAACAATGGCTTTCATCACATAATCATATTCCTGCTCTGCTGGGACTTGTTATCACGGCGGTCTGTCTTGTGCTTCTGGGCCCGGATCGATTTGTGATACCGTCTATGGTTCTGATTACACTGATTCTCTCTGCCTTACGGGGCCAATTGGAGGGAAGCGGCCATGTATAACAGCCTCCACGTATTGCTTCAAATCCTAGTCATAGCGGGCGTGACAATACTTCTGCGTTTCCTGCCTTTTTGGGTATTTCAAAATGAAGATAAACGCCCTGCGCTCATTACCTATTTGGGCACTGTGCTTCCCTATGCAGTGATGGGCATGCTGGTTGTCTACTGTTTGAAAAGCGTGTCTGTTTTGTCTGCGCCTCACGGTCTTCCGGAACTCTTAGCGATTATTGCAGTGGTATTGTTGCACTTATGGAAGCGCAACACCCTACTTAGCATTTTCGGTGGAACCGCGCTTTATATGGTATTAGTCCAGTTGGTATTTGCCTGAACGGGAAAGGAGATTTTTATGAATTTACTCTCTCTTGGAAAAACCGGAATTCAAACTCCGCAGAACGCTTTTGGTGCTCTGCCAATTCAGCGCGTCGATATGGAAACCGCAGTGAAGCTTCTGCGCCGCGCATACGAAGGGGGCATGACCTTTTTTGATACTGCCCGCGCCTACTCTGACAGCGAAGAAAAGCTTGGGTATGCATTTGCCGGCATGCGTGATCAAATTTTCATTGCAACAAAAACTCATGCCACCACCCCAGACGTTTTCTGGTCTGACTTGGAAACCAGTTTGAAAAAACTTCAGACTAACTATATTGATCTCTACCAATTTCATATGCCTGCCCAATGTTTTCGCCCCGGCGACGGTACCGGCATGTATGAATGCATGCTGGAGGCCAAAGCCCAGGGTAAAATTCGTCACATTGGTATGACCAATCACCGCATTCGGGTTGCTATGGAAGCTGTAGAATCCGGTCTCTATGAAACGATGCAGTTTCCTTTCAGCTATTTGGCCTCTGAGCAAGAACTGCAACTTGTCCAGGCCTGCAAAGATCGCAACATGGGCTTTATTGCGATGAAGGGGCTGGCCGGAGGGCTCATTACCAATTCCGCCGCAGCCTTTGCGTATATCTCACAATTTGACCACGTACTGCCCATCTGGGGCATCCAGTGGGAACATGAGCTGGAGGAATTCCTCTCTTACATGGAATGTCCTCCAGAACTGACCTCAGAACTCCAGTCCGTTATTCACTCTGACCGCCAAGAGCTCGTGGGGGACTTTTGTCGAGGTTGTGGTTACTGCATGCCGTGTCCCATGGGCATTGAAATCAGTTCCTGCGCTCGCATGAGTTTGATGCTTCGTCGCGCTCCTTCCGCTATGAGCCTGACGCCGGAAGCTCAGGAAATGATGAAAAAAATTGAAACCTGTCTTCACTGTGGACAATGTTCCAGTAAATGTCCCTATGGTCTGGACACTCCGGCCCTGCTGGAAAAGAACTACGCTGATTACAAGAAAGTACTAGCTGGCGAAGTCAGCGTAAAATAAGTGCACAGCAGCCGCAGAGCAGAAGCTCTGCGGCTGTATCTTTGAAACGGTTAAATTTCTCTTGTGGCTTCTCGCAGCCAAACATTTTCTTCCTCTGTGAAGTATGGAGAAAGCGCTTGATATACCTTCTCATGATAGACATTGAGTAACCTTTTCTCCTCAACTGTAAGGCATCCCGGCTCAATCGCCTCCAACTCAAAGGGACATAGGGTCAGCGTTTCAAATCCCAGGAACGTCCCATACGTATTTCTTTCCTTTTCCACACAGAGCAGAAGATTTTCCAGCCGAATTCCATAATTCTCCTCCAGATAGATCCCCGGCTCATCAGACGTAATCATTCCTGCTTCCAGCGGTGTGCCGGCACCTTGCCCGGAAGACAAACGATATCGAATGTTTTGCGGTCCTTCATGGACAGACAGTAAATAACCCACTCCATGCCCGGTTCCGTGGTTATAATCAAGCCCTTCATCCCATAGTGGCTTTCTGGCAATATAATCCAAACTAGCCCCGGAACAACCTGCCTTAAATTTCGCCGCCGCTAAATTCAAATTCCCTCGAAGCACCATTGTATAATGGTGCTTCATTTCTTCAGTCAGCGGCCCTAGCACAAAGGTTCTAGTTACATCCGTAGACCCCTCCAAATAATGGCCACCAGTGTCCGACAGCAAAAATCCATGAGGCTCTAGCTGTACGTTCGATTCCTCTGTTGCAGAATAATGAATGATTGCACCATGCGGGCCGAACCCAAATATTGGCTCAAAACTAGGGCCAAGATAGTGCTCTTGCTGCGCTCGGAACTCCTCCAGCTTTTGGGCTGCGGAAATCTCCGTAATCAGTTCCTGTCCCACATGTTCTTTCAGCCACTTCATAAAACGGGTTAATGCCAGACCATCTTTCAAATGCGCCAATCTTTCATTTTCCTGTTCCGCCTGTGTCTTGACTCCTTTTGGATGCTCTGTGGGATTGGGCGCCTCCAGAAGCTGAACATTTACGGGGATATTTTTCACAATGGCATAGCTGACCTTATTGGGATCCACTAGCACACGGCTTCCCGCTGCAATCTGATTCACATCCGCAAAGACCTCCAGATAAGGTCGGAAGGAGATGCCGTCTTTCTCCAATGATCTCCTCAGCGCAGGAGAAAATTTCTCTTCATCTGTATATAGGTGTACGCCGGACTTATCCATCAGCAAAAATCCCAACACGACCGGACAGCACTCCACATCACCGCCTCGAATATTAAGGAGCCAAGCCAGATCATCTAGCGAAGTCAAAATATGGCAGTCTGCTCCTGCTTCTTGTACATCCTGCCACAGCGATTTAAGTTTATCGCTTCGACTGCGTCCAGCATACTTTATATCCAGCTCCCATGCTTTGGCTTTAGGCACTGAAGGCCGCGCCGGCCAAATTTCTCCCACCAGATCCCGATCATAGACAACGGAAATCTGTTGTTTCTTCATTGTCATCTCCAAGCTCATTCCTGTTCCGGCCGTCATGGTCCGACCATCAAATCCCAGGACTTGGCCGGATTCCATGTGCAATGTGAGCCACTCTTGAACTGTAGGCACATCGGGTTCTCCCATTTTGCATAATTCAATGCCGGATCCCTCAAGTTGCTGAGCTCCCTGGAGAAAATATCGCCCATCAGTCCACAGCCCGGCCCAGTCCTTGGTCACCACCAGGATGCCGGCAGACCCAGTAAATCCCGACACATAGTGCCGGCATTTAAAATAATCTCCTACATATTCAGAGCCATGAAAATCATCGGTCGGGATCACATAGGCATCTATACCAGCCCGGCTCATGGCATCTCGCAGAGCAATCAGTTCCTTTCGCATTACAAAAACCTCTTTCTCATTGTCGTTCCAAAGGTAGTATACGCCAAATCCGGTAAAAGCGCAATGTATTCAGAGCTGTTTTCTCGGGTATGGCGTTTTAGTGTCCGTAATCCCCAGCAAATAGTCTACACTGGTATCATAAAAATAACACAGTCGAATCAGCATCTCCGTAGGAATGTCCCGTCGTCCAATTTCATAAAAAGAATAGCACACTTGGGAACATCCCAAATATTCCGCTAATTTCCTTTGTTTTAAATCTCTGTCTTCTCTCAAATCTCGAATACGTTGGTACATTTTGTGCACACCCTTTTATATTAGATACACAAAAAATATATTAAAACGTTTTGTTATATTAGCTTTTAAAACAAATTGTATTATACTTAACATATAATTTTAAAAACAAGTATAAAGGATGGATTTGCAATATATCAAAACCCCGGACGACGCATAAAAAGTGTTGCAGAAATGTTTGCTTTCATTGGCGTTATTGTTTCTTTCTTTGCATCAATTGGTGCTTATCGATTTGTTTGGACGCTGACGGGCGGCTCCAGTTATCGTAATGGCAGTTTTGGTTTTTCTATTCTTTCAGCCGTTATCATTCTGATCGTCGGTGCTTTCCTCTCCTGGCTGTCCAATTTACTGCTCTGCGGCTTTGGCGAATTGGTAGATAAAGTATGCAGCATAGACAGCACTATGCAAACATTCCTTTCGTCTCAGCCACTTGATTCTGATAAAAATACACACTCATAATCCTTTGCAAAGCATTTTGAATATTCAAGACGTTTTTAAGGAACTTCCATTCCGACAGTAAATTTACCTACGCCCTATACGCAAGGCCGCATCCGTTTGGATGCGGCCTTGTGACTTCTGAGATGAACAAAGTTCTTGGACAAGCGCACTTTCGCCCTACGGTGTTACTACAATTTCACCCACATAGCTGCCGGGGGCATCTACCACTGTGCCATTCACCGTAATCGTTCCATTGACTTTACTGTCCTTGGAGAAGGCCAGACCAGCTAAATAGCTGGTTCCGGATACAGTCCAAACGGAACCGTCCTCTAAACTGAGCTTTACTGGGTTATTGACCGCCGGTGCCGGCGTGTTCTTCAGTCGCCCGGCATAGAGATATGCCTTGGGATCTACGATTTTATAGTCCGCTGCAGTCTTTGCATCCCAATGGTTATCCTGCTCAAACACAGTACCGCCAGGCGCCACTGTGCTGTCGGCAAACAAATGGTTTGCATGAGAAGAGGACACCACACCGGTGAGGTTCGCGTTTTTCAGCGTCACACTCAGCCCATGCTTTGCACCATAAACAGAGTTGAAAATATCTCCCTTCAACGTCTCATTGGTAAAGACCGCCGTTGAATCCGGGATCTCGCGCTGTGCCGGAGCTACAGTAGACCAATCGTCTTCCTGTTCCGGCACCACGTATTTTCGAGTGACTATGCCGCCGGCATCGTCGCTTTCCAGTTGCTGAATCAGCACGCCGTTTTCTCCCAGCTTCAATTCTGCATCTTTCATGTCAATGCTCACATAGGCCCCCGACTTGATCTGAAATGCGCACTTGTCAATTTCATAGGAACCGCCCTCAATGAAGAGCTTTCCTCCCTGTGCTTGATGCCACATGGCAAGCGCTCGTCCAGCCTTACCGGTGACGTTTTTAAAGGTCATCGGCTGTACGCCGGTACAAATCAACAAATAGTCGGGAGAATAGAACTGGCAATCTTCGAAGGTATCCACAACTCCGCCGTCTCCATAGGCAATATAACCGCTGCCGCCCATGGTATAGCCCCAGGTTTTCCCAGCTATCGTCTTTGTGGCAGTATATTCTTTACCCGGCTGAGCCTCTTCCAAGCGGCCTATTCCAGCCAGCACATTCTTTACGGTCAGAGACGTGGGCGGATATCCGGAGTCTGTAGATAGCGGTGCCCAGTTGTCTGCTACAACAATACAATTCTCATAGGTTACCTGTCCTGCTTCCAGCACATTGGTGGCTCGGCAGTTACCAATAAGCCCCAGCGCAAAAGGTACCGACTTCATCATAGGCACGGACAACGCACGGAAATCCTCATCAAAAGGATCGGCATCAATGGAGTCAATGACAGAATCCTTTACATGAAGATGGCTCTCGCCGCCACACCACATGGCAGAACGAATTGCACCTTCCACATGGACTCTGGTATTTTCCACCGTGACATCTGCATCGCCAGTGGTCATAATTCCCGCGCCATATCCCTGAAAATCGTTTCCTCCGTTTCCGATAAACGACAGGTCTGCTCCATCAATTTCATACTTGCCACCGGTAACCATGACGCCATTAAACAGATGCTGATGATCGTCGATTTTCAGTCCCACAGCTTTTTCACCGTTGACCTCGCCCGCCAAAATAGCAGCCTTCACAGATTTGTCTTCCTGAATCTCGCCATCTTTTACAAATAACGCCGTACGATAGTGATGCGTATGTACGCCGCCCGGTCCGCCTGTCGTCTTTGTGTAGGCATCTGTAACAGTAAGTGTTACGTCGTGGTAGGTACCGGGTTTCCGATTGGTACCAACGCCGGAAACAGTCATTGTCAGTTCCTTGCCGGGCCCCGCCACATAAAGATCGTTCTCTCCAATGTTCAGCACATCCAACTTCACAGTTTCCGGAATGATTTTAAGTGCTGGAAGACCATCCACTCCGGCCTTCATTGCATCAATTAGCTGACCACAGGCGTCATCCAGCGTCGGTCCTGCTGGTACATAAGCCGTTTTCTTTTGAACCAGTTTCGCCGCCTTTTCAGCCAGCGCCTGCAAGGCCTCTGCTCCAGCTACTTCGCCCGCCTTCAAATAAAACTTTCCATTTTCCTCTATGGGCTCCACAAGTTCTAGCTCGTAACACAGAGCAACGGCTTCCCGATTCTTTACATCAGAAAAATCCTCCAACTCCTCTGCCCTGCCTGGTTTTGTCGGCCCCATAGGCGGAGGACCACCGGGACCTCCCGGACCACCTGGACCTCCCGGACCACCTGGGCCTCCCGGGCCGCCGGGGCCACCCATCGGCATTCCCGGGCCACCAGGACCAGGGCCCATTGCTTCTTGAAACTGCATCATCTGGTATTCCTCCTTTTGGAATTTACAAACATCATAGCACAAATTGGTTCGCTATGCAACTATCCGATCTCAAAACAACCAAATAAATTACCTAAGGTCATTTTCACCAGAGAAAAGCTATGATATAATAGGATGCAAGAATCATTTAGAAAAGGGGACACAATATGGATCTCTCTGATTTTAACAACGAAATAATTTTGCAGTGGCTGAGCTACTTCTCCAAGCACAGTCAATTGGATTTAGCCACATTGAAAATTTTGGACATCACACGGGAGAACAAAAATATTATTCCCGCAGTTCAGTCTTCCAGGCAGGTCATGGTACTTACAGATGCGGGACATCCAGATATTTTTTATAATATGTGGGATGCCGGTCTGGGCGACTGCGACATTTGGTATAACGAAGGTAGCGAACCTGTAGGCCCAATTAAACATGACAAGCTCCAAGATATGATCGACCGCGGCATTAACGCCCCCGCCGGTATGCTCATCATAAACGAATGTTATCGCAGCACTTATCAAATTGGCCTCAGTAACCAACAATTTTGCAACGGCTCCATCCGTTATGTCAGCAGTGAAATCCGCTCCGTAATCATGTCCAAACTACAGGCAGAACTTCGGGACTCTATTCTCACCGTCGGCGCTGCAAGTATTGCTGTAGAAGCGGCATTGGTGGCTGCAGAAGGCTCTCTGGTTGCGGTAGAACACAATCCACTTGACTGCGCTACGATGGAAGAGAACGCAAAGAAATTCGGCCTCAACAATGTCACCGTAGTGGACAGCATCGAAAAGACCGAATCTCTGCCCACTCCGAACACGGCATTTCTGGTGGCATCCGAGTATATGGAACAGGAAATTGCTGCACTGATTCGCCAAAATCCGGCTATCCGGCTATTTATATATACACTCGATTTCCGGTATCTCTCCACAATCCCCAGTATGCTGGAACGCCATGGAATTACAATGACTGAAGCCATTCAGATAGGTATTTCCCGCCTGAACGCAAAGGGCGAAATGGAACGTGAACCTGCTCCTTGGCTGATCTCCGGCCAGGTGAAATAGGTGTTCAAAAATCTTCGAGCGGGGCGCAGCCTATTGATGGGCCTTGCGATCTGTGGCATTGCCTTTTTTCATGCGCCCTTTGTCATTCATAACCCTTGGCTGAAACTGTTCCACGATATGCTCAACTGCGGAGTAGACCTATTTTTATTTCTCTCTGGTCTGGGGGCCTATCACTCCATCCGCAGCCGTGGCGGGAGAGGCTATCTTTGTCAGCGGGCAATCCGACTCTTTCCGGGGTTATACCTGTTTCTGATCCCCTGGGGCTTGATTATGTTTTTGGCCGGGTTCATGACCGGAAGAGACTTTATCGGTAGCGTCACCCTTCTGGGATGGTGGTTTGGACAGACAAACCAGCTCAACTGGTATTTTTCCGCTGTGTGGGCGTTCTTTTTATTGGCAGTTCCTCTTTACCATCTGTTTTCTCGCACAAAACATCCTATCCCGCTCTGGTTGTCCCTCACTATAATTTCTGTTTTGTTGGGAATTTTATGTCCGGTTGACCGGCTTATGGTAGCAGTAACCCGATTACCAATCTTCCTCACAGGCATGCTCTTTGGCTGTCTGGAGTGCCGTGGTTTTTCTCATGAAAAGCTACTACGCTGCATACTTTATCCACTGATGTTTCTAGGGCTATGGCTTGTGGCAGCTACTTACTGGGGGCTGGGCTGGACTTATGGGTACAGTCTGGGCCTGTGGTGGTATCCATATGCGCTGATTATCCCTGGTGCAGCCATTATGATCTCCGATCTGGCTGCAATTTGCCGCAAATATCGTATTCCCTCCTTGCTGATGCGTCCATTTCAATGGTGTGGTGAAAGCTCCGCGGAAATTCTGATGGTTCATGTTGGAGTCTATAAGATTATTTTTGCTACTACAACATTTCGAAATCGAATTTGGCTCTGTATCCTTTTGGCCTGCTTGGCATTGGGATGCTTGTATCACTATCTTGTTGTATCGCGGCTGCATTTGTCAAAACGACAATAAAGATGCCGCACAGCATAAGAATCGCCCGTTTTCGTTCGATTTCTCCCGCAAAGGTATTGACACATCCGGACAAGTATGATATGATGATGCCATGGCTGAAACGTATGTAACAAGTGGTATGTTTCAAACCCTGTTTGTGCCAGTATAACAGGGAGCCATATACTCATATCTCCTTCTTTTGGGATGCGGCGGATTGCCAGATCTGCCAGCCCGGCACAGCTGTTCCGGCCCTTGCCAGAGGGTCGGGGCTGCGCAACAAATACAAGGTACCAACTCTCACACTCCTAAAGATTGCGGGCGGACAGACTTCAGGCTGTCCGCCCGCCTCTGCTTTTTACTTTGTAAAAACGACGCATTTCTCTGTTTATTCTGACGGCGTTTTTGTGGCACAGTACAAAATGCTTGGAATCCTTGTAAAATCCGTGAATCGTGGTTGACTTTGTCCCGTGAGTGGTTATAATGTTAATATTAAATGTATATTCAGGTTTGTGAAAGAATGTTGCTGAGGAGGCATATTTCATATGAAAAACACGGAAAAAACCATGGAAAAAATCGTAGCTCTCTGCAAAAACAGAGGCTTTATTTTTTCCGGCAGTGAAATCTACGGCGGTCTGGCCAACACTTGGGACTTTGGTCCTTTGGGCGTAGAGCTTAAAAACAATGTTAAGCGAGCCTGGTGGAAAAAGTTTGTCCAGGAAAATCCGTATAACGTCGGCCTGGATTCTGCCATTTTAATGAACCCCCAGACCTGGGTAGCTTCCGGACACTTGGGCGGTTTCTCGGATCCTTTGATGGACTGTCGGGAATGTCATGAGCGGTTCCGCGCTGATAAGCTCATTGAGGATTGGACCGCAGAAACAGGCATCAAGTTGGAAAAACCTATTGACGCCTTTTCTCAGGCCGAAATGAAAACCTTTATTGAAGATCATAACATCCCATGTCCTACTTGCGGCAAGCACAACTTTACTGATATTCGTCAGTTCAACTTGATGTTTAAGACATTCCAGGGCGTTACCGAAGATGCCAAAAACACCGTGTACCTCCGCCCCGAAACCGCTCAGGGTATTTTTGTGAACTTTGTCAATGTGCAACGTACTACCCGAAAAAAGTTGCCCTTTGGCATTGGCCAAATCGGAAAATCTTTTCGTAATGAAATTACACCTGGCAATTTTATTTTCCGGGTCCGGGAATTTGAACAAATGGAATTGGAATTTTTCTGTGAGCCCGGCACGGACCTCGCGTGGTTCCAATACTGGCGTACGTTCTGTCATAACTGGCTGCTCTCAATGGGTATAAACGAAGAAAATTTGCGGCTCCGAGATCACGATCCTGAGGAACTCTGTTTTTATTCTAAAGCTACTACAGATTTTGAATATTTGTTTCCCTTTGGCTGGGGTGAACTTTGGGGTGTGGCGGATCGTACTGACTACGACCTGACGCAGCATCAAAACACCTCTGGACGGGATTTGACTTACTTCGATCAGGAGAAAAACACCCGTTATATTCCCTATGTCATTGAACCCTCCCTTGGCGTGGAACGCTCTGTTTTGGCATTCTTGGTAGACGCCTATGATGAGGAAATTGTGGGTCAGGACAAAAAAGGGAATGACGACGTCCGCGTTGTGATGCATTTTCATCCCGCGCTTGCACCCTTTAAATGTGCGGTTCTCCCGCTCTCTAAAAAATTAGGCGATAAGGCCACCGAAATCTATACAGAGCTTTCTAAACACTTCATGTGCGACTATGACGAAACCGGTTCCATTGGCAAACGTTATCGCCGTGAAGATGAAATCGGTACCCCATTCTGTATTACCGTCGACTTCCAAACGGTTGGTGACGAAACCACCCCTGCCGATCACTGTGTTACTGTGCGTGACCGCGATACAATGGAGCAGGTCCGTATTCCAATCGACCAGTTAATCCCGTTTCTCTCAGAGAAACTGGCTTTCTGACGGATGCGCAATTGGTTTTTATTCCGGCACAGCACGGATCCTCAGTGGTCTCTACGCCGAAAGATTTGCCTATGGTCGTGGAATATTTTGCTTTTCCTCATTTCTTGCATTGGTATTAGCATTCTCTCCCTACTCCTGGCTGTAGGGTCCTATCCTCTGGAGATGTGCAAAGGCTACTGGGAAACACCACTGCTTGTCCTTCTCAATATGCTGCCGGTTTTGGCATTGGGTCTGCTG
>CABRZL010000005.1 GCA_902475435.1 uncultured Eubacteriales bacterium | reverse complement strand
CCTTGGAACTCTTCAATGCCAATCGCTGTGCAATTGAACTGAAGTCCGGCCGCCGGGTGGGTCAATTGGTGTTCGCTGAGATGGATGACACTGCACTTCATCCTTATCGTGGAAAATATCAAGGTCAAACCGGAGCCACCGGATCCAAAATTGATCAAGACAATGAAATTCTTTAAATAACAAACAAGATCAACGCTGCTCTGTCCGATATTGAATAAAATCGGTGAAAAATATACAGCACGTCGAACGAGCGCTTCAAACCGGAAGGGATACTACATTGATGTATCAAAAGCTTTTACCTATTCCCGTTGGAGGCCATTATAATCCAAATTCCTGCGAACAACTCGACGCATTTTTGTTTCAGTTACAGCAGTCGATTCAGTTTGACAAAATAAGTCAGCAATGATATAGTATTTTTATAGACTTGGGGATGACACCATGGAATTTATGCACGGAGTTCAGAGTTCCTGGGCTTCCGATCATTCAGCCACACCCTCAGACTGACCACGAAACGTGCCCCTCCAGACATATGTCCGGAGGGGCATTGATATCCCATTCTATTGGAAACCATCGAAAGGAAGCAATATTATGCCAATCATCCTGCTGGTTCTCGCCGTCCTTCTACTGCTTGTTTTGGCTCTGATGTTGGCCGGCGCATGGACCTACCGCAAAACTTTTCAAGCACGATTTGAAGGCGGCGGAGATTATTTCCCGTACTTTTCCCAAACGCATCCAACCTGGCATCGAGACTCTGTTTCGTTCCAATCCAACCATGGTGATACGCTAAGAGGATATGTATTTTCTTATCCAGATGCTCCAAAGGCATTGATTGTGCTGTGCCACGGCTATGGCATGAGTCTCGACGACTATCTGCCAGAATGTGAATATTTCTGCCGCAATGGTTATGCCGTCCTGGCATTTGACGGCAGCGGAACCGGTATCAGCGATGGTATCCTCTACGGTTTGCCTCAGCATATTCTGGATTTAGCGTCATGTCTTGACTATGTATCCTCAAATTCTTCTTTCAACCAGCTTCCTCTATTGCTTTATGGTCATAGTTGGGGCGGTTACAGCGTGGACTGTGTCAGCCTTGTAAAAAAATATCCCATCCGTGGCATTATCTCTGCCGCAGCTTTTCAGGTAAGCACTGCCGGGCTTGGCCCCTACATGCATCGACATTGGGGTGCTGTCGCTGTTCTTCCACTTTTAGGCGTGACAATTTATCAGCGGATTACATTCGGCCCTCTGGCTTCTGCCACCGCCGTAGAGGGACTTCGCCGGATCAGCACTCCCGTACTGATCCTCCAAAGCAACGATGACAGTATTATCCGTTACCAAGATAACTATGAGGTTTTATATGCAGCATTTAAGGATGATTCTCAAAAAAGCTTCCTTCCCCTTGTGGGTCACAATCATAACATTACCACCCCGCCGAAAGTGGACATAGAAAAGCGGAAACTCCTGAAATTTCTCCGTAATGGTACTGCCACCTCAGAGCAACTTGCTAAAATGGATGAACTGAAGGCACAGGTAGATGAGGATTTGATGGCGCGCTTTGTCCAATTTTTCAACCGCTGTCTATAAAGAACACCTGCTGATCCTAGTCAGCAGGTGTTCTACTTGTCTTATTTTGACTATATTTCGTCACCGTTTAAGGGCATGCATCGTTCCTCGACGCCGGTTACTGCCTCTGAGCCGGGTCCGCCTATTGCTGTCCCTGCTCAAGATCTTGAAACGTTACTAGTTCAGTATTCTCCCAGCCAACGGCCGCTGGTCTCCAGTATAGCTTTTCCGGCTTTCAAACTCTCCGGAACATTTAACACACGTTGATTCCGGCTTCCCCGGAAATTCAGCTCCAAGCTTTTCTCCGAAAGGATAAAAGGCCCATCAATCAACACATCTATTGTGGAGAGCAGCTCTTTCTGCCCGCTTGTTCCATTCAAAAGGGCTTCAAATGTATACCCGGAATAGGATGCCACTTCATAGCCTTCTGCTTTCAAAAGCCTTCCCAAGCGCGCAAATGCTTCGGCTTGGGAAAAAGGCTCTCCACCAGAAAATGTTACACCATGACACAGCGGGTTACTCTTTATAATCTCCAGTACTGTTTCTTCTTCCATCTCCGTACCACAGCCAAATTCCCAAGTCTCCGGATTATGGCATCCTTCACAGTGATGGGGGCAGCCTTGACAAAATATCGTGGTACGAATGCCCGGACCGTCTACAATACTGTCGCCGGTAATTCCGGCCAGATTAAGCATGCTTGGAAAGGCTGTGCTTCACTCGATCCCGCTCTTCCGCCCGCTTGGCATCGTTCCATTTATCCATTGTGCCCACCAGATAGCCGGTAATCCGACGGATGCGTTCGAATCCTACACCCTGACCCATTTTTTCATTTACACAATTGCTTGTCATAATACTTCCTCCTTATTCGATTCCCTGAAATACAGGCATTTCAGGATACATTTTTTTCAACTCTGCTATTTTTTCCGGTGGAATTTCTTCCCCTTCTTTTCTGCCACACCGGGGGCATACATCCCCAATGACGCCTACATAACCACAGACCGGATCCCGATCTACCGGATGATTGATGCTGCCATATCCAACGCCACAGTCATGCATCCAGCGGACCACGGTTTCAAACGCCTCTACATTCTTGGCGGTATCTCCGTCTAGCTCTACATAGCTGATATGACCGGCATTACACAGCGCATGATAGGGGGCTTCCAGTCTTATTTTATCATATGCAGAGATAGAATACCAGACCGGAATATGAAAACTGTTGGTATAGTATTCCCGATCCGTAATTCCCGGAAGTTTCCCATAGCGTTGCTGGTCCATCCGGATAAACCTTCCAGACAAACCTTCCGCAGGTGTTGCCAACAGAGTAAAGTTCATCTTCATCTCCTGGGATTTCTGATCACAGAACTCTCTCATATGTCCCACAATTTCCAATCCCTTTTTCTGCGCTTCTTCGCTCTGGCCATGATGCTGGCCATATAATGAAGTAAGCGTTTCTGCAAGTCCAATGAAGCCAATAGACAACGTCCCATGCTTTAGTACATCCCGGATTTTGTCCTGAACCCCAAGCTTATCAGAATCCAGCCAAACGCCCTGTCCCATTAAAAACGGGAAATTATAGACGCATTTGTTCGCTTGAATTTCAAACCGATCCAGGAGCTGCTGGGCTACCAGCTCCAGCACATCATCCAGTTTCTCATAAAATAATTTCTCATCTCCATGGCTCTCAATGGCAATCCTGGGAAGATTGATCGAGGTAAAGGACAGATTCCCTCGAGAATACGCGATTTGTCGAGTGGGATCATATACATTTCCCATCACGCGCGTTCGGCATCCCATCGTGGCAACCTCCGTCTCCGGATGGCCTGGCTTATAATACTGGAGATTATACGGAGAATCCAAGAACACATAGTTCGGATACAACCGTTTTGCGCTGACTTTACAGCTCAAACGGAACAGATCGTAGTTGGGATCTGTTTCATTATAGTTAACTCCCTCTTTGACCTTGAAGATATGGATCGGGAAAATGCAGGTCTCTCCATGCCCGAGTCCAGCATCCAAAGCCAAAAGAATATTTCGGATTGCCATTCTTCCCTCTGGCGTTGTATCCGTGCCATAGTTGATGGAAGAAAACGGCGTCTGTGCCCCCGCTCTTGAGTGCATTGTATTTAGGTTATGGACAAACCCCTCCATTGCTTGATAGGTATCCCGGTCTGTCAAAGCATAAGCCCGTTTCCTGGCTCTGTCAATTAAGTGGGCCGCTTCTTTCCCAGTAATATTGATGGACCCGCACAGGGATGCAGCAACGGCTCGATCAAAGGCCTCGGTATTTTCCAGACGCGCTTTTTCTCCTGTGATTTCCTCCGCTGCGGCAACTGCTTCTCTGACCGGCTCGGAAGCGTCCTCCATATCCAATCGATCCTCCACAGCCTCTGTCAGCTTGCGTATATACGCTTTATGATAGCTCTTTGCAATGCCCTCAGCCATACCATAGTCAAAATTAGGAATAGATTGTCCTCCATGCTGATCATTCTGGTTGGACTGAATGGCAATTGCAGCCAGCGCCGCATAGCTTTGAATGCTCTGTGGTTCCCGCAGATAACCGTGGCCTGTGGAAAAGCCTCCATGAAACAGCTTTAGAATATCTATCTGACAACAGGTGGTGGTTAGCGAATAGAAGTCGAAGTCGTGGATGTGAATATCTCCTTCCCGGTATGCCTTGGCATGTTCGGGCCGGAGTAAATACATCTCATTATAAGCCTTTGCACCAGCCGCACCAATCTGAAGCATGGAACCCATGGCTGTGTTCCCATCAATATTTGCATTATCCCGCTTCATATCGCTGATCCGGGCATCAATATTGGTAATCTCGTCAATTGTCTTCATCAAAGAGGTATTGGCCTCTCTGGCACGGGTTCGGTTTGCCCGATAAAGAATATAAGCCTTGGCGGCTGCGCTGAATCCATGATTCATGAGCTGCTGCTCCACCTTATCCTGAATGGCCTCAATATTAGGAGACGTATTCGGGAAGTCAGCCTCCAGTTCCCGCTGAACATCATTTGCAACTCTTGCTGCGTCAGACGCATCGCCATCTTTGGCTGCTTCCAATGCCTTGAGGATTGCCGCTGCAATTTTATTCTGATCATAAAGGACAACGCGTCCATCTCTCTTGATAATACTTTGAATCATCGTATCCTCCCCCTATTTCCTCCAGCACACGATATACAGTAGTTCTTTTACACTTGGCACAAGATATTGTGTTTGTTTTTGACGTTGCCACTATATTTTGTCACGCCGTCTGGGCTTTGTCAAGAGTCAAAGCAGATTTTTTCTTCTATTCCCAAAACTTTGTAGAAACACACAAAGGAGTACTCCTACATTTTGCGATTATTTACAAGCTCTACATACCATATCTTGTGGTTTTTTCCAGCAAAGATAATTTTTATACATTCATCTAATACCTCAAATGTGGTTGCATAAAACCATTACAACATCATGCGAATTGCTTTTCTCCATACAGAATTGAAGAAAATGTAAATCAGCTCTTGACGCAGAGATGAAACCGATGTAATATGATAATAAATATTATATTACAGGAGATTTCCTATGTCATATACCCTTTTTGTTGACTCCGGCAGCAATTTGCCTGCCCGCAAATTGCAGGAATTGAACATTCGTGTTATTCCCTTCACCTATGAAATCGACGGTGTCGTTTCCCAATGTCCAAAATATCCTGACGGCTTCGATGGCCACCACTACTACACCCGCCTCAAAGAGGGCGCTCAAGTCAAAACTTCCCTGATTAATTCTGACATATTTTATCACGCCTTCCTACCGGAAGTTCAAGCCGGCAATGATGTAATGTATGTAGGCATTTCCTCCGGCATTAGCGGTACCATTCAGTCGGCTGTGATGGCAGCCGAGTCCTTGAAGGAAGAATACCCGGACCAGCAAGTTCAAATCGTGGACTCCTTAGGCGCGGGCCTCGGAACCGGTCTTCTGGCATGCAAAGCAGCGGATTATCGGAACGATGGGCTCAATGTGGAACAGGCAGCAATTAAGCTTAACTATGATCGGGATAACCTCTGTGAGTATTTTACTGTCGATGACCTGATCTTTCTAAAGCGTACTGGCCGCGTTTCCGGCGTCACCGCAACAATTGGCACCATGCTTCAAATTAAGCCCATGCTCCGGGGAAATGAGGATGGAAAAATTGTTATTTGTGGAAAAATTCGCGGACGAAAACGTGCGATTACCGAGCTTTCCAACATCTACGCCAAGAAGGTGGTAGGCGCTGAATATCAGCGGATTGCTATCTCACATGGAGACTGTCTAGACGAGGCAAAAAAATTGGCCGAAAAGCTCAGTGAGATTGCCAAACCAAAAGAACTGATTCTCTCTATGCACGAGCCTCTCACAGGCGCGCATGTGGGTCCAGGCATGCTGGCAGTATTCTTCTTCGGCAATGGCCGATAAAGCAGCATTGATTTTCCCTGCTGAAAAGGATTGCTTTTCAGCAGGGTTTTCTTTACAATAAATCCATACAATCGAAAGGCGGTATCCCTATGCCCAGCATACAAAAGCCATACGATACAGACACGGACATCTTAAAGATTCTATCCGCGCTGTTTGTCATCATGATTCACGCCGCTTCCAATTTGTATGGACATATCTTCTTTAACTCTTTGGCACGATTTTCAGTTCCTATTTTTGTTTTAATCAGCGGACACTACATGCTGTTTCGGCGGGAAAATCTGATATCCATTTGGAAGCGCTGTATCCGAATTCTAATGACGATGTTTGTCTGGTCCGGCCTGTTCTTGCTTTATCAGCTTTTTGCCGAGCATTTACGATTGGAAAACGGCATATCCTTGATCAAATATCTTTTGACAGAACCCTCACATCTATGGTATTGCTACGCCATCTTTGCGCTGTATCTGTTTACCCCTATTTTTTCCGTCTTTTGCCACAGCGCCAACCGGCGCGAGCTGGAGTACGCTCTGGCCCTCACTTTCTTTTTCGGTTCTATTGTAAATCTTCTGCTGCGTTGCGGGATGTTTCCTATGCTCAGTATCATCCTGGATCGAATGAAACTGGACAGCACATTGGGCTTTGTATTTCTTTATCTGGCAGGCTATTATCTCAGGGTTTACGATCTGTCTCTGCCTTGCAGGAAATGCTTCTATGCTCTAGGTATTCTGGGATTTTCAGTCACGTATTTCGGCACAGTATTGCGCTCCTCACGCGTTGGCGTTTTAGACGAGTTGTTCTTTAGTTTCTTTTCCCCAAACGTGATTGCATCGAGTCTCGCAATATATATTCTGATACGATACCGACAACGTATTCGTCCATTTCGTGATACGAACGGCCGAATCCATCGACTGGCTTCCTGCTCTGCCGGCATCTATTTCCTTCATCCTATGATTATCCTATTATTCCAGGATTTTCTTACAGAACCCTGGCTTCACTGGCCAGTGGCCATTCCATTGCGCACTCTGATATTCTTTGTGATTTCCTTTATCATTGTATGGATACTCAAAAAAATTCCCATTCTACGAGAACTTGTGTAAACATACATGGATATTCACAAGGAACATTCTTTCCTTCGAGCAGGGGACTCTGCCCGCTTTTTCTAGACTTTTTTCCCGGTATCTGATATAGTAACATAATGGAATGAGGGGGGGATCTTTATGAAGGATTTTCTGCCTGTCTCAAAAGCAGATATGGCGGCCCGTGGCTGGGATCAGTGCGACTTTGTTTATATCATTGGAGACGCCTATGTAGATCACCCCACCTTTGGTCATGCCATTATCAGCCGTGTTTTGGAATCCAGAGGTTATCGGGTGGGCATAATTCCACAACCTAACTGGAGAAACCCCGACAGCATTAAACTTCTCGGGGAACCTCGACTTGGCTTTTTGGTCATGGGCGGCAATATGGATCCTATGGTCAATCATTATACCGTCTCCAAAAGACGGAGAAGCTATGACGCCTTTTCCCCCGGTGGAAAGATGGGCATGCGGCCGGATTATGCCACTGTGGTCTACTGTAATCTCATTCGTCAGAGTTACCGCAACGTCCCCATCCTAATCGGTGGAATCGAAGCATCCCTGCGGCGGCTTGCCCACTATGACTACTGGTCAAACAAGCTGAAGCGCTCCATTCTTTTGGACGCTCAGGCTGATCTTCTTATGTACGGCATGGGCGAACGAAGCATTGTAGAGATTGCCGACGCATTGGACAGCGGCCTTAGTATCCATGACATTACCTTCATTCGAGGCACCGTATACAAAGCTTCTTCTCTGAAGGACATATATGATTATACACTTCTGCCTTCCTACTCAAAGCTGATTGAAGATAAACGCAATTACGCAGAAAGTTTTTATACTCAATATTGCAACACAGATCCTTTTTCTGGCAGTGTATTGGTGGAACCCTATGATGAACGCACCTTTATTGTCCAAAATCCACCCCAGGAACCCCTCTCTCAGCAGGAAATGGACGATACTTACAATCTCCCATATATGCGTTCCTACCACCCCATGTATGAAAAAGATGGCGGTATTGATGCAATCAAAGAGGTCAAGTTCAGTCTGCAAAGCTGCCGAGGGTGTTTTGGCGGGTGCAGTTTTTGTTCGTTGACATTTCATCAAGGCCGCATCATTCAGTCTCGCAGTCACGAGTCGCTCCTGCGGGAAGCAACTCTCCTCACCAAGGATCCAGAGTTCAAGGGTTATATTCACGATGTGGGCGGTCCTACCGCTAATTTTCGGCAACCTGCCTGTGAAAAGCAGCTTCAAAAGGGGGTTTGTCCCACAAAGCAGTGTTTATTTCCCTCTCCCTGCAAAAATTTGATTGTCGATCACAGCGACTATCTTGCACTTTTACGAAAACTCCGGGCGCTGCCAGGGATCAAACGCGTTTTTATCCGAAGCGGAATTCGCTTCGACTATCTGCTGGAAGACAAGGACGACAGTTTTTTTCGGGAACTGGTAAAATATCATGTATCTGGCCAGCTGAAGGTTGCACCGGAACATATCTCCGATCCAGTGCTGAAGCTTATGGGGAAACCAAGTAATGCAGTCTATGAGCGTTTTCTCAAAAAGTATTTTACCCTCTGCCGCCAGGAGGGCAAAGATCAATATGTGGTGCCTTATCTGATGTCTTCACATCCAGGTTCAACCCTAAAAGATGCCATCTCGCTGGCAGAATACCTGCATATGCATCATCTGGCGCCTGAGCAAGTATCAGACTTTTATCCTACCCCTTCTACAATTTCTACTGTAATGTACTATACCGGTTTAGACCCCAGAACCATGAAACCGGTATATGTGGCCACGAATCCCCACGAAAAGGCAATGCAGCGTGCGCTAATCCAATATCGGAATCCGAAAAACTATGACCTGGTATATGAAGCGTTGCAAAAAGCGGGCCGGACAGATCTCATTGGATATGAAAAGTCCTGTCTAATTCGTCCCAGGAAAACCGGCAGATCAGCAAAACAGAAAAACAGCTCAGGTCCCGGCCACGAAAAACCGAAGCGCAACCGAAAGCCTTGAATTCATACGAAATGAGTGAATCAGTTTGTCAATGATTGTACTGGATCTGGAGTGGAATCAACCTTTGAGTCCCGATTCTCCTCTGGCCATTAAGCTCTGTACCGCCTTGCCCTTTGAAATTATTCAAATCGGCGCTGTAAATTTGGAAACAGGCGAACAGTATAAGGCTACATGCTGTCTGCAACAATATAAAATTCTTTCTACGCGCATTTCCAAACTTACGGGTATCACACGCCAAGACGTAAAGCACGGCGAACCTTTTCAGCAGGCTATGGCACGATTTCAAACCTTCTGTGGGGAAAACCCCGTTCTTCTGACTTGGGGATTCAACGATATTCCGATTCTCCGGCAGAATCTGCGCTTTTATGGACTCGACACCGGCTTTACCGAAAAAAGCTATAACCTTCAAATCATGTTTAACCAACAGCATGATCCTGGCAATTCGGTCCGTAGTCTCAGCTATGCGGTAGACTTTTTCCAATTGCAAGTAGAGGAAAATTATCACGACGGACTCAACGATGCCGCTTATACCGCCGAAGTGGCAAAGCACATTGATATTCCAAAAGGCATTGAAGAATACCCGGATTATCTGAAACATTTTGAAGGGGATGGAGATCCGGCATTTTTGGACTGTCTTCGTTACGCAAACTACAATCGCTTTGAGAACTTTGAAACCATGCTAGCCGATCCGCGCATGATAGAAACAAAATGCCCTTATTGCAACATTGTCACTGAAGCGACAGAACCCATTTACCCAGAATCCAGCCGCATGGTCTGGACCTGCCAATGTCCTCAGCATGGCATGTTTTTCATCCGCGTCAGTTTTAAACGCAACCGAGATGACAGCTTGCGGGCCAGTAAGGCGGTCTACCCAATGGACGAGGTTCATCTGGCTCAGTATAAAAAAGCCATAGAAAAAGCTGCAAAACCCCGAAAGCAGAAATATGCTCCCTTTCGGCTATATATTGACGCTGACGGTTGTCCAGTCATCAATCAGGCTTTAAATGCAGCTACACACCGCCATGTAAAAAGCTTTCTCATTTGCGATACTGCACATGTATTCTCTCGCCGAGGTGCCGAAACCATTACTGTTGACAAAGGTGCAGACAGCGCTGATTTCGCCATTGTCGCTCGTCTGGAACCTGGAGACTTGGTCATTACACAGGACTATGGCCTGGCGGCCATGTGCCTAACGAAAGGCGCCAGAGTGATCGACCAGAATGGTATGCGCTACACCAACGAAAATATTGACGGACTTCTCACACAGCGCGCGGAGTCCACCCGAATTCGCCGTGGTGGCGGCCGTCTCAAAGGCCCCCAAAAGCGTACCGGTGCACAAAATGAAGCATTCATTTCCGCGTTTCATGCTTTGATTCAGGAGGCCTATGATGATGCCAAGTCTTGCTGAATGTTTGGAGCGCGCTTCTCACGACGAAACAGATTTACATGGCATTTCTTACAGTGGGGAAACAGCATCGGAACTCACATTAAGCGCCATTGATTTGAAGAGCTGTACCTTGACAAGCTGTTTTCTGACGGATTGTCGGTTTGAGGGAACCGGTTTTGAAACAGTAACCTTTGATCGCTGCGACCTATCCAGAGCCATATTTCTAGACGGTGGACTGAAGCAGATCACCTTTCGAGACTGCCGTTTGATGGGAACCGTATTCTCCGGTTGTATTTTGAATACAGTTCATTTTATAAATTGCAGCGCTCAATATCTGAATCTCTCCGGCTGTACGCTAAAAAGCTGTCAGTTGATTGGCAGTAATTTTACAGGAAGTTACCTCTCCGGTCTCAAATGTCGGAAGACCACCGTGGATTTCTGTAATTTTACCCGGTGTGACTTTTCCGGTACGCCCCTTGCTGGTTTCGATTTTTCCCGCTGCACAATTGACGGAGCTATTTGGAGTTTAGAGAAACTGAGAGGCATGACCGTCAATCTCAACCAAGCCGTAGAGCTTTCAAAACTTTTAGGTATAAACATTGTTCCCTGAGGAGGCGGTAATATGGCAGAAATTTATGTTCCAAACTACATGTCCTTTCACAACAACAATATATTTTTGGGTTCCTATGAGGGACTGCGTTTCAAATTGACTCCAAACATTGAAACTATGGAGATTCACGCAGAGTACTGGTATGGACCTTTATGCTATGAAAAAAGCGAAATGGACGGCGACGAAACCTTCCCCCTCAGCAATGAGGGAATCGCAAGTATGACGCAGCGGCTTCAGAATCTGGCTCAAGTGAAACCTTAGATTAAACATTGTCTTTCAGATTTGCTTTCTCCGCCGCAATTTTTTGCAGAAGAAGAGACATCCGCTTTTGATCGCAGATGTCTCTTCTTCTATTTATCCCCATGATGTTTGACTGGTGCTTCTTCCACCGGACAGTTGCTTTGGCAGCTGCGCTCCGTTTGATACAGGCACTGCCGGCGTATACGGCGCGGCTTGAACCGGCAATTCCGGCTCTCGGAAATCCGGATCTCCTCCGGAGAGACCCAGCAGAAAAATAGGCAGATTGTCCTGTAGAATTTCCGGTAATTGCGACAAGGGAAGCGGATTTTCTCCTATCCCCGCCTCAATTGTATAACCTGGTCGGTCAAAATCTTGGATGAACCAATCTTTGTAACCGGCAAATCCGGAGGCATACGGCACGTCTTCCAGCGCATAACCTGAAGCAATTGCCATTTGCCGTCCCAACTGCCGGGCGCCCTCCGGTTCCATATCTAAAAATTTCCAATAAATTTCTTGGCCCTGCGTATGCCAAGCAATGGTTAGAACCGGATTTATCTCTTCGGTGCTGTCAAACATAGCCCGGCTTTCTGGTTCACTCAAAGGCGCGGTTCCCACAAAGTCCCTGGGAGCCGGACTGTCAAAGCCCAATTCATATTTGATTTTCTTTGCTTCTTCCCATTGTGCCGGATAATTGAGATTCAAATCTACGCCCCGAAGGTTGGCTTTCCAGCCACTCGGAAAGGGAATATCCGGATACTGCTCTGCGATTTTTTGCGCCGCCATCTGTTCCTGCGCTGTTACGGCACCATTTACCAGATCCACGCCATCCGGGTTAACAAGAGGGACTAAATACAGCGTGGTCTCCCGCTGAAGCGCCTGTGCATCCAACCCCAGGATCTCTTCACCAAAAGCCACCGCTCTTGCATACTGTTCCAAACATTGGAGTACCAGCGGTGTGGTAATCCACTCATTGGCATGATGCGCAGCATTAAAATATACAACCCGCTGTCCTTGCCCCAGCCGTATTCGCTCAATTGGCCGTCCGTAGTCACTACGCCCTATCACATCCATATGCAGAAAGGGATACCTGGCTTGCAGTCCTCGAATCACATAATGCGTCAACTGCCAGGTAAAGGGCACGTCTTCCGGCACCACAGGAAAATTAAGCGGCACCACCAAGTAACTTCCCACTTTTAAATCATCTGGGTTTCGTCCCGGATTGGCCGCTTCAATTGCCTTTACACTGGAATTCATTTCCCGTGCAATTTTGGTATAGGTATCTCCAGGCTCCACCCGCCACAGATCATAGCCCAAAAGCCATGGCATCAGCGCTTCCAATGCGGCCTCCTCATTTTGTAACCCTTGGGCCTTTGCAAACTCTTGAAGATTGGAAAACCCGGCCCTCTGCAAAGCCAGGGCAATCAATGTTTCCTGCATAAAATCCCCTCCCCGAAACAATATGCTCGTGGAAGGGAAGTTATGCAGATTATTCGTCTATATTGACCCATATGGATCAAAAAAGATTTTGTACCTTTGCTACGATTCTCTGTTGCAGAATACTTATACTTTTATACAATTCCCTACCTTGGCATCTTCATCCACGGTGCAAGTATCGGTATACTCTACCTGATCAATGTCACAGCCACTATGAATCACCACGTTGGCCCCCCGGACTACATGCGCTTTTACCATTGTCAACTCCACTTCATCCCCTTCAATGCTGTCACAGTTGAGCATTCCGGGTTTCCAAATTGAAGACAGGATTCCTGCAGGCGCCGACTGGGTTACATGAACCTCAGACCCTCCAATGGCCCCCACTTGACTCTGGCTGACTGATACTTGAATATGAACCTCATCGGCATTGATCATACCGCCCACATCAAGGGCTCCCGTGGTTGTAAAGCTGTCAGCTTCTACATCGCCATCTACATGAAGTCCTCCTGAGGAGCAGACAATCGTCCCCTTCAGATTTCCACCTACGTGCAATCCACCGGATGCGGATATGTGTCCGCTCACCAATTCTTTTTGTACCTTGGTACTTCCAGAACTGTTAAGACTCCCAGCCAGCAGTTTTCCGGCACACTGGAAGGAACCGCTGGTACGAACTGCTCCGCTGCAGTCCACATCTCCACAGGCTCGGAAAGAACCGGATACCCGTAGTTCCCGGCACACCAGGTCACTGGACACTTTGCAAGAACCAGATGCAGAAATTCGATTATAACAGCCGCCGTCAATGGTACTGCTTCCAGAAATCCGATAATCTCCTACCCCGCCGGGCTTATCCCGATTTTCCTTGGCTTCATTCCAAGCATTTTCCACACTTTTGGCTGCATCTGTAGCTACGCCTGAAACTGCCTTGGCCGCATCAGCCGCAACTCCTCCGACTGTTTTTGCCGCCTTGGTTGCGGCGGTCTGTACATTTTCGCCCACCTTTTCGAGGTCAATGTTCTCCAGGGTATCGGCCACTTTCTTAAACCCTTTTTGAAGCAGACTGTTGAACCGTTCCATAGTCTCTGTAAATCGATCGTTTTGTTTTTCGCCTGCTGCACTCGCGTCCTCAGCACTATCCTGCCAATCTTCTAATTCATCGACTTCTTCCATGATCGTATCAATTTGATCCCCAGTTTCGTCAATTGCATGCTCCAAGGCCTCTATCTGGTCATCCAGCGCTTCCAGTTCCTGTTCCAACGCTTCCAAACGAGCATCCATTTTTTCCATACGCTCTATATTATTGCAAGCTTTTGCCTCCCGAAGTTGGGCACGAAAATACCGTCTTTGCTCCTTCAGCTCAAACCGTTGCCGTAGCAGCTCATTTCTCTCTTCCCGTGCCTTATCTAACTGGGAATTCATCTGTTCTACCTGCTCCGTTACAGATTCAATCTTTTGATTCATTTCTTCTGGATTCATATAGAAACTCCTTTCTTCTTCAATCGTTCTGCCAACGCTGCTTTTTTACTGCCCACCGGAATGGTTGCAACCAATGTCGACTGTTTATCAAACACTATTTTCTGCATTTCTCCGGCAATCAAGCAAAATACAACACCGTATTTTCGTAACAGGTATATGACCGGTTCTGAAACATCTCCAGTATTTTTTGCCGCCTGAGACGCCTCATAGGCTTCGTCCCTGCCAAGCGATCCCTCCTGAATCAGCTCGGAGAAGATATACAATTCAAACAGGCTGTCATAATCAAATTGTTCCATTGGATTCAATGCCAAAAACTGATTGATAATAGGAGGTGGTGCAATCCCTGCTGCCGCAGCCTCAGCTGCGGTCATTAAAACATCTCCGGATACCGAAGGTGAAAACTGTCTGGCAATTTCATCCAGGCTCATGTGCTCTTTCATTCTTTGAATCTGTTCCACGCGCTCCAACACTTTATTCCGCGGAAAGAATGTTTCATGTCCGGTAAATGTAGAGCGGTGAATAAACCAGTCATCCGGCAATAACTTCATCCGCTTCCAACGGTACAGCGCACCATAGGAAATACCGGTGAGTTCCAGCAATTCTTTTTTGGTAATTAAATTTTCATCCATAATCTCACCTCGTGTAACAATGTATCATAACATTGTTACTTTGTCAACAAGCCTCCGCATATCTTTAAAAATATTTAAAACTTTTGTTTTTCTTGCAACTCTGTTTCCCATCCGGTATAATCGTCTTGAAAGGAGGCCTCCTCATGAACCTCTGCGACATCGATGTCATTAAGCCTCTGCTACGCAGACATGGCTTTCATTTTTCTAAATCCAAAGGACAAAATTTTTTGACTCAAAGTTGGGTTCCCCGTGAGATTGCTGAAGCCGCCGGCATTGATAAAACCTGCGGTGTGCTGGAAATCGGCCCTGGTATTGGCCCACTAACGCAGGCTCTATGTGAAAACGCCGCTAAAGTGGTTTCTGTAGAGGTGGACCCATCTTTGGAACCCATTCTGAAGGAAACCATGGCCGACGCTGACAATTTTACACTGCTGATCGGAGACATCTTAAAATTAAATATTCCCGCGCTGGTACATGATTACTTCCCCAACCTTCGGCCCATGGCATGTGCCAACTTGCCCTACTATATTACTTCCCCGGTACTGTCCGCACTACTGGAATCAAAATCCTTTGAATCCATCACTGTTATGGTCCAGAAGGAAGTGGCGCAACGCATCTGCGCACAGCCCGGCAACAAAGATTACAGCGCTTTCTCTCTGTTCTGTCAGTATTATGCCCAGCCGGAGATTCTATTCGACGTACCGCCTTCCTGTTTTATTCCTCAGCCCAAGGTAACCTCTGCCGTCATTACCCTCCGGTGCCGTACCAATCCTCCATGTCCCATCAGAGACGAAAAATTGTTCTTCCGAGTGGTAAAGACCAGCTTTGCCCAGCGCCGCAAGACCCTGGTGAACGGCTTGAGTTCCGGGTTCGGGACACTCTCCAAAGAAGAAATTACACAATGTATTCGTGCCGCAGGGCTTCCGGACAATGTGCGCGGAGAAACACTGGACATCCCAAAATTCGCAAGCGTTGCAGAGGAAATTGGAAATCGGCTATAGCGCTTTGCTATCCCATTTTGTGGTGTATCTGCATTAAATAAAAGCAGGCGCCATCATATTCCATCCATTTCACTTGTCCGGAAAAAGTTCCAACTTAATTGCCACCTTTACACCGCAATATCTTGGAATGGTAAAAATTTCATAACAACGCAAAGTCTCCGGGAATCCGCTTTTTACATTGGATTCCCGGAGTTTATTCATCCGCCGTTTTTTGTTATGTAAACCACGCCATTCTTACTAGATCATGATCCGCCGTCCGCTGTTTCCTTTAGCCTAACTTCTACAAAGTCTCCAATCTCCATAGTATCCGCCGTCACCCGGCAATCTACTGCCATCACTTGAACGCCCGCTGCCGCAGCCTCCCGCAACGCCTTTCCAAACGCCGGGTCTGTTTTGTCGTTTGGTTCCAGCCAACGTACCGGCTTCATTTGAATGACAAACAATACGCCTGCGTCAAATCCAGCCTCTTTCGCAGCAATCAGTTCCCGCAGATGTCTGGTCCCCCGTTCTGTAGGGGCATCGGGAAACCGACAGACCCCGCTTTCTTCCAGAGTCACTCCTTTTACTTCTAAATACATTCCTTTCCCGTTCCGCTCCAGATAAAAGTCAAACCGACTCTGTCCAAACTTTTGTTCCGGTTTCACGACTTCCACGTAACCATAGCCTCCCTGTTCCAGCCACTCTTTAACAGCAGCATTGGGCGCTTGGGAATCTATATTGATTAGATAATTCTCTTTACGCACAACGATCAGATCATATTTTGTCTTTCGATCATGGTTTTCCGACGCTGTACACCAAACCTCTGCTCCAGGCTGCAACAGTTCCCGACAACGGCCGGTATTCTTCACATGACAAGTCTCTGTTCTGCCATTGATCTCCACATAGGCCACAAATCGATTGGGACGTTCCACAAAATACCCGCGTTCCAGATTTTTATATTTCACACACTTTCCTCCAGAAGAAACTTCTCAAAACGCTCACTGAGGCTGGTACTCTTCCTTCAAAATTCCATAGTTCAGACGATCCCAGCGTTTTCCGTTCAGATAAACCGCCTTTCGTTCCCGGCCCTCCAAAGTAAAGCCCATCCGCTCTAACGCACAGCGGGCCCCCTGGTTCATTTCCAGCGTATTCGCCGTGATCCGCTCCATCCCGACGTATCCAAAGCCATAATGCAGGATTAACGCTAGAGCTTGCTGTCCATATCCCTTCCCGCGATTAGATATTTTTGCAATCCCCATTCCAATCGAACACCTGTGATTCCGCATATCGATGTTTTGAAGCGCAACATCTCCGATGGGGGTTCCGTCTTTTAGAAAGATACCCAGACGGATATTCTGCCGTCCCTGAAGCTTTTGAATCTCTTCAAACCATTGATCGGCTTTTTCTATGGAATGCCCAAGGTTCAAATCCTCCGTGGGATTCGCAAAGTCATATTCGGTATCCTGCCAAAGCCTCCGACAATCCTCCCGTTCCAGGGTATCCAAATAAATATCGTTTCCGTGCAGCCTCATGATCACAGAGCTCCAATCCTATGACGTCTCTCATCCATTTTTTCACCAAAATGCGCCGGCAAGGAAAGTCCTCACCGGCACCAATTTTTACTCGGTTGCAATATCAGAAGTTTCCTCTTCTTTCGGGGTCGTCTCCGGCTCACCATAATCTACCCCATAGGTTTCCACCCGAATTGATTGAATAATAATATCCTCCCGAGGTTTGTCATTGGAATCAACATCGCACTGCGCAAGCTTCTGAAGTATGTTTAATCCGGAAAACACCTTTCCAAACGCAGCATACTGCCCCTGCAGGTCCTCTTCGTCCGACATCAAAATGAAAAACTGGCTTCCTGCGGAGTTATATGCTTCCTCCGTATCACTGCCATTGCTGGAAAACCGAGCCATAGCAATCACGCCCGCCTCCATTGCAACATCGTTTTTCTTAAATCCATTGTCTGCAAATTCACCCGCTATGGTATACCCCGGTCCTCCTGTGCCATCGGCGTTCGGATCGCCTCCCTGCATGATAAAATCTTCTACCACACGATGGAATGTCAACCCATCGTAGAAACCGGAATTGGCCAAAGCAATAAAGTTTGCCACTGTATTCGGAGCCTTATCCGGATACAAATAAATAAGGATTTCATCTCCGTCTTCCAGCGTCAACGTAGCCATCGGATTCTTTTTATCACCGCAGCCGGAAAGCATTCCTACAAGCATACACACTGCCAGTAGTGCGGCCAAACATCTACGCAATCGTTTCATATCTCTTTTCCTCCAGAAACACTCCCATGGGATCTCCCCAGGCTCGTTGGATTTTCTATAATATATCAAAAATTCGTTCTGTTTGCAACTGTATCTCCGTGAATTTTCACAGAAGATTCCCGGTTTTACCTCCAACTTTCAAGCATTACCCAGCAGCAGGCTCTGAGTTACTGCCAGTTTTTCCAATCCGCCCTTGCAAAGTTTCGTCATTTAGTATATTATTAAATTAAATTTTGCCGCGCTTCCCCAGCTACGAGGGGATTCTGCGGTTGTCTGGAGGAAAAAATATGGCTCTTACCAACAACGTGAAGGTCAACGCCTGGCTGGACGAAGTCACTGCACTTGTAAAGCCTCAGGCCGTTGAACTCATAACCGGGGATGAGGCGCAGCTGCAACGGCTTCGCGCCGAGGCTGTCTCCACCGGTGAATTTATCAAATTGAATCAGGAAAAACTTCCCGGATGCTACCTTCATCGTTCAGATCCCAATGATGTAGCGCGTGTTGAAAGCAGAACCTTTATTTGCTCACGTAAACAGGAAGATGCCGGTCCAACTAACAACTGGATGGACCCCCAGGAAATGTATGCAAAACTCCGAAAACTCTATGACGGCGCTATGCAGGGCCGTACCATGTATGTAATTCCCTATTCCATGAGTATTGTAGGGTCCCCCTTTGCCAAATACGGCATTGAAGTCACCGACTCCATCTATGTCGTCATCTCTATGACCATTATGACCCGTGTAGGTATGGATGTGCTGGACGCCCTCGGCACTGACGGCGATTTCATCAAGGGACTGCATGCCAAGGCAAATCTGGACCCTGAGGAACGTTATATCGTACAATTCCCGGAGGATAACACCATTATGTCCATCAACTCCGGTTATGGTGGTAATGTACTGTTAGGGAAAAAATGCTTTGCCCTCCGCATTGCTTCGTACTTAGGTCGAAAGGAAAACTGGATGGCGGAACATATGTTAATTCTCGGAATCCAAAATCCAAAGGGCGAAATTCGATATGTCACCGCGGCTTTTCCCTCCGCCTGCGGCAAGACCAACCTTGCCATGCTGATTCCTCCCAAGGAATATCAGGAAAAGGGTTACAAAGCATGGTGTGTCGGCGACGACATCGCCTGGCTCCGGGTGGGCGAGGACGGAAGACTATGGGCCGTCAATCCGGAAAACGGATTCTTTGGTGTGGCTCCGGGTACTTCTGCCAAATCCAATCCCAACGCCTTGGCCTCCACTTCCAAAAACACGCTGTTTACCAATGTAGTCCTCAACAAGGACGATAATACTGTCTGGTGGGAAGGGATGAATAAAACGCCTCCTACCAACGCCGAAGATTGGCAGGGCCGTCCCTGGAATGGTGAAACATCCACCGAGAAAGGCGCCCATCCCAATTCCCGTTTTACGGCACCAGCAAAGAATTGTCCTTGTCTCTCTCCTGAATTTGACAATCCGAACGGCGTTCCAATTTCCGCCATTATATTTGGCGGCCGCCGGGCTAAGACGGCTCCGTTAGTCTATGAAGCCAGGAACTGGCAACACGGTGTATTTGTCGGTTCCATTATGGCTTCCGAAACAACAGCCGCCGCCACCGGCGCTGTAGGCGTACTGCGCCGCGATCCCATGGCAATGCGGCCATTCTGCGGCTATCATATGGGTGACTATTGGCAGCACTGGCTGGACATGGGCAAGCGTATCCCAAATCAGCCCAAGATTTTTAATGTAAACTGGTTCCGTACCGATGATGACGGCAATTTCCTCTGGCCCGGTTTCGGAGACAATATGCGGGTCCTGGAATGGATTCTCAAGCGGTGTTTTGACGAAGTAGATGCACAGGAAACCCCCATCGGCTATGAGCCCTATCCCCAGGATATCAATCTGGAAGGCACTGACGTCTCCTTAGAAACCCTTACCAGCCTTCTCAGCGTGGACAAAGATCTCTGGAACGAAGACGTTTCCAATATCGAAGATTTCTACAAAGAGTTTGGCGATAAGCTGCCTCAGGCTCTTCGAGACGAGCTGGAAACGCTCAAGCAAAATCTAAAATAACAACAATGCCCCCGGCAAAGGCCGGGGGCATTAACATATACTTCTACTTCTCATTCCATATCTCTATTTTGAAACCGGAGGGCTGCACTCCACCATATGAACATTTAGGTGCGGATAGGTCATTTCAATGCCGTTCCGATCAAAAGCCCGTTTGACCTCTTCCAGCAGATCATAGTAATTATCCCAATAATCATCATTACTACACCAGGCCCGTACAGTGTAGGCAATGGCACTATCCTCATAAGATGTCACATGAATAAATACAGGGGGATCGTCATAAAACGGTATCCACTGCTTCCCGTAACGCACCCTTGACTTCCTCTATATCACAGCTATAACTAGCGGAAACCGTCAGCTCTACACGTCGCCTTCCTTCTAAGGTATAATTGATAACATTAGAGGATGTAACTGTACTGTTTGGAATAAAGATCATACGCCGGTCATAGGCAGAGAGTTTCGTATAGGTCATGCTAATTTCTTTCACAAATCCCTCGCAGTCTCCTATTGATACATAATCCCACACTTGCAGCGGCCTTGTTGCAAGAATTACCAAACCACTTGCTAAATTACTCAGTGCACCCTGCAACGCCAGGGAAATCGCAAGACCTGCTACACTAAGCACTGCAATCAGACTGGTGACATCAACATTGAGGCTACCAGCCACAATCGTAGCGGCAATAAAATAGAGAATGATTCTGATACTGGTCCGTAAAAAGCCATGAAGACTTTTGTCAATTCGTGATCGTTGGATCAATCGCTCTAATAGTTTGCTGATGAGCTTCACCAGCACGACCAAGACTACGATCAATACCACAATCTTCAACACCGACATCAACGACAAATTTTGGATCGTCCCAACCAACGAGGAAACATCCTCTGTATCAATGGGTACCTGCGTACTTGTCAAAATCATAGATTTCCTCCTATGGAAATGGACCGCAGTAATTGCGGCCCATTTATTATTTCTGAAATTGCAGACTGATATCCATTGCCATAACCGAGTGGGTCAGCGCACCAATAGAGATCAAATCCACACCTGCTTCTGCTACCTCCCGAATGTTCCGAGACCCCATATTTCCAGAAGCCTCCACTTTGGCACGGCCTGCAATGAATTCTACAGCTCTTTTCATATCCGCACAGGACATATTGTCCAGCATAATAATATCTGCTCCAACATTTATAGCTTCCTGTACTTCATCCAAATTTGTTGTTTCTACTTCAATCTTTAGGGTATGCGGTGCAGTTGCCCGGACATTTTTTACTGCGTTGGCAATTCCCCCCGCCGCCACAATATGATTGTCCTTAATCAAAACGCCATCCGATAAATTAAATCTGTGATTGGTTCCACCACCCATTCGTACTGCATATTTTTCCAATACGCGCATTCCTGGCGTGGTTTTCCTCGTATCTACAACAACGGCTTTTGTCCCGGCCACTTGCTTCACCAGTCGAGCCGTTTGCGTGGCCACACCGGACATATGCTGTAAAAGGTTCAGCGCCACCCTCTCACCGGACAAAATGCTACGAGAAGCACCGGAAATAGTTGCTACCACATCCCCCTTTTGAACCTTTTGCCCTTCTGCCGCCTCCACCGAAAATTGGACGTCTGCATCCAACAGAGCAAATACCCGACGCGCAACCTCCAAACCGCAGATTACGCCCTCCTGTTTACAACGAAATACCGCCCGGGATTGCGCCGCTTCCGGCACACAGCACTCCGTGGTAATATCGCCAGTCCCAATATCTTCTTTCAGCGCCTCCAGCAAGAAATTATCAAGCCCCAAATAATTCATAACTTTTCTCCCTTTTCATCTACAATGTAGTGCGCACCCACGCTGTGTTCCCGAAGCAGCGCAGCTTTCAAAATTTCCTGAGAAACCATACATAAGTTGACAAGTTCCAAATACGCGCGATCCTCCAAATAATTCCGTTTCAATCGCTCAAAAATCTCGTTAATTTCCTGCTGGGCTCTTATCAATCCGCTTTTCGTTCGAACAATATAAGCATTTTCATTCATCGTGTGCCTCAAACGATTACGTAGGCCTTCATAATCCTCTCCACGCGTTTCCGTGGGCAAATGCGGCACATCCGTCGGAAGCTTAGCCTGCTCCGCCGGTACTCTGTTCAGTGTGTTGATATACTCTGCTGCCCGACGGCCAAAGACCAGGCACTCCAGCATGGAATTGGACGCAAGCCGATTTGCCCCATGAACGCCTGTGCGTGCTGCCTCGCCACATGCAAAAAGCCCCGTTATATTTGTCATCCCATGGAGATTGGTAGAAATTCCGCCCATCATATAATGCTGTACCGGACGGACCGGGATATAATCTTTTGAAATGTCTATACCACGGCTGAGACATTCCTGATAAATAGTGGGGAACCGCTTTTTCAGATATTCGGCGCTCCGAAACGTAATATCAATAAACACATGATCCTGACCGGAGGCCGCCAGCTCCGCCTGGATGCCACGGGCCACAATATCCCGCGGTGCCAGTTCTCCCAGCTCATGCTTGCCAGTCATAAAACGTTCGCCTTTGGCATTAATGAGCTTGCCGCCATCACCTCGTACCGCTTCCGAGATCAGGAAGGCCCTGCTTTCTTTCACAGGGCTGTAAAGTCCTGTAGGATGGAACTGAATAAATTCCATATCTTGCAGTTTTGCGCCCGCGCGGATCGCCGCCCCTAAACCATCCCCGGTAGCCACAGTGGGATTGGTAGAATATTCATATATCTGGCCAATACCACCAGTCGCAATTACCACATTGGCCGTATTGCATAAAATATAGCCATCGTTATTTAAAAGTGCCCCGGATACTTCCCCCTTGCTATCCAGGAGGACATCTACAAGACAAGTATGTTCCAAAAACATAATATTATCTCGCTGGTGTGCGATAGCTGCTAACGTTTTCACGGTTTCGCGTCCTGTCGCATCCCCGCCAGCATGTACAATCCGGCTTTTATGATGCCCGCCCTCCCTGCCTACAGACAGATCGCCATAGGCATTGAGATCAAACGGCACCTGAAGCTCCACCAACGTATGGATATCACTGGGCCCCTCTGCACAAAGCACTTCTACCGCCTCTCTGTCACACAGACCCGCTCCGGCTTCCATAGTATCCTCCACATGGAACACTGCCTGATCATCCGGTAGAATTGCCGCAGCAATACCTCCTTGTGCTAAATAGGAATTGCTGATTTCAATGCTTTCCTTACTGAGCACCAGTACAGATTTTTCTTTTGCAATATGCAGCGCCGTATAAAGCCCTGCAATTCCCGCTCCGACAATCAACACATCGGCACGAATGACATCCCGAATTTTAATGTTATCGTTAAACGCATAGCGCATCATACGCATCCCCCTCGAGGCGAGACCCTCTTCAGGCGCCTCGGCGACGCAACAAGAATCCCACAAAAAAATAAACGGCCAGTAACAGAGACACCGCAGCCCCCGTCGAGCACCCCCAATAATAAGAGGTCATAAGCCCTAAAATTCCGCAAGCAACCGCCCCCAGCACTGAAAACAAATGGTACTGCCGCAGATTTTTTGCAAAATTACGGGCAGCTGCAGCCGGCAGTACCAGCAAACTATTGATGACTAATAACCCAACCCAGGACAGAGACATCGTCACTACCACAGCAATCACTACGGTAAAGAGCCCTTGAACTGCGCCTACCCGAACGCCGCGGCTGTCCGCCAGCTGAGGGTGAAGCACACTCAAAAAGAGTCTGTTGGAATAAAGGCACCACAGGACAATCACCAACAGCAATATGACAGCCAGCAGTCCAACCTCTCCAGGCGTTACAGACAATATATCTCCAATCAGATAGTTGTTAAATTTGGTAAAGCTTCCTCCACCCCAAGTGGCAACAAAAATTCCCAAAGCTACTGCTGTGGAAGAAAACACCCCAATAATCGTGTCCCCGGAAAGCGTAGACTTCCACCGCACATAGGTAAATAGCAAAGCCAGCACCACGCTGAATCCTACGGCCACAGCCATAGGAAACGTTGCTCCGCAGATCGCGCCAATTGCAACTCCGGTAAAGGCCGAGTGCCCCAGTGCATCCGAAAAGAAACTCATCCTACCAGTGACGATATGACATGATAAAAGGCCCAATAGCGGGCATAAAACCAAAATCCCCAGCAATGCATTTTTCATAAAAAGCATCTGCCCTGGCTGTGCCCATTCAAAAGGCAAAATGGATAACAGTCTATACCACAATTCCATTATACTTCGCCTCCGGCCATATGGAAGGTTTTTCGAAATTCCTGAGAAGAGAGGACCTGCTCCGGCGTTCCCTGTGTTAAAATGGTTTCCTTCAGCAGCACAACCTTGTCCACGAATCGGTTCAAGGTAGAAAAATCATGAGTAACCATCAAAATGGACAGATCGAAGTTGTTCCGAATCTCATCCAGCATCGATAACAGACTATTCATTCCCTCTATATCTACACCGGACAACGGTTCGTCCAAAATTAAGATATCCGGTACCGGCTCCAAGGCCAAGGCCAGCAGCACTCGTTGAAGCTCGCCGCCCGACAGCGCTCCTATTTTTTTATCAACCAATGTCTCTCCATGCACGTTCTTGAGACAGGACATTATAATCTCTCTCTGACGGCGTCCTATGGGCAAGAATGCAGGCGTTTTTCCAATACACATTTGAAACAAATCCAACACCGTCACCGGATCCCCGGCCTCAAAACTCGGGCTCTGTGGTACATAGCCGATCCGGAACTTTCGGCTGCGGCTACCAGCAGGATGAAACGAGATCTTCCCGGTATATTCCCGCTGTCCTAAAATGGACTTAATTAACGTGGATTTCCCAGCCCCGTTTGGACCAATCAGCGCAACAATCTCTCCGCAGTGAAGATGAAGATTGACATCTTTCAAAATATCCTCTCCATCAATTTTCACAGATAACTCGTCAATTCTCAGGCAGCAATGGCCATCGCATCCCTGTGTGCCATGTTTGACAACACTCATGAAAGCGCCTCCTCCACGGTGCGGATATTTTCTTCCATAGCAGTAATATAATCCGTCTGGCCATCCATAATCATATTAAGAGTATAAACCTGCACACCCGTCTCCCGGGCAATAATTTCCGCCGCATTGGTAGATCCATTTTTCTCCACAAAAATAGCAGGGATTTGATATTGCTCAATTAGATTGCAGATTTCTTTCAATTCTGCCGCGGAGGCTTCCGCCCCTTCTTCTTCCTCTATGGCTGCCAAAATTGTCAGCCCACAACCGTCGGCAAAATAGGAAAATCCATCGTGAAATGTAATCATTTCCTGACAAGAGACTTCCAGAGACTTCAACGACCCACTCAATTCTTTTAGTTTTTCTTCCAGCTTCGCTTCATTTTCGATAATGAGCTGTTCCTGCACTGGATATTGCTCCACTAATTTTTCGGCTACCGATTGGAGCGCTTCCAGGTACCGATCTGGGTTAAGCCAGTAATGCGGATCTAATTCCCCTGTATCTGTTCGGAGAACATGATCTTCCGAAATAGCTGCAGTGAAGATTTTCTCCTCTGGAACACTCTCCAGCGCTGATGTCATAAATTCCTCCAGCCCCATGCCATTCATGACAATCAGGTCTGCACGTTCTATTTTTTTCATCTGTTCCGTGGTAAGCGTATAATCATGAAGGCAGGAAACTGCCTCAGATACCATCACATCCACCGTAATATTCTCGATTCCTTCCGTCAGATGGGATGTCAAATAATACATCGGATAGGTGGTTGCCAGAATTTTCGATCCCTGTTCGTTGGATTCTGTGGTTTGGCTACTGCCACAGGAGGCAAACAAGCTCATAATTAAAATCACCGCCATCAGGCAGCGGAATTGTTTCATAGAGAGATTCCTCCGATTGTTACATTCTTAAATATTATATCATGCTCATATCAGATTTGTAAAATGTTTTTACACAAATTCGCACACTTCAATTGTGGCTTTTTCTAAACATTGCTAATCCAGCGTCCCTCCCCATCATGTAGGAAAGGACGCTGGCGTTTTGTATTTATTTTCCTGCATAATAATTGATCAGACATCCCGCAAGAATCACATCACGTTCTTCCCGGGAAAGATTCTTCATATCCAGGCGAATCTCTCTTTGCCCAGAAGGCTGAATCAGGATCCCGTTGATAAATTCATCCGTCCCCTTCAATGCCGCCTGAATTCCAGGCACATAAATTCTATCGCCCGGCTGAATTCCATAGCTTTCAATATCTTCTACCGTAAAGGGCACCATACCCCAGTTGATTACATTGGAACGATACCGCTTTGTGGCATATTCAAGACAAATATTAGCGCAGCCTCCCAACACCCGCTGACACGATGCCGCCTGTTCTCTGGCGCTGCCGTCTCCTGGCCGGATGGACATAACCACACTGCCAAATCCAGTCGTCACCGGGTCATAACCGGACATTTCTTCCAAAACCGAAGCCGGATTCCGGCGCCGCCGACCTTCCACTGCCTGAATTGCTTTTGCGCGTCCTACATACTGGGGGTCTTTCCGGCTCAGAGCAAATTCACTCAAACGAATGGGATTAGACCGATAAGAGGACGTTTCTCCCGATGGAATTAACTCATCTGTAGTGGTAAGCGGGTCATAAATGGCGGACGCCACTTCTAAGAGAAGATTCTCCGGCATAGGAATCTGCTCCGGCCAATCGGCAATGTTCGGCCCATATACCAGTTCTTCCTTTGGCTGTGGCTTCCCCACACCGAAATACACTCTAGCCCGATAGGCAGAATCGTCATAGTTGTAATCCATGCTTTCAGGATCCACAGGTACTTCCGGCAAATCTGTAGCCGCAGTAATGGCGCCGCCGCAAAGAGCCGAGGCGGCAATTGACCTTGCATCCATAAGAGCCACATAGGAAAGCTGACCATCCCCCGGCTTGCTCCCCTCCCGATTGGGAAAGTTCCTGGTAGAATGCCGAATGGAAAAAGCGCCGTTGGCAGGTACATCGCCAGCCCCGAAGCACGGACCGCAGAAGGCAGATCGAATGGACACCCCGCTGGACATAAGCTTTGCCAGGTTTCCGGTCCTGCTGAGTTCCATCATCACAGGCATAGATGCGGGATAGGCCGACAACCAGAACGCTCCGGATCCCAACGGTTTGCCATTTAGAATTTCTGCCGTCCGGGTCAGATTCTGATATGTACCGCCGGAGCATCCAGCTATCACACCCTGATCCGCATAAAATTTCCCATTTTTTATTTTTTTCAAAAGACTTTCCGGCTGGGCTTTCAATTCCAGTTGCGTTCTTGTACGCTCTTCCACCTGATGAAGTAAATCCTCCAGATTTTCTTGGAATGTATGAATCGGCACAGCGCAAGAGGGATGGAACGGCAACGCAATCATACATTCTACTTTATCCAGCGCGATATGGATGACCCGATCATAAAAAGCACCATTTTCCGGATGCAGCTCTCGATAGTCACCACCCCGACCATGCGCTTCCAGGCTCTTTTGCACTGTGCGGTCTGTTTCCCAGATTGAGCTGAGGCAGCTTGTTTCCGTCGTCATTACATCAATACCGCTGCGGTAATCTATGGCCAAATTTCCAATGCCAGGCCCAAAAAACTCCATCACAGCATTTTTTACGGTGCCGGCCTGGAACGTCTTTTCAATGAGTGCAAGCGCAACATCTTGGGGGCCTACTCCCGGCCTGGGTTTTCCTGTAAGATATATTCCCACCACCGGCGGCAAATCAATATCATAGCTACGGTTTAAGAGCTGTTTTACCAGTTCCGGACCGCCTTCTCCAATCGCCATTGTTCCGTAAGCGCCATAGCGCGTATGGGAGTCAGATCCAATGATCATTTTACCACAGCCGGCATACCGTTCCCGCATGTAAGAATGGATCACCGCTTGATGTGCCGGCACAAACTCTCCACCATATTTTTTCGCTGCGGACAGCCCAAACACATGGTCGTCCTCATTGATTGTCCCACCTACTGCACACAAGCTGTTATGACAATTGGTCAGTACATACGGCAACGGAAATTCGTTCAATCCGCTGGCCCGGGCTGTTTGAATAATTCCCACATAAGTAATATCGTGAGATGCCATGGCGTCAAATCGGATTTTGAGATGCGCCATATTCCCACTTTGATTATGCGCCTGCATAATACCATACGCGATTGTTTTTTCCCGTCCCATTTTCGGGGAAAAGCCACATGCTTCCCCTTCTAATAAAGGCAGAAATTCACCATCCTTGTAATATCCGCCGTCCTCATAAACTGTAATCACGGAAAACTCCTCCCACACAGACATGTTGCAGATATTCTAGCAAAACATTTCTGCTATTGCAAGCAAAACCAAAGATTTCACATACTTTTTGCAATCTATCCATGTCAGAAATGCATATTATAAAATATTCCACCAGAGGCATACAAACAGGGCGTCCCGACGCTTAAAACGCCGGGACGTCAAAAACGATAGCTCACACTTTTTTCAACTTCAAACTTCCGCCGGAAGCCAGCGTATAACTGCCCTCCTGACCGCAGATCGCCTCAATCGAAACACCTGCCGGTGCATCAATCTGATCCACATTCACTTCTCCCACAATGGTAACATGCGACTGATTTGTAGCAGTCCATGTGCTGTCCTCATCAAAGTGAAGAATTGCGCCTTGAATTGCTCCAACCAAATTAGCATCCTCAAAATAGACATTCATTTCCCGATCCGGATCTTCATGTAAAATCGCACCTTCCAAATCAGATGATTTGATATGCACATGAATGCCATAGACTCTTTGACCACCGGTCTTAGTTGCATTGGGATCGGTATTGACAATAGAATGAACCAGAACCCCATTATCTGGAATAATATCGCTGGACTCAATATTGACAATTGCATTTTGGCTTCGGATGGATATCGCATCCTTCCCAGTATTGATGACGCAATCCTTGACATTCAGCGTTCCCACTTCAGCAGGCATCCCCATCACACAGTGGATATGGGCAAAATAGCTGCCGCAGACCGCAGTACAATCATTAAATGTCATATCGCATTCACCGGCCATAATGCCAGCCTGATCGGCCACATCAAAGTCGCAGCTGTTGAAGAAATCGTGACACATTCCATCCGCATACGCGCCATAACCTGAAAGGATGGTCTGCACCTTGCAGTTGTTCGCCTCCAGCTTCACATACCCCTCAGAGCCGTCTGTGGACAATGCGGCCCAACCATCACCTATAATAGTAGAGTCGTAGAAATATGTCTCAGAATTGGACTGAGTACAATGGGTACGGCAATTACCGGAAATCTCCAGAGCGGCCGGTGGGCTGCCCGCATCCTCCAAATTTTTTGCGGCTGCTCCAAACGGCGCGCCATGCCCGTGGAGATAACTGTTATAGACATACATTTTAGAATACTGCTCTGTGGCCGTACAGCAACGAGCCTTTCCCACCGTAAGAACCTTGCAATTCTTAATTGTCATTTCTGCATGATCGTTCGCAAAGAGGCCGGATCCCTTTCCTCCCAGCCCATTCGAATTTGAATGCAGAAAAATCGTGGAATCTTCCACAGTATAACTTTGTCCCTCGCCGGAAACAGTAATACCGCCGGCGTCAGGATCATCAGACTCAATATACACAGCCTTGGCCTCGGTTTCCCCAATTGTTCCGGCAATCACCGGTGCTTTTTCAAACTGTCCCATGGAAAACTTTCCATTTTCCAGCATGGCCACAGGGTACTTAGGCGTATTGGGGCCACCCGGAGGTCCTCCTGGACCACCTGGACCGCCGGGACCACCTGGGCCGCCTGGGCCACCGGGACCACCTGGGCCGCCTGGGCCACCGGGACCGCCTCCCATCATCGCCATCATTTCCTCTAGCGTAGGCATTTGAAAAGGCTGTCGTACAGGAGGATCATATTCAATCCCTTTAATTTTTGACATAGAGAGAACCTTCTTTCATTAATGTTCAGAGTGGATTTTCCATATTCGTATTATACAATATCCCCACCTGAGAACACAAGGCAATTTTTTGAATTCTTATTATCCGGACTGTTCTTTTTGATCCCTCAACCATCCACATTTCTACCTACACAAGCTTGACGGCGATTGTATTTTATCGTAAAATAGTTGTAATAATATCTCATACCACCTGATACAAGGGAGCGTGGCTTATGTATTATATTGGCGCCGATTTAGGCGGTACCAACATTGCCTGTGCGGTCGTCACCAAAGAAGGCGACTTGCTGGGAAAATCCTCAATTTCGACTGCACTGCCTGACACGCCGGAGGCAATCGCACAGCGTATTGCAAACTGTTGTCTTTTGGCAGTGGAGGCCACAGGCTGTACCATGAATGAAATTGAATCAGTAGGCATTGGCACACCAGGAATCGCCAATTCCCGGGATGGTATTGTGGAATATAGTTGTAATCTGGGATTCTTAAATACGCCGTTGGCGCGAATGGTGGAAAACCAACTTGGTAAACCCGTGTATTTGGAAAATGATGCTAACGCCGCTGCTCTGGGGGAATTTGTGGCCGGCTCTGGACGCGGCAGCGACTCTCTGGTGGCTGTCACCCTGGGTACCGGAGTTGGCGGAGGCGTCGTCATTAACCGTCGTTTATTGACCGGCTTTAATTTTGCTGGTGCTGAAATTGGCCATTTTGTTATGATTGAGGACGGAGAACCCTGCAGCTGTGGCAGAAACGGCTGCTTTGAAGCCTATTGCTCTGCCACAGCGCTAATTCGTCAAACTTGCCGCGCTATGGAAAGTTCCCCAAACTCGCTCATGTGGCGGGAAGCAAAAACATTGGACGCTGTTAGTGGACGCACCGCTTTTGACGCCATGCGCTTAGGAGACAAAGCTGCACAACAAGTTGTAGATCAATACATTCGGCATCTTGCCTGCGGCCTTACATCTATCGTCAACATCTTTCAACCGGAAATTCTCTGTGTCGGCGGTGGCATTTGCAATGAAGGCGAAACGCTTTTGGCTCCTGTCCGCAAAATTCTCGATCGAGAGGATTATGCCAGAAATTCAAGGCACCGTACAAAGCTTCTCCGCGCAACATTGGGCAATGACGCCGGTATTATTGGCGCAGCATTGTTACCTCTGTATCGATAAGCCTGATTAAACAGGGCCTGAACCGCGTAACTGTTCAGGCCCCATATTTATATTCCTATTGCCCCCAGCCCCAGCACTACTAACGGCACAAGCAGCAACGCCGGCAAAAAATTGATAACTTTGAATTTCGTAATTCCAATGATATTAAAGCCCAACGCCAAAATCATCAGGCTTCCCGCACAGGTAAGCTCTGCAATGCAGTTCTCCGACAAAACCGGCGCAAGGACCTGCGCCAATAATACAATGCCTCCTTGAAACAGCAATACAAACGCTGCGGAAAATAAAACGCCGATTCCCAATGTAGCAGAGAGCATAATAGAGGAAATAAAATCCAGCAGCGACTTAGTAAGCAGCATTTCATGATCTCCACGGAGACCCGCATCCAGGGAACCAACAATCGTCATTGCTCCGATACAAAACAGCAGGCACGCAGTAATAAACCCCTGCGAAATCTGGGTCGCTTTCCCCTCGCCTGCCGTTCTGCCAGCAACTCGCTCTACCAGGCGATTTACACGACCGTCAAGATCCAGCAACTCTCCAATCAACACGCCCAACACAATGGAGATAATCAGCACCAGGGTATTCTCTCCGTCCAAAAGGCCCGAAATTCCAATCGCAATCGTACACAGGCCTATCGCTTTCATGACTGTGCTTGACAAGCGATCCGGAATTCCCTTTTTACATAAAAGCCCAATCAAACTGCCAATCAATACTGTGGCCGTGTTCACCAAAACGCCAAACATGTTCTCGCCTCCCGTGGATCACCGCTTTTGCGGTGATTTTTTTACTATATCAGCTTCCACGAAATCCGTCAAGCTTTATTACAAAAAAGTGTTAAAGTTTAAAACTTTCTTCCAAGCTACAGTCCTGTTCCTAGGACACTCTATTTATAAAATAAAGCCGCGTTGCAGAATACAGAACTGCAACACGGTCTTAACTAAACTAGATCAGCGTTCGCTGGGATCTTTTCGATTTTCCAGCGCGCCGGTCTCTGCCGGATCATTTTCCGGATGGCGGCCCAAAATAGAAAATTCCACCCATTCTGCAATATTGGTAGCATGATCGCCAATACGCTCAAGATACTTTGCAATCATAAGAAAATCCAATGCCTGCTGCCCACAAGTCGGATCTTTCGCAATAAGTTCAATCAACTCTGCCTTCACATCATTGAAAAGTTCATCCACTTCGTCATCTGAAGCAATCACTTCTTTTGCCAGATCCAGATCCCGCTTGACATATGCATCTACGCTTCGTGTAACCATACCGGACGCTGCTCGCGCCATCACGCCAATATGATCCAGTTTTGAAATAAAATCCTCTTCGGAGATATAAAGTACAATTTCTGAAATATCCGCCGCCTGATCGCCAATACGCTCCATATCTGTAATCATTTTCAGAGCCGATGAAATCTGCCGCAGATCCCGTGCTACAGGCTGCTGCTGTAAAAGCAGTTTGAGGCACAACCGCTCAATATCCCGCTCCGCCTGATCGATTTCTTGATCTGCATTGATTGCACGTTCCGCAAGTTCTTTATCTCGATCTTTAAGCGCCTGAACAGCAGATGCAATGGCCGTTTCACATAACGCTCCCATACGCGTAAGTTCTGCTCCCAACTGCTCCAGCTGCTGATCGAATGTTTTTCTCATATATAATCTCCCTCCAATTAACCGAATCTGCCAGTAATGTAGTCCTCTGTCCGTTTGTCCGAAGGAACAGAGAATATTTTTTCCGTATCGCCATATTCTATCACTTCGCCCAACAGGAAGAACGCCGTCTCGTCCGACACACGAACTGCCTGCTGCATATTATGCGTTACCATGATGATCGTATAATCCTTTTTGAGTTCCACACATAATTCTTCAATTTTTCCAGTCGATATGGGATCCAACGCAGATGTAGATTCATCCATCAGCAACACCTCCGGCTCCACAGCCAAGGCGCGTGCAATACACAGTCGCTGCTGCTGCCCACCGGAAAGGCCCAGCGCACTCTTCTTCAGACGATCTTTGACTTCATTCCAAATGGCAGCACTGCGGAGCGACCGCTCCACAATCTCCTCAAGCTTTGCCTTGTTGCGGATCCCATGCGTCCTCGGACCATAAGCCACATTGTCAAAAACACTCATAGGAAACGGATTTGCCTTCTGAAACACCATGCCAACCCGTTTTCTAAGCTGGTTAACATCCATACCACCGTAGATCTCCTCATCTCCCAGTTTGATAGATCCGGTGATTTTACACCCTTCTACCAAATCGTTCATACGGTTAATGGATTTGAGCAGTGTGGACTTGCCACAACCGGAAGGGCCGATAAAGGCCGTTATTTTATGTTCAGGTACTTTTAAATTAATATTTTTCAGGGCATGGAAATCCCCGTAATAGAGATCCAGGTTTTCAATCTTTATTTTATCCATCGTTTTCACCCTCTCTTATTGCTTTGTAAGTTTTTTTGCTGCAAAGGAAGACAGAGCGTTAAGTCCAATGACTAATATCATCAGGATCACCGCAGTAGCGTGCGCCTGATCTGTATATAGCCCTTCGTTCATCAGTGCATACATATGCACCGACAATGTCCGAGTTGACTGGAACAGCGGTGCAAACAGGTTAAATGCGCCATCTTTTACAAAGGCAAGGTTTCCTGTACCAGACCCGGAAGTATAGATCAGCGCTGCGCTTTCTCCCACAATACGCCCAATACTAAGAATGACACCTGCCAGCACCCCCGGCATAGCAGAGGGAAGAATAATACGGAACACGGTACGAAGCTTTCCAGCGCCCAAGCCAAAGCTTCCCTCCCGATAAGAATCCGGTACAGACATAAGCGCCTCTTCCGTCGTACGGAGAATCAGTGGCAAGATCATGATAGCAAGTGTCATGGAGCCTGCCAACATGGAAAAGCCCCAGCCCAACGCCACATTAAAAAACACAAAGCCAAAAATACCATAAACAATAGAAGGGATTCCCTGCAATGTCTCCGCTGTAAGACGAACTACCTTAACAAGCTTGTTTCCACGTTTGGCATACTCAACCATATAGATAGCGCCACCCACGCCAACCGGCACAGCAACAATTAAGCTCAATAGCGTCATCATCAAAGTATTGATAATCGCGGGCATCATGGATTGGTTCTTAGTCGTCCAAGTCCATGCAAACAATTCCTTATGAATATGCGGCACTCCAGTAACCAAAATATAGATTATCAGGAACAGCACTACTACCGCAGTCAAAATTGCCGCTAAATGCACCAGTAGAAATTGTACCAGAGCCATGGGATGCCGAAGATAGCTCTTCCATTTTTCTCCGAACGTGACCCTATTTATTTTATTTATTTTCGTTGTGTCCATTAGGCATCCCTCCTTTTCAGTAGGGAGAAGCAGGTATTGATAATCAGAATAAATACAAATAATACAACTCCAGTTGCAATCAGCGCTTCCCGGTGGAGTCCAGATGCATACCCCATCTCCAGAACAATGTTAGCGGTCATGGTGCGAAGTCCCTTTAAAAGGCCGGAAGGCATAATTGCCTGGTTCCCGGCAATCATAATCACCGCCATAGTCTCGCCAATTGCCCGCCCTACGCCTAAAATGACACCGGACATTACACCGGAGGTAGCTGCTGGTAGTACAGCCGAAAATACGCTCCGCTCATGGGTTGCCCCCAGCGCCAACGAACCCTCGTAATAACTTTCAGGCACAGCGTTGAGCGAAGACTCTGCCACGGAAATGATCGTTGGTAAAATCATAATTCCCAGCAAAATCGACGCTGTCAACATACTCTTACCACTGGTTCCAGTCAAATCCTGAATAATCGGCACAATCACCATCAGTCCAAAGAAACCGTATACAATAGATGGGATACCTGCCATGAGTTCTACCGCTGGTTTGAGCACCCGGTAAAGGCCTTTGGGGCAAAAACGCGAAAGATATATGGCACACAATAAACCAATCGGCACGCCAATAATAATCGCACCAGCCGTGACATAAATAGAACCTACAATCATGGGCAGGATACCATAAAGATTTTTGCTAGGTTTCCAGACCGTTCCAAAGAAATTCCCAAGTCCAATTTCAAAGATGGTAGGGATTCCATTTCCCAACAAATAGACACAGATCAAAATAACTGCGGCAATTGACACACAAGCCGTCAGCAGGAATACCACCTGCATAATTTTCTCTTTATATTTTTTCATATGACGTTCCTTTCCATCCAATTGGCTCAAAACAGTCCATCGGTACATACCCCGCCGCGAAGCGGCTTCGCGGCGGGGTGTAGCAGGACTCTTTTGAATAAATCGGACTTAACCCAGGTCAGCCCAGTTGGTTATTTCGCCTACAAAGATTTGGCGAATCTGCTCGGAGGTCAGATCGGTAACACTATTCTCTGTGTTGACAATCACAGCAATACCATCTAATGCAATCTGCTCTTCGGTCAGGCCCTCGCCCAGTTCCTCTTCGGTCAGGGCACGGCTACTCATGCCAATCTCGCAGGATCCATCAATTGTAGCTGTAATACCGGCACCAGATCCGGTCTGTTGAATATCGATGGTCACATCAGGGTTGATGGCCCGATAGGCTTCGGCCAGAACTTCCATCACGGGGGAAACGGAGGTGGAACCGTTGAGACTCAAAGTACCGCTCATGCCGGAACCAGTGTAAGCCTCGGCCTCCTCATCCATCGCAATGTAGCCTTCTTCATCAATGATCTTCTGGCCATCTGCACTCATAATGAATGCAATAAAGTCTTTTCCCAGATCGGTGAGGTTCTCTTCTTTATAACACAGTTCAAAAGGACGGGATACAGGGTAGGTACCAGCCTTGATATTTTCAACTGTAGCATCAACGCCGTCTACCTTAATTGCTTTAACAGTATCATTCAAAGAACCTAACGAGATGTAACCAATCGCGGATGTGTTGCCAGCAACAGTCTGTGTCACAACGGAAGTAGAGTTGCTGATTTCAGCAGTCTCTGTTGTATGGTCGCCGTCATCATCTTCAATTCCCATGAGCTCGACAAATGCACCGCGGGTACCGGATCCCTCTTCACGGGAAATAACTGTGATGTCAGTATCCAGATTTGAGCCGGTGGACTCAGCTGCAGCGGACTCTTCCGTGGAAGCAGCCGCTGTTTCCTCAGCGGGAGCCTCAGAAATTGCGGTCTGGCTCTCTTCTGCAGGCGTCTCAGATGCTGCCGCCTCGGTCGTTGCCGCAGGAGACTCGGTAGTACTGCTGGTAGAATCACCGCAACCAGCCAGCGCGCCCATAAGCATGGCGGAAACTGCCAGCAAAGCAATCAATTTTTTCATTGTAATCGTTACTCCTTTTTCGTGTTTATGTTTGATGTCCTGTAACGGTTATCATCATACAGTGGAAATGTAAAGTCTGAAATCCAGGCTGTGTAAAACATTTGTAAAAACTCGGCTATATTGATTTTACCCAATAGCCCCCTCAACTATCCAAGATATTTTCTTTCTTATATAATTTTAATAATTATATTTTATAATTATTATATTGACTATTTATAGTATTTGGTTATAATAAAGTTGTCAACGATATACTTTTTCCACAGCAAAGGAGGTCTCTTCCATGAAGGAAAAATACAGTGAACAGGGGAGAAACCCTTATGATAGCTTACGGCCCTATTCGGCTTTAACTCATGGCGTTGGTATCGTTTTGGCCCTTTTAGCTCTGGCCGTATTGCTTCACATGACGTTAAACCAAAGCATTGTGAGAATTACGGCTGTTTCAATCTATGCAGTCAGTATGTTATGCCTTTATACCGCCAGCACCATTTATCACTCACTCAACACAAGTATACAAGGCCGACTGTTCCTGCGAAAACTGGACCACCTCATGATTTACTTTTTGATTGCCGGCACATATACGCCTGTTTGCCTGATCTCATTAAATGGCACAATATCCGGTCGAGTCATGCTAATTGTCATTTGGAGCATGGCTATTCTCGGCAGTGCTTTCACATTGTTTTGGATTAAAATGCCCCGGATTCTGACGTCTGTGATTTATTTGGTTATGGGCTGGACTGCAATTTTTGCCATCTATCCACTCCACGCAGTGATGAGCACTTTGAGTTTTGTCATGCTCTTATTGGGTGGCATACTATATTCCATTGGCGGAGTTTTATATGCACTGAAATGGCCTGGACGGAACAATAAATACTTTGGATGCCATGAAATTTTTCATGTCTTTATTGTCCTGGGCAGCATTTGTCACTTTATCATGATTTATCAAATGGTAGTCTAATACAGGAAACGTTAAGAGAACTAGGAATAGCAACGCTGAATCAAGCAATAAGACAGGAGCCTTAGAAAAAGGCTCCTGTCTTATTGCTTCACACAAAATCTCATCCAAAAATAGTTTTTTCATGTTTGCTCCATACTATAGTAATCACAAATCAACACCACGCGTATCAAACACGGAGGCAGGCAATGCATCTGCTAGCTCCATGAGCACATGATTGATTCCTCCGGAATAGTCTGGCAATTTTACAGGAGATCGCAGGATGCAGTCGTCAGCTCCTATCCGGGCATCCAGAGAAATATGCACCGTCGTACCAACTCCTTCCTCAGATTCCAACATGAGCTGTCCTCCATGCGCCTGCACAATTCGCTTCGCAATGGGGAGCCCCATTCCTACTCCCCACCTGGGATCCGGAAATTGACCTCGGTTCTCACTACGATGAAAGACCACACCCATTTGATCGGCCGGAATACCGCACCCTTCGTCTTGCACTGTAATCAGCAGCCGTTTTTCTGTCCGATGCAAAGACAAGGTAATGGTTCCGCCAGGGTCCGAGAACTTCATGGCATTAGAAATTAAGTTTAACAATGCCCGCTCCATCCGGTCAACATCCAGATCACATGCATATCTCCCTGGTACACACCGATATTCCAGCTTTAGGCCGGCAGATGCACAAAGCGGCCGTACTTGATCCGTCAACGCTTGAAGCCATACATCCAGATTGGTCCGTATCATTCGCATGGTAATATTTCCGTTGGCCATACCATACAATTGCAAATTTCCTGTAATCCGAAGAATCGCATATAAACTACGGTTAAGCTCCGCCGCCCGATCCATGGCTTTGGGATCAGAAGTTTCTTCCAGCAAGGGCAGCAACTTTGGCGTAATGGAAAGGATTGTGGTCATAGGCTGACGGACCCCCTCAGAAATAGACAACATGGTGTTCATCCCCAGCGTTTCCCAAGGCTGCACCGCTGTAGCAAGACGATATCCTTCGCATGACGCAACCGTAACGTCACAGAAAAAATCCGATAAATTCACTGTAAACAGCAGACTTCCATTTCCAGAAAACTGACGATATTGTTCTACCGCAGCCCCAAAAACATCTTCTGCCGTGGCTCCTTCTCGAGCTGCCGGAAAAAGTCTTGTTGCCGAAGAAGACGCCGCCACCATGCATTCTCCATCAAAAAGCATTTGTGCCAAGGATGAAATCTGAAGCATTCGGCGCATGGTTTCTAATCCTCGTTTCTCCATAGCATTCCCTCCCAGCTTCTCATCGTCATATCTAGCATTTCCATATCGTTTCAATTAAAGCAATGAAATATTTGGAACATATCAAACAAATTTTTCAAGTTCACTTTAGTTGATGATACCTGATATGTTACAAAAAAGCAACTGTCGAATTGTGCAATCTTTTAGTGGTATTTTGTGGAATATGTCGGCGTTATCATAAAAAATCTAATTGTACTTTACCTTTTTGGGATGATGATATATAATGAATTCGTACAATTGAATAAAAAGGAGATATCTGGCAATGAGTGTAAAAGTAGGTATCAACGGCTTTGGCAGAATCGGACGACTGGCAGTCCGAGAAGCCGCCTACCGTGACGACATTGATATTGTCGCCATCAATAACACCGTTCCCCCGGACTACATGGTGTATAAGCTGAAATACGACTCCATGCATGGAATGTTTCCCGGTGAGCTGAATTATGATGACAATGCAATCTATGTCAATGGCAAACGCATCGTTACCTTTCAGGAAAACAATCCAGAAGATATTAACTGGGCTGCAGCTGGCGCAGAGTACATCATTGAATCCACTGGCAAATTTACTACTGCGGAAAAATGCGCTGGCCATTTTCACAGCCCTACCGTGAAAAAAGTTATTATTTCTGCACCGGCAAAAGATGACACTCCCATGTTTGTTATGGGCGTAAACAACAACACCTACAATCCCAGCATGAAGGTCATCTCTAATGCATCCTGTACTACAAATTGTCTTGCTCCGTTGGCCAAGGTGTTAAATGATAATTTTGGCATTGAAAGCGGCCTAATGACAACAATCCACTCCACCACAGCTTCCCAAAAAACCGTAGACGGCACCTCCAAAAAGGACTGGCGTGGCGGTCGTGCAGCCGCGGGAAACATCATCCCATCCTCTACCGGTGCAGCTAAGGCCGTAGGACGAGTCATTCCAGAGTTGAACGGGAAACTCACTGGCATGAGTTTTCGCGTTCCCACACTGGACGTATCTGTTATAGATCTGACTGTAGAACTAAAAAAACCTGCTACTTATCAAGAAATATGCGACGCCATTCAAGACGCCGCAAACGGTTCTATGAAAGGTATTATCGGTTATACAAACGACGATGTAGTATCTTCGGATTTTCTGGGGGACAAGCGTACCTCCATTTTTGATGCCAAAGCAGGGATTGAACTGACTGATAAATTTATCAAACTGGTAGCTTGGTACGATAACGAATCAGGATACACCAGCAAAACGTTAGATTTGGTTTCTTATGTCTATCAGCAAGATCAGGCGGCCGGACTCTAAAATATCATGTAACAGGCGCCGTGAAACCGATCAATACTGAGTTGAAAACCGAGCTTTTTTAACGCAGCCCATTGACAAATGAATGCAACTGAGGTAACATATTTTCTGGTTTGTATGAAGCAATTACCAGAAGTTGAAACTTCTTAAATTTTATCTGGCATAAATATTGTTATTCTGAAACGTATGCTATGAGGCATACGACCTTTCTGAAGAAAGGTCGTATGCCTTTTTTATCATATAGGGAGTGTAAAAATATGAAACACCTTCGACACCATAATCATAACGCGCCCAATCTACTTCTAATTGTGAGCCTTTTGTCAGTAGCTGCGGTCATTTCTCTTATCGTTGCAACAGGACTGGGGCCGGTGTCAGTTTCTCCAAAAATTACAGCGAAAATTTTGTTGAGCCAAATCCCCGGAATTGGATCCAACATTTCACAAACATGGGAGTCTCTTGATCAAAATATTGTTTTAGGCCTACGGCTACCCCGGGTTTGCCTGGGTATGGTTGTAGGCGCATCCCTCGCTGTCTGTGGTGTAACAATGCAGGCACTGGTTCGAAACAAATTGGCCGACCCATTTATTCTGGGCGTCTCCAATGGTGCTGCAGCATTTGCAACTCTTGGGATGTTGTTCGGCGTATTCTCTTTTTTGGGAACTTACTCGCTTTCCATCAGCGCTTTTATCGGCTCTGCAGTCACAATTATCTTTGTGTATTCTATTTCCCGGGTACAGGGCCGTATCAATATTACCCAGCTGCTCCTATCCGGTGTAGCAATTTCAATGATTATGGACGGCATTACCAGCATCATAAAACTCAGTGCTCCAAACGCGCTCGGCCTACATAACGCAGAGTTTTGGATGGCCGGCAGTCTCGCAGGTGCAAAATGGGCCTATCTGACATTGCCTCTGACAATTCTGATCATCTGCATGATTGTTTTGATGATCAATTACCGCGGGCTCAATTTGCTCCTTTTAGGGGACGAAAGTGCGGCTTCCCTGGGCGTTAACGTCCGCAGGCTGCAAAAACTGCTTGTGTTGATTGCCTCTCTGATGGCCGGCGTTACCATTGCTGTAAGCGGCTCTATTGGTTTCGTGGGACTGATGGTGCCTCACTTCACGCGATTACTGGTAGGCGGAGATCACAAAAAAGTCCTTCCTATCTCCGCATTGCTCGGCGGTATTTTGGTAGTATGGGTCGACGTTGCCGCGCGGATGTTGATCGCGCCGGAAGAACTCCCCGTAGGTATTCTGACCGCAGTAATTGGAGGTCCTGTTTTCATATGGATGCTAAAGAAAAGCAACCGGGAAACAGCATGAGAGGAGATTTATAGCATGAGACTACAAGTAGAAGATCTGACCTATTCTTATGGGGATATGGAAGCTGTAAGCCACGTGTCCTTACATGTAGATACAGGAGAATTTGTGGGACTGATCGGCCCTAATGGAAGCGGGAAATCCACTGTTTTAAAAAATATTTATCGGGGCCTAACACCGGACAGCGGTAAAATCACGCTGGATGGCGAGGATCTGCTTTCCATGCCTTATCGAAAATCCGCATGTAAACTGGCAGTTGTAGGACAGGAAACCGATATTCCATTCGACTTCACAGTAGAAGAAATCGTTGCAATGGGCCGTTTCCCTCACAAAAAGCTGTTTGACGCCGACACCCCGGAAGACAAACAGATCGTCCATCGCGCCTTGGAAAATTTAGGAATCGAACATTTAGCCAAACGCAACTACCTCCACCTTTCCGGCGGCGAAAAACAACGGGTTTTATTTGCGCGGGCAATGGCACAAGAAAGTGACTTTTTCGTGTTAGACGAACCCACAAATCATCTTGATATCAGTTATCAAATACAGATTTTTGACTTTATTAAACACCTAAAGGTCACTGTGCTCTCTGCCATCCATGATTTAAATATGGCAGCCCTATATTGCAATCGACTTTATGTTCTAAAAAACGGAACGATTCAGATGCAAGGCACCCCGGAAGAAGTCCTCACGCCAGAACATATTTACGACGTGTACGGCGTCCACACTTCCATTGAAAAACATCCGATCACGGGTAAAATATCCATTACATTTCTACCAGAAGGAATCAGTGTATAAAATATTTGGAGGAAATAAAATGAAAAAATTGATTTATTTGACGCTATGTGCAGCCATGCTGCTGCCCATTGTAACCGCCTGCAGCAATCAAGATATCTCCGGTGCGTCTATGTCTGCTGAACAGGTTTCAGACAGCGGAATCTATCCCTTGACCCTTGACAACTATGGACGTCAGGTGACAATTGAAAAAATGCCGGAAAAAGTTTTAACACTGGGACCCAATTGTACAGAATTGTTTGTCGCACTGGGGCTTCAGGATTATGTAATTGGTCGATCTCTTGTAAACCACAGTCGGGGACCCTTGGAGGAATATGCAGATGCTGTCAATGCTATCCCAGAACTCAACCACGCCTCTGCCACACGTGAGGCAATTATCTCCAGCGGTGCGGACTTTATTTATGCATTGGATTGGGAAATCAGTGATGAAGGATGCAACATTGATGAAGTGGAGCAATATGGAATGACCGTATATGTCAATTCTGCAACTACGCTGGAAGATCAATATCAAGAAATCCTTGACATTGGCAAGATTTTCGGCGTTGAGGAGACGGCCGAACAATTTGTCTCCGATCAAAAATCCCGTATTGCAGCAGTTCAGGAAACATTGTCCGGCCAGGAGCCTTTGGATGTCTTAATCTATGATAGCGGTAGCGACGGTGTCTTTACCTGTTCAGGTACCAACTTTGAATCCCTATTGGTAGCGCTTGCCGGCGGCCATAATATCTTTGACGACCTGACAGAGAAACAATGGGTCACCGTCAGCTATGAAGAGATACTTGCCCGTGACCCCGATGTCATTTTAATTCATGACTATGATTCTCCCTCTGTGGAAGAAAAAATTGCCGAAATTAAGAGCAATCCTACGCTCTCCCAATTGGATTGCGTAAAAAACGAGCGTTTTGCCACAATTACATTGGAGAGTGTTTTGCCTGGCAATCGGATGGCTTATGCAATAGAATATATGGCAGCCGCATTTTATCCGAACTTATTTGAAACCCAATAATATACAATATTGTATACCCCTTCTTCAAACGTTTGAAGAAGGGGTGCACTTTCATACAGCAACCTTTTGCAGGGAATACCAGCACGCTTTTCCAGCAAATCGAAATTCTAAAATCATTAAAAAATGCTTTTGATCCTTATATATAGCTGTTACAAACGCGCTCCTTCCGATGTTGCTGCCGATACTGTGCCGGCGTTTGTCCATATCGGGCCGAAAACAATCCATAGAAATGTGTAATATTCCGAATGCCCACATTCCGAGCAATTTGAGCTACAGTAAGGTCAGTTTCCAACAACAATTGGGCGCTCTGTGCAACAGCGGCTCTCTGTTTCAGCTCCTGAAATCCCATACCTGTTGCAGATTTCAACATATGAGACAGATAATTCGGAGAAAACCCAAAGCGTTTTGCCGTGGACTGAAGGGATGCAACATTATAGTTTGTCTTAATATATCTCTGAATTTCATCCACCGTAATGGTATTCGCACGAATTCGTTCCTGCCGAGATACTTCTACACAACGATCCAACGCTGCCAATAATAAAGTGAACAGCGCCGGTATCATCATGTACGTATGCCGGTCCGGGTCAAAATGTTCACAACACATCTCATCCAAGTACCAACGCACCATAGGCGACCGGTTCGTATCAAACATCAAAACATTCCCGGCGAAAAACGCCGAAAGATCTTCCATCCCTACTTGCTCCGACAGAAGCGCAGGCTGAAAAGAAAGTTGGACGGCCATATCCTGACGGCGACAAGGATGTATTTTAAACGGAATTCCCGGCGGGATCAGTATTGCCTGTTCCTCATTAACATGGCGGACTGTATCAAATTCCAAGGTCAGCACACCAGAGTAAACATATATCAGCTTAAAATGGTCGTTTTTATGAACCGGAAGTCCTCCCGTCGGACAGAGAGGCGCCAATCGGAAGCGGTCTCCAATGCCTATGCGAGAATCCCCATCAACAAATACATCTCTCGGCAACCATTCCCAGAAAATTTCTTCTTCTACGGTTGGAAAATCCTCTGGCAACAATCTCCGAAAATATGCCGGGAGCTCCTCATGCAACATGATTTTGCCTCCTTTTGTGGAATGGTTTTATTATATCATGCTGAGCCTTGGGAACCAGTGACAGTTTCTATACAAAAGCTATCAATTTTATCGTTGATTTTGATATAAACTTCTTTGATGTCGATATTGCACATATTTTTCAAAAGTGTTACTATACTATAGCAATTTTGTTACATCGAAAGGAGTTTACAACATGAAAAAGAAACATTTGTTCCGCTTTTTAAGTCTCCTGTGTGTTTGTGTAATGGTTGTCGGCATGATGGCTGGCTGCGGAACTGATGACACCTCTGATGGAAGTGCTGCAGCTTCTACCACTTCTGAGCAGCCAGCTGCATCCGAGGCTCCTGTGACCACCGGCGAAGCTCCGGCTCCTGCTGAGACGGATTCCACCGCTGAGTCGCAAGGTTCCACTGCAGAAAGCACCGAGGCAACCGCCTCTATCTTTCCGCTGGATGAAACTGCAACTCTTACTATGTTCTATCCCTGGAGTCCCCGTTTTGTACAGTTAGGTTACGAATCCCCCAACGATTTTACCTTCTATTCTACACTGGAATCTATGACCAACGTTCACATTGACTTTACCGCCACCGGTGCTGATGTGGTACAGGAAAAGTTCCAGCTGATGATGGCTACTCAGGATTACACCGATATGTTCTTCAACTGTCTGGACTATTATGCCGGCGGCATTGCAAAGGCAATTGAAGATGAAGCCTTTATCGATCTCTCTCAGTACGAAGATATCATGCCCAACTATGTGAAACTCATGAATGACGACCCTGAATTCAAAAAAGCCAACTATACCGATTCCGGTCAGTTGGGTCAATTCCTGAGTTATGGTAAAAATGTTACCTTAACCCAAGGATATGCAATTCGTCAGGACTGGTTGGACGCGCTAAATCTGGAAAAGCCGGAAACTTATGACCAGTGGTTTGATGTTCTGTCTGCTTTTAAGAACGAGTATGGCTTGGACAACGCCATGATGGAGATCACCCCAACTTCTGGCTTCTATTGTGCAGACGAAGGCAACGGCTATTATGTCGATAATGGTGAAGTTCACTATTTCTGGACTGATGCCGAATTGGCCAAAGAGTACTTAGAGCTGGCCAAAAAGTGGTACGATGCCGGTTTGTTTACTTCTTCCGCGCTGGTCACAAACGGTATTACCGATGCAGAACAGCGTCAGATGAAAATCGACGGCTCCTCCGGCATTTTTAAGGTAGATATCGACGATGTAGGCTTCTATAACAGCGGAGAAATGGGTACAGAAGAAGGCTACCATATTGTAGGTTTAGCTAACCCGGTAAAAAATTCTGGCGACCAGCCATATGGTATCATTAAGCAAGATTCTTTCTCCAATGGTATGACGGTATCTTCTGCATGCTCTGACGTGGAGCTGTGCGTACAATGGCTGGACAACTTCTATACCGACGATGTAATCCTTTTGGCCAACTACGGTATTGAAGGCGACACCTTCACCTATGACGAAGAAGGTACGCCTCATTTTACCGATAAGGTCCTCAATGACCCCGATGGTCTCAATATGGCCCTGTTTAAATACGTCATGGACTGGGGTCCGTGCGTATTGGATTGGAGTCGGAAATTTGATGCCTACGACGAGGTGCAACAGGAGTGCTTGGAAATTTGGACAGACCGGAATATTGATGGCATTTATCCTACATTTGCCGCGTATACAACAGAAGAGTCTGCAACGGTAGCCGAATATTGGACAGATATTGACACCTATGTGGATGAAAATATTCCGAAGTTTGTCATGGGCGATATGAGCCTGGATGATTATGACGCCTTTGTGGAAACCCTCAATGAGATGGGCGTTCCTTCCATTCTAGAGTGTCGCCAGGCTGCCTATGAGCGCTATAACGAAAGAGGATAACCAAAATTTTATTTGCGCCGGCCCGCCCGGGCCGGCGCATTTCTTTGGAAGAAAGGGTATTTTAGCAATGAAAGAACTCATAATCTCGGGAACATATTCACTGCGTGAATCCTGCCATGCAGAGACGCTGACCATTGCAGAAGGCACAATTCTGGATACCGGTAAAAAACTTGCCACACTTACGGAAAACGGCATAGAAAAGCCCATTTTACCAGGCACTTATCACAATGCTGTAATTACGCTCACAGAGCCATTCAACAACCCGCTCCGAGAGGGTCTCGGCATGCCCGGCAGTACCCCTGCCATGAAAGCGGCAGTATATGTTAATAAGAACGGCATTGTAGAAGATCGCTCCGTTCTTGCCGCACTTCAGGGAGGAACTTTGACTTCAAGCGCCCTTACGAATGTAGAATTTAATTCGCAGGGCGAGGGCTTTGGATTAGTGGCTGTGGATGATTGCGAATTCACTATCAAAGATGTAACCGTCACAATGTCTGGTACCGGTGGCGATGACTTTAATGGCAAAGGATGCGCTATTGTAGCCGGAAAAAACTCTAACGTTACAATTGACGGTTTGCATTTGGAATCTCATGGGCTCACTCGGAACGCCCTTTTGGCCGCAGGAAACGCCAAAGTTACCGTAAAAAACTCTAACATTACCTGCTACGGTGTGGACGATGAAACACAGAAGGAGCTTGGGAAAAAGATTCACGGTATGATTTCCGTACCGTGGGTTCTTGGCCTCACGGGAAACAACCGGGCCACCAATGTATTGGACAGCGCCGACGTTACCTATATCGACAGCACCATTCGGGCGGAACGCTGGGGCGCCCTATCCACTGACGGTCCCACAAGCCCAAAGGGGTATTGGCAACATGAACTTCACTTGACAGCGAAAAACTGCAATGTAGAGGTATTTGGTGAAAGCGGTTATGGCACTTACTGCATTGGTTCCGGCTACAATCGGTTCTACGACTGCCAGTTCCACGTACCTGATTATGCTGAGGTAATTGCAAACGAGATTGCCAGCACAGATTTTGTAGATACAGAAGTATATTCCAAACGCTTTGGTATTATGTGGCATCAAAACCAGGGCGGACTTCTTCATCTGAGAGGTTCTACCTTCCATACTGGACAAACCACCTTTTTGGTAAAAGGTTGTTATCCGGAGATTCTGGTTGAGCAATCAGAATTGAACCCCAAAAACGGTGTGATTCTTCAACTCATGGAATCTGACGATCCAGGCCTTGGCCCCAAGGAAGTAGTGGTGGACACCTCCGTAGCAGAAAAGATCCTGGATCATGATACAACGAAAGTAAATTATCACGACGGTTTTATGTACAACCAGCCTGCCCCGAATCTGTGCACTGACCTTCGCGTAACATTTCGGGATATGGCGCTTACAGGCGATCTCTATAATTCCACAGTAAACGCAGTGGCAGTCGGTTCCTATAATCCAAATCCTATGCCGCCCATGGATATGCCCCCCGCTGATGGAGAGGTTCCCCCAATGGCCCCCCCTGGGGACGACGAAGATTTTGTCCCTCCGGCGTTTGTATCTGAACCAGCCACAAAATATCCCATCAATTTGGCAGTTACTTTGGAAAATGTCAACTATGCCGGCGTCATTTCTGCATCTGTCTGCAAACATCACGTGAAGAAAATCTCCAAGGAAAACCTCATTGAACTTGGGCAAGTAACCAATACAGCATCTCCAGTCGTAAATAACGGAGTCATCGTAAATATGGATGCTGACACCACTTGGACCGTTACGGGAAACTGCTTCTTATCTGCCCTTTCTCTTGCTGACGGTGCCACCTTATGTGCACCAGATGGTAAGGCATTGTCTATGACTGTAAACGGCACAAAATTACCAATTCGCAGCGGAAAATATTATGGAGATATACAACTGACAGTAGAATAAACATAATATTAATTAAGCATGGGCGAGGAACGCGTTGTTCCCCGCCCATGCTATTATAGGATTCAATTAAAGTATAAAATAAAATCCAGCCTTCCATGGTTAATAATATATTTGACAGGATACTTCATCTCATTTTATAATGAAAATAAACAATTTATCATATCATCCATTTTTTTACAGGAGGTAACTATGAACATAGAAGAACTCGCACTCCAAGATTAGG
>CABRZL010000004.1 GCA_902475435.1 uncultured Eubacteriales bacterium | reverse complement strand
AGAACCCATTGGTCCTTCGCCATTACTTCTGTATTTGTTCTCGGTCTTTCGGTGGCGAATTATTTTAAAATTGCTTTTCGGGACGACCCTTTGATGTTTGGGGATTTGCTGCTGATCCGAGAAGCTGGAAATATGGTCGGGAAATACCGACCTTATTGGGATACATCTATGAAACTGACCGCTCTGTGCGTTATAGTGGGGTTTGTCGCCCTATTATTGCTGGCCCGGGGCAGACCAAAGAAAAAACTGCGGCTAGGCTTATTCTTGAGCGGTCTAGTATTACTGATTTCTCTCATTCCGGCACTCCTCAGTGAAAATGTCTATACCAGTACCGCTAATTACAATTATTTGGAAAGCCAATGGTCTCCTACACAACAGTACTTAGCACACGGCTTTGTTTACCCCTTCGTGCACAGTATATCGAACACGGTAGAAAAGGCGCCCGATGGATATCACCAAAAAGATGCAGAAGCGCAACTGGCGCAATACACCGATGCGGATATACCTGAAACAGAGAAAGTAAATATCATGGGCATTATGCTGGAAGCCTATAACGATTTCACGAAGTTTGGCACCCCGGAGCTTGCTACCGATGTGTACGCCGTCTGGCATCAGCTTGAAGAAGAAGGTTATTCCGGAAACTTGGTGACGAATATCTTTGGCGGCGGCACAATTGATACAGAGCGCTGCTTCCTCACCGGTTTTTCTTCTCTGTACGAATTTCGTGGGAACACCAATTCCTACCCCTGGTATTTCCGTCAGCAGGGCTATACCGTGGAGGGCATGCACCCATGTAACGACTGGTTCTACAATCGCGTTAACGTCAATGGATTTCTTGGCTTTTCCCAGTACTATTTCATGGAAAACTACTTTTCTAACCTGACAGAAGAAAATGTCGCGATGGACGATTTGTTCTTTTCGGAACTTCTAAAACAATACCAGACGAAAACTGCCGAGGGTAAACCGTACTTTAATTTCTCCGTAACCTATCAGGGCCATGGCCCATATACGGACTACACCTGCTGGTGGGGCGATAAAGGCGACTTTGTCTTGGATGACGGTACCTATACGGACCAGCAACAGTATATCCTGGACAATTATTTTGGCTCCATCGCCAACACCAACAAAAACCTTAAAATGCTGACAGATTACCTTCGTACCGACAGCGAACCCGTAATATTGATCCTGTTTGGCGATCACAATCCCGGGCTGGGAGACGGCAACACTTTGTATGAACTTCTGGGAATCAATCTGAACCAAGATACTCAGGAAGGATTTATGAACTACTATGCCACCAGATATATCATTTGGGCCAACGATGCCGCCAAACAGCTCTTGGATAACGATTTTCAGGGGACCGGGCCAGATATCAGCCCCTGCTTCCTGATGAATCAAGTTTTCTATCTGTGCGGTTGGGATGGTCCCGCTTATATGCAGGCAATTCGTTCCGTTGCACTGGAAGTACCCGTAATCCACGCCTCCGGCCGCTATGTAGTAAACGGAACGCTGGTGTCTGATTTGCCGGAAGATTGCCAAGCGCTTGTTGATGAATATCTAAATTTACAATACTATTGGCGCAAACATTTTGCCTATGGAAAGGAATGATCCCATGGAAACCACACAACTGGCTATCACAGCCACCAAGGGCCGTCTGCTGGCACTACAATGTGTCTATGAAGCTGCTTCTGGCCATCCCGGCGGCTCTATGTCCGCCATGGACCTTTTAACCGTACTGTACTTTGACGTCATGCACATTGATCCCAAAATGCCCCAAGATCCCAACCGGGACCGCTTTGTTCTGTCAAAGGGACACTGCACACCTGCGCTCTATTCCATCTTGGCATTACGAGGTTATTTCCCTGTAGAAGATTTGCACAAGTTCCGTCGCATCGACGCCCATTACTCCGGGCATCCCGATATGGTCCATGTGAACGGCGTGGATATGTCCACCGGTTCCCTGGGACAGGGGATCTCCGCAGCTGTCGGCATGGCTATGGCAGGCAAGCTGGACCATAAAGATTATCGGGTATATACGATCCTTGGCGACGGCGAAATTGAAGAAGGCCAAACTTGGGAAGCTGCGATGGCTGCCTCCAAGTACAAGCTGGACAATCTCTGTGCTATCGTAGATGTCAACGGCCTACAGATTGATGGAAAAACTTCGGATGTCATGCCCTCTGAACCGCTGGATAAAAAGTACGAGGCATTTGGCTGGCATGTAATCCAATGCGACGGTCACGACTATGCATCGATCCAAGATGCCCTCGCATCTGCCAAAGCCGTTCAGGGGCAACCCACTATGATTTTAGCAAAAACCGTAAAGGGCAAAGGCATATCCTATATGGAAAACAATGCCGGTTGGCATGGCAAAGCTCCTAACGATGAACAATATGAACTTGGAAAATTGGAGCTCACTGAACTTCTCAAAAAACTGGAGGCGGAATAAATGAAGATTGCAACTCGCGCTGCCTATGGTCAGGCTTTGGCTAACCTGGCGGAACGCTATCCTGATTTGGTTGTTTTGGATGCAGACCTGTCCGGCTCTACCATGACAAAAACCTTTGCAGAAGCATATCCTGACCGTTTTTTTGACATGGGTATTGCCGAAAGTAATATGGCCGGTGTTGCTGCCGGGCTGGCCGCCTGCGGCAAGAAACCGTTTATTAACTCCTTCGCAATGTTTTCTGCCGGCCGTGCATGGGAACAAATCCGCAATTCCATCGCCTACCCTGGCCTGAATGTGAAAATTATTGGTTCTCACGGCGGTCTCAGTGTCGGCGAGGATGGCGCCACGCATCAGTGTATCGAGGATTATGCCATCATGCGCGCTATTCCCGGCATGCTGGTGCTATCGCCCTGTGACGGTCCGGAAATGGAACAGGCTGTCCAAGCTCTGCTGGAATATAACGGCCCGGCATACATGCGCTTGGGCCGCCTGGCCGTGGAATCCATTACTGACACTATTCCTGATTATACTTTCGCACTTGGAAAAGGATACACCCTGAAAACAGGCACCGACGCTACCATCATCGCCACTGGTATGATGGTACAGTGTGCTTATGAGGCCGCTACATCGCTCGCTGCGAAAGGTCTTGACATCCGGGTTATCGACATGCATACAATAAAACCTATTGATCGAGATCTTGTTTTGCAGGCCGCCGGAGAAACCGGTTGCATTGTGACTTCAGAAGAGGCCAATATTATCGGCGGCCTTGGTTCCGCTGTTGCAGAAGTTGTCTCTGAAGGCTGTCCTGTTCCTGTCGTACGCCATGGCGTAGAGGATCAGTTCGGACGCTCCGGAAAAGCACAGGCTGTGTTAGACGCTTACGGGCTCAATGCCAATGGTATTGTGGAAAAAGTCTTATACGCTTTGACACTGAAAAAGTAAAATTTACCGCCAGGAGGGGCAAACGCCCCTCCTTTTCTCAAAGGAGACATGCTATGAAACAAACGCTGCTGGAAGGTCTCCCTTCCCTTGGACTTGACTTGACTACAGCACAGTTGGATACTTTCTGCGCCTTTGGTGAAGCCCTCATTGAAAAAAATCGGGTAATGAATCTAACCGCTATTACTGATCCTCAGGCAGTGGCTCAGCTGCATTTTCTAGACTGCATGGCTCTGTTGAACTTTTGGGATTTTACCGAAAAATCCGTCATTGATGTGGGCTGCGGTGCCGGATTCCCAGGTGTCCCTTTAAAAATTGCAGAACCAACCATTCATCTAACACTGCTGGACAGCTTGCGGAAACGAATCGACTGGCTTAGCGCAACGCTGCCCGAACTTGGGATTGAAGCAGACTGTACCGCTGCTCGTGCAGAAGAATACGCATTTTCCCACAGAGAACATTTTGACATTGCAACCTCCCGGGCAGTTGCCCGGCTGAACATTCTCTCAGAACTGTGTCTTCCAATGGTAAAGCTTGGCGGAGCTTTTCTGGCCATGAAATCCGTTGACAGCGACGAGGAAATCTCTGAAGCCGCCCATGGTATTGGTCTGCTCGGGGGCACCGTAAAGCACATTATGGATTATCCCGTCCCGGGCACGGACGTCTTTCATCGGGTTGTCGTCATCCAAAAAATAAAGGAAACGCCAAAACAATATCCCCGTCGCTTTTCCAAAATAAAACAGGCCCCGTTGTCTTAGCCCCCATCACCAAATGAGAGGTGATGTTCGACTAATTTTAATTGTATTTTTTGTGTGATTTTTTCCTTATTTGTAGCAAAAGCAAAAATTCTTCCACTGTTTCTATTTTCTATTCATTGACACCTCCGCGGTGCGTATACTATCATAGTAAAGAATCAGCCATATTACAGTATTCCTGCAGTATTTTATGAGAATATGCAATATTTCCTTTTTTATATGATTACACTACGGGTTTATTTACAATTTCTACACATTTCTCTCTATATCTCATAAGAATCCTGTTGAAATTTGCTGAAATACTGGTATAATGATAATGCATGACCAAAAAGGAGGTATCCAAATTGAGCGAAGTTTTAGTGATCACGTCCGGCAAGGGCGGTACAGGAAAGACAACGCTCTGTGCTGGAGTCGCCTCATGTCTTGCAGCTATGGGCCAACGAGTTTTGGCAATCGACTGTGACATTGGTCTGAGCAATTTGGACATTGCGCTTGGTATGACCGATTGTGCAACCATCAGCTTCCTTGATGTAATGATGGAAAATCACTACCTTTCCGATGCACCGGAACACCCTGTCATTCCCGGTCTTCAGTTGCTTACTGCCCCAACTAAAACCCGAGCAGGATTGGTGGATGATATTATTTTTGGCCGACTGATTGAAGAAGCCTCAGAAACCTATGATTGGGTACTTCTAGACGCCCCGGCCGGAATCGGATTTGGGTTTGACTTGGCCATCAGCTATGCTACACGGGCAATCCTGGTGGCTACAGCGGATCCTGGTTCGTTGCGCGACGCGCAAAATACGGCTTCGCTTTTGGTAGCACGCGGAATCGATCCCATTCACCTGGTAATCAATCGGGTTACCCGGCGTCTGCTAGGCTCAATTCGATCCAATGTAGATGATATGATGGATCATGTAGGCTTGCCGCTTCTAGGTTTAATTCCAGAAGATCAATCTGTTCCGGTGGCCGCTGCTCATGGCAGCGCATTGGTGCTTCGCAGTCGAAAAGGGGCTGCCATGGCATGCCTTCATATTTCGCGGAGACTTCTCGGGATGGAAGCGCCGCTGATGCACATAAGATTTTGATGAACCTTTGGAGTTGGAGGAAATAACTTTGAACATTGCAATTATGGCACAGGATAAAAAGAAGGAACTGATGATTCAGTTTTGCATTGCCTACAAGGGAATTTTGGAAAAACACAATCTGTCCGCCACCAACACCACGGGTCGTTTGGTGGCAGAGGCCACCGGCCTGCCCATCACCTTGTATCTCTCCCGGGCTCAGGGCGGCCAGCAGCAAGTCGGCGCCCGCATCGCCTATAACGAAATCGATCTCTTGCTGTTTTTCACCAACCCTACCTGTAATGATCCGGTACAGGAGCAGAATCTCCTGCAAATTGAGCGGCTGTGCGACATGCATAACGTTCCCTATGCCACCAACTTGGCCACCGCGGAAATGTTGATTTTAGGCTTGGCCCGTGGCGACTTGGATTGGCGCGAAGGCAGCGGTAAAGCAGCTCCGCTATATTAATCGGAATATTAGGAGGACGTCGGCGGATTGCCGACGTCTTTTTGGGAAGTGACAACGTATGTACGAAGTTTATATTCTTTTATGCGCTGACGGTACCCTTTACACGGGGATCGCCCGGAATGCAGAATGGCGCCTGAAAATTCACAACAGTGGTCGCGGTGCAAAATACACCCGCAGCCGGCTGCCAGTCCAACTGCTCTACCGGGAAAATCAACCGGACAAATCTTCCGCCCTTCGGCGGGAATGGGAGATCAAACACCTTTCCCGGTCAGAAAAACTCCGCCTGATCGAAACACACAATCAGCCGAAGGGTTAAATCCCTTCGGCTGATTGCTGCAATCTTATTCGTATTCGATAATATAACCTTTCCTGCCGGAATATTCCGAAACAAGATCCGTCGTGTCGTTGTAATACCAGTTTCCATTGACAGAGAACATGGCCAAGAACGTCTCTTCCCCACCACTGGGTTCGCCGTCATACCAGTTCTGATAGTCAAAGCTTTCGCCTGTGATCCAGGTAACACTGTCCCACTCTGACGCATCTTCTACATAGGCGCCCAGCCGCAGGAATACCACATCATTGGCTGCTGCCAATTCTGCGCAGGCACTGAATTCCTCCCATGAACTAATTGTCGCCAGATGTCCCTGCCTTCCTTCGTCGTCCTCTCTTTGTGCATCTTCATAGGCGCCCCACCAACTGTAGTCGTTGATCACCAGCTCATAGGTATGGCCATTCAATTCAAAGGTTGTGGCCGGTGCTGGTGTTGGGGAGGGAGAAGGTGATGGAGATGGGGACGGGGACGGGGATGGCGACGGCGACGGCGATGGGGACGAACTCGGTCTTGCCGAAGGCGTTGAGCTTGGCCTTGCCGACGGTGTTGGAGTTGGGGTCGGGGTCGGAGTTGGGGTTGCCACAGCTTCCTCCCCTTCAGAAACCTGGTTGCCGCTGGTCGTGGGGGAAGGCGGTGTAATAGATGAGCTGCCGCTGGGTTTCGCCGATGGGGTTCCACTTGCCGAAGGAGAGGCCAACGTCTCCTGTCCCAGACTGGCCAGGCCGGCAATGGCCGTGGAATTACTGGCATCCAGGCGTTCCAAAACGGTGTTATAATATTCACGCGCCGCATTATTGTCGCCGTCTTCCTTCGCTTGATCGCCTAACTTTAAATAAGCGTCTTGGGCGGACTTTTTCAAGGTTCCGTCCTGGGTCGCCTCATAGCCCTTCAGATATGTTTCCGCAGCTTCTAAAGGTTCTCCGTTTGCCGCAAAAGACTCTGCCAACAAATTATATGCATCGGTCGTGCCAGTTCCCTCCTGGAGCATTTTCTCCAGCTGGGTAATCGCCTCATCGTAGTTCTGGTTATCATAAGCTTCCTGAGCCAATGTCATGGGGTCTTCTGTCTCGTCGTTTCCCACAATCCCCAGACGGAACGCCATGACCACGCCTACAACCACCACCGCAATTAACAACACCGCGGCCACGGCTGTGACGATGATTCCTTTTTTCCTCCGGTCGTCGTCCGGATCATCCGGTCTGCCTCCCATGGGCGGGGGTGTTCTGTGACCGCCGTCTTCGGCGTTCCGTTCCTCCCGACGAGCCGCTTCTGCTATCGTAGAATGCTTTTGCTGATCAGGCGGCACCGGCTGGAAGTTCTGTGCATTTTGCGTTTCCGATTGTATAACTCCAGATATATCTCCTGTCTCCGGTTGGTTCATGGCCTCAGATGAAAGAGGCCTTGGTTGATTGACTGTCCCACTGCCGCTGCGATCAGGGCCAACATACAGAGAAACATTCGGTGTGATTCCATCCTGGGAACCGGTCTGCTCCCGGCCAGCAGGCTCTGATACAGGTGTGAATGTCATGGTGGCATCCATCGACGGCTGAGGCGGCTGCGGTTGCTCCTGTACAGGGTACCGCTCATAAGCTACAAAATCGGATGATTCTGCCGTAAATGGGGTGCCACAGGTAGGGCAAAACTTTGCCGCCACCGAAACAGACTGTCCACAATGCGGACAAATCTTATAAACAGAGGATGTGTCAGCCATAATGCTTCCTTCCTTTCCTTGATTCATCAGGACAAAAAGATTGCTGCGGCTATTATAACACAGTTTCCTAGATTTGTGTTGCATATCCGTGAAATTTGTCGAAAAAAGCGACGGATAGTGGAAAAATTTTTCTTTTTACTGAATATTTTCCCAAAAATCTGTGCGCTTTCGTGAAATTTGGGAAAATTTCCACGAGGATTGGTAGAAAATCATCAAAAAATGCGCTATACTAGGGTGCATCAAATGGATTAAACATGGAGGTTTTTCCCTTATGGGCAAACGATTTTTAATTTCTCTGTTGCTGGTAATTGTCATCGTTGCAGTCGTGGCAATCGGCGCATCTTTCATCTTCCATGGCAGCTATGAAGACGTTTCCGCACTTCAGGAGCAGGCCGCTGCATCCACCGATTCAGATACCTTTGGTCAAACGACTGATTTGCCTGTAATTTCAGCCGCACCGGTTACCCCTGTTGAACCCGCCTCCGGCGATGAACAGGCATCCACAGAAGAGTCCAACGACGGTATCGAACCCTCTGCAACCCCCGCCACGGATGTTGCCAATGAATATGAACTCCGCGCACAAGCTTTTGTAGAGAAAATGACCCTTCAGGAAAAGATCTGTCAAATGCTGTTTGTTACGCCCGAAGCCCTGACAGGATACAACCAGGTCACACAGAGTGGCGAGGCCACCAAAGCTTCCATTGAGGAATTCCCTGTGGGTGGTATTATTTATTTTTCCGAAAATCTAGTTACGATGGATCAAACCAAAGAAATGATTGATAATATCCAAAGCTATTCCCGGGATCGCTCCGGCTTGGGCTTATTCATCGGAGTAGATGAGGAAGGTGGCTCCGTTGCTCGTCTGGCCGACAGCCTTGGCACCACACAATTTGAGGACATGTCTGTTTACGGCGCCGAGGGCGATCCGCAAAAAGCCTATGAAATTGGAGCCACTTTGGCAGCAGATCTCAAAGAATTTGGCTTTAATGTGGATTTTGCTCCGGTGGCAGATGTCTTGACAAATGAAGAAAATGAAGTAGTCAAAGAGCGCAGTTTTGGTTCCGATCCAGACCTTGTATCTTCCATGGTATCCCAAGAGGTCAAAGGATTTGTTGAAAACGGCGTACTCTGTGCACCGAAGCACTTCCCAGGCCACGGAAGCACTGGCGGCGATACGCACGACGGTTTTGCCGCATCCACACGTACCATGGAAGAACTACAGGCATGTGATCTGAAACCATTCCAGGCTGTAATAGACGCCGGCGCACCGATGATTATGGTAGGCCATATGACAATGACAGAAATCGACAGCGAAAATCCTGCATCTCTATCCAATGCTGTGATTACCGGTATATTGCGGGAACAAATGGGTTATACCGGCATCATTATAACAGATTCATTGAGTATGAATGCAATCACCGATCTTTATACTTCCGGTGAGGCTGCGGTAAAAGCCATTCAGGCCGGCTGCGATATGCTGCTGTGCATCTCCAATGTAGAAAGTGCTGTAGACGCGGTAACAGAAGCCGTGAATTCCGGGGAGATCTCTCAAGAGCGCATCGATGAAAGCGTCATTCGCATTTTAACCGCAAAAATACAATTTGGAATTGTATCATAATCAGTATCTATGAAAAAATCCAGGACCATGGTTGGCCCTGGATTTTTTCATAAAAATTTTTCGATAATTTTTCAAAAACCCCTTTACAAATGATATGAAGCATGCTATAATTCTGCACGTAATCAATAATAATTATCATTTTTATTAAGGAGTGCACTGTGAAACATCGATTCAGTAAAAAGCGGGAGGCCATATATTCTTGCCTCTGTTCTACTGATACTCACCCAACGGCGGACTGGATCTTTCAACAGCTGCGCCCAAGTTTTCCTGATCTGAGCTTGGCCACTGTTTATCGAAATCTAACACAGCTAAAAGATGCTGGAAAAATTCGATCCGTTGGTGTAGTTGCCGGGCAGGAGCGGTTTGATGCAAATATACAGCCTCATACCCATTTTATTTGTACCCGGTGTAATGCAGTCTTAGATTTAATGGAGATCCGGATTCCCAAAGATCTGGTTTCACAGACCGAAAAAGTTTTTGACTGCAACATTACTGGTACATCCCTTCGGTTTACAGGGCTTTGCCCTCAATGCCGTCGCACAATTTCATAAGTAACGGGCTTTTCCCGTTTTATAAACAACTTTTTGGAGGTAAATTATTATGGCAAAGTTTGTATGCACTGTTTGTGGTTATGTCTATGAGGGAGATTCTCTTCCCGCTGATTTCAAATGTCCTCTCTGCGGCGTTGGCGCTGACAAGTTTAAGAAGATGGACGAGGGCGATTCCTATGCTGCCGAGCATGTGGTAGGCATTGCCGCCGACGCTCCCGAAGATATCAAAGCAGACCTGCGCTCCAACTTTGAAGGCGAGTGCTCTGAGGTTGGCATGTACCTGGCTATGGCTCGTGTAGCACATCGTGAAGGTTATCCCGAGATCGGTCTCTATTGGGAAAAGGCTGCATACGAGGAGGCTGAGCATGCCGCAAAGTTTGCTGAGCTGCTGGGCGAAGTCGTTACCGACTCTACCAAGAAGAACTTGACGATGCGTGTAGAAGCTGAAATGGGCGCTACTGCCGGGAAAACCGATTTGGCTACCCGCGCTAAGAAATTGGGCCTGGACGCTATCCATGACACCGTGCATGAGATGGCCCGCGACGAGGCACGTCATGGCCGTGCGCTGGCCGGTCTCCTGAAGAGATACTTCGGTTAATCTAAAAAATTCTCAAAATCCATGCCATAGCTTTCCCCTGTTTCACTCTGTGAAACAGGGGAACTTCTCTTAAAACCTTTCTGGCGGGTTTTCCGCTTTTTCTGTACAAATCCAGCAACTCTTGATATAATGAAGAGCAGAAAGCACAGGAAGGAGTTTTCCTTTTGGAAATTTATCTCGACAATGCCGCCACCACAAAACCATGCCCGGCAGCGGTTTCCGCCATGATGAATGCACTAACAGAAAATTGGGGCAATCCTTCCGCAGTCCACAGTCGTGGCCTGCTTGCAGAACGCGTAGTGAAAAACGCCCGGCAACAGGTGGCCGCTGCCTTGGGCTGTGAGGCAGGTCAAGTTTTTTTCACCTCAGGTGGTACAGAAGGCGATAATTTCGCCATTTTTTCTGTAGCCCATCGCTTTGGTAAGCGCGGCAAACATATCATCACGACCGCAGTGGAACACCACGCAGTACTCCATCCCATAAGCGCACTGGAAGAACAGGGCTTTGTTGTCACCTACCTCCATCCTCAGCCTGACGGCAGCATTTCATCAAAAGATTTATTGGCGGCTTTACGCCCAGACACTATTCTTGTATCGGTGATGATGGTCAACAACGAAACAGGAGCAGTCAACGATATTTCAACTATGGCGAAACTGGTTCATCAAAGATCTCACGCCGTATTCCACACCGACGCTGTTCAGGGTTTTCTAAAGATTCCCTTTCGCATATCATCGCTGGGCGCTGATATTGTGACAATCAGCGCCCATAAAATCGGTGGTCCGAAAGGCTGCGGCGCTGTATATGTGAACAAAGCACTCCACTTGCCACCATTTTTATATGGAGGCGGGCAAGAGCGAAATATGCGTTCGGGAACAGAAAACGTACCTGGTATTGTTGGATTCGGTGCGGCCTGCGAGGCCCATACCCAACATCTTCGCGAAAATCTTCGGAACATGGAGTCGCTGAAAGCCCGTTGTATCGCCGGCCTCCAGGAAACAATACCGGAAGCAGTACTAATTGGAGCGCATACCGCTCCTCACATCCTCTGCATAGCCATTCCCGGAGTCCGAAGTCAAGGACTAATTGGCATGCTGGAAAAACAGGGTATTTATGTGTCCGCTGGCTCTGCCTGTGCGAAGGGTCACCGAAGCCATGTATTGGAAGCAATGAATGTGCCATCCGATCAAATTGACGGTTCCATCCGGATCAGCCTAGGTTTTGAAACCCCAGAACACGATATCGATGCATTTCTGATCGCTTTGCGATCTGCCATTGATCAACTGAAATAAGAGAATGAACGCACCGCCTATGAAAGAAACGCAGACCGAAGAAACTTCGGTCTGCGTTAAACTTATGAATCGATGATTTGTTTCTGCAACGGAATGGATGAAATCTCCTGCAACTCCTGTGGCACCGCGCCGGAAACCCAGCGCAACAGGGCATTTTGAGGCAGAATGACCGGCATTCGCTGATGAACCCCTCGCACCTCCCCATTGGCAGAGCATGTCAAGATAACAAATTTTATTTCATCTGCTTCCCGTCGACAAATTCCCGCCAGGTATAGCAGCGGTGTTTGTCCCTGAAACAGATATTTTTTCCTCTCAGTACTCCACTCATAAAAACCAGAGGTAGGAACTACACAGCGCATTCCCTCGCGAAACGTCGGCTTCTCTTCAAAAGTTTCCCAGCGGGCATTAATCAGCTGTTTGCTTCTCGTTTGATACCCCCATCTCGCCTGAATCATCTGCAATCGTTTCCCGCCGCTTACCAAGATGGGCACCGTCATTCCAGGAAAAATTTCTCCGTCTGGTGGCACATCCTCTGGAAATTGAGCTGTAAACAGCGCAAGGAGCCGCAAAGAGGCTCGATCCTCTGATTTCAGAGAAAATAGATATCGTCCGCACATATTTTGTCACCCCATGGTTTTTTAATGGCCCATAGAATCAACAATCATTCTTCTTTTTGCACCACGGCAATACCTAACTCGTCCAACTGTTCCAGAGATACCGTTCCGGGACAACCTGTCATAGGCTCCGTGGCATTTTGCAGCTTTGGAAAGGCCACAACATCTCTCAGGCTTTCAGATCCTGTGAGCTGCATCACAATTCGATCCAGCCCCAGCGCCATGCCGCCATGGGGCGGCGCGCCATACCGGAACGCGCCGGTTAAAAAGCCGAACTTCTGTTGCGCCTCCTCCTCGGAAAGTCCCAATATGCGGAAAATCCGATCCTGGAGAACCGGATCTGTAACACGGATAGACCCGGAAGCCAGTTCAACTCCATTGAGCACAAGATCATAGCACTGCGCTCTTACCTCTCCCTTGCGGCTGTCATCTTCCAAATAGTCGAGACACTCCTCCATAGGCATGGTAAAAGGATGATGCATCGCCACCCAGCACTCAGCCTCTTCATCCCAGTCAAAGAAGGGAAATTCCACAATCCACAACAGATTAAACTTGTCCTTTGGAATGATATCCAGCTTTTTTGCTACCGTAATCCTAAGCTGCCCCAGCTGTGTAAGGCCCTGATTATACTTGGCGTCGGAGACAATCATGACGACATCGCCCGCCTCTGCGCCGGCCCGCTGAATAATGGCTTTCATCTCTTCTTCCGTCATAAATTTCTGGAAGGATGATGCACGCGTTCCATCCTCATTCATACGGATCCACGCAATTCCGCCGCCGCCCATACCACGGATATACTCTGTGAGCTTGTCAAGTTCTTTCCGCGTTAGAACCTTGACACAATTCTTGGCACAGATGCCGTGAACGCCTCCGCCGGCTTTCAGCGCATTCTGAAAAACTGCAAAGTTACAATTCTGCACTACATCTGCTAAATCAAAGAGTTTCATGTCAAACCGCGTATCCGGTTTATCGGATCCATAGGACTCCATCGCCTCTGCATATGTCATCCTTGGAATGGGCCCCAATTCAATCCACATAGCGTCACGGAACAGCCGCTGCAGGTATCCTTCACCCATATGCAGCACGTCTTCCATCGTGACAAAACTCATTTCCATGTCAATCTGCGTAAACTCCGGCTGACGGTCGGCCCGCAAATCTTCATCTCGATAACAACGGGCAATTTGAAGATAACGGTCAAATCCCGCCACCATGGTCAGTTGTTTATAAATTTGCGGCGACTGAGGCAAGGCATAGAATTTTCCCTTGTGCATACGGGATGGAACCAGGAAGTCTCTGGCCCCTTCCGGCGTAGATCCAATCAGAGTCGGTGTTTCAATTTCGATAAATCCATTTTCGTCAAAATAATCCCTGGTTATCTTGGCTACTTTATGTCGGAACATGATCTTTTTCTGGAGTTCCGGCCGGCGGAGATCTAAATATCGATACTGAAGCCGCAGATTTTCATTAGCATTACAGCCGTCCTCAATGGAAAACGGCGGCGTTTCACTTTGGCTTAGGAGACGAACCTCATCCACATACAATTCTACATCCCCTGTGGGAATTTTTTTTGATTTCGCTTCCCGTTCCCGAATAGTACCGGTAGCCGCAATCACGTATTCGCTCTTGAATCCGGATGCTTTCTCAAATACATCGGGCGCTGTCGCATCGTCAAACGCCAATTGTAAAATCCCGCTCCGATCCCGGAGATCAAGAAACATCAAACTGCCAAGGTTCCGCACACGCTGGACCCATCCACAAACAGATACTTTCTTCCCCACATGTTCCAGCCGATAATTGCCACAATAGTCTGTACGGGTAAAGTTTTGCAAATTATCCATAACCATTTACTCCTAATTTCTAAGATTATTGTTTTTCTGCGATGACACTGCCTTTGTTCCGCTCCAAAAGCTCTGCCTTTATGCGTTGGATCGCCTCTTCGATTGAAATCATTACCTGTTCACCAGTGGTAAAATTTTTCACAGAGAGCTTGTTTTCCTGAATCTCATCCTCGCCCAAAAGCACTGCAAATGGAATCCCAAGCTTTGCGCAATAAGACATTTTTGCTTTAAATTTCTTTTGTTCGCTGTAGATTTGCGTGCGGATACCGGCCTCCCGCAGTGCTGTGGCAGCAGCAATTGCGGGGCCCATATTCTCAGTCAAGGATATTACCAGAACATCGGCAGGTGCCGTAATGATATCGTCATTCAAATACCCCTGCTCCTCCAACACATAAAACAGACGGGTTACACCGATCGAAATGCCAACACCGGGCAGAGACTTGTCCGTATAATACTCCGCCAAATTATCATAACGCCCACCGGAGCAAATCGAACCAATTTCCGGATGATCCAGCATCTGTGTCTCATAAACAGTTCCAGTATAGTAGTCAAGCCCTCTGGCGATTGTCAAATCTACCTTAAACTGTTCCTGGGGGACCCCAAAGTCAGAAAGATACTTTGTCACAGTACAGAGCTCCTCATACCCCTGATCGAACAACTCGTTGCGATCGGTATAACCCTGTAATGCAGAAAGCACGTCTGTATTTGATCCGGAAATCGCAATAAAATTCAAAATTTCCTGGGCAATCTCTTCGGAAATCCCCTGATCCTCTACAAGAATCGCTTTTACTTTTTCTGCGCCAATTTTATCGAGCTTATCGACTGTGCGCATAATATCAGCGGACTTTTCTTCAAGCCCCAACATCGCATAAAATCCATTTAAAATTTTACGGTTGTTCACCCGGATCTGGAACCGCTTTAATCCCAGCCGGGAGAACGTCTTATAGATAATCGCCGGTATTTCCGCTTCATTCATAACATCCAATTTTCCGTCCCCGATAATATCAATATCCGCTTGATAAAATTCCCGGAAACGTCCCCGCTGCGCCCGTTCTCCACGGTAAACCTTCCCGATCTGAAATCTGCGGAACGGAAAGTTCAGAGCCCCGTAATGAAGCGCAACATACTTCGCCAGAGGCACAGTGAGATCAAACCTCAGCGCCAAATCGTTGTCGCCTTTTTGGAAACGGTAAATTTGTTTTTCCGTTTCACCACCGCCCTTCGCCAGCAAAATCTGCGCATCTTCAATAATCGGGGTATCCAATGGTGTAAATCCATAAAGGCTGTATGTCTCCCGGAGCACTTGCATAAATTTCTCCATCTGCATTTGTCTCTGAGGCAGCAGTTCCATAAATCCCGAGAGCGTACGTGGTTTCATTTTCTCCATATTAAAATTCCTTTCAACCATAAATTTTACAAGAAAAACAATGCCCCCGTCCCCTTGGGACGAGAGCAATTATGCTTCGTGGTGCCACCCAATTTCGGCGGGAATTCATTCCGCCCTTTCATCCCCCGTATGGTGGGGCCCCCTGCGACTTCGGCCTTGGCCTTATACGCCCGCTCCAGAAATGTCCTTCTCGAAATTTTCTACATGGGCTTTCAGCCTACGACCCACTCTCTTTCGCAGAAAAGGCTTCGATACTGCTTTTCCATCTTTGCGTTATTGCCATTGTAGTGCAAAATTTATGGTTTGTCAATTTCTTCTGAAAAATTTCCGTCATAATTTCCTGCCATCGGGAATATGATTCTATGAGAACACAACGGGGAGGAATACATATGGCCATGACCGTGAAAGAGGATTCAAATCTGGCGGTAAATCATCGGCTGACTCTAGAGGGCCGAAACAAACTGTCTGTCACCGGAGTGACCGATGTGGAGAGTTTTGATGAAGCAGCCGCAGTCTTGGAGACAAGCCGGGGTACTTTGATTCTTCGCGGCCGGGATCTCCATGTAGAACAGCTGAATCTGGGTTCCGGCGAGGTAAAGATTACCGGGGAAGTGGACAGTATGGTCTATGAAGAAAGCGCCAAAACACAGGGGAGCTTTCTCTCCCGGTTATTTCGATGAGCATTGATTTAAGCCGCCAGACCATCGAGTTCTTCTGTTCTGCAATCTTAGGCATCATACTGGGAATTCTCTATGATATGGGACGAGCTCTTCGGCGTGAACATCCAAGGCTCACAATCCCTGTAGACATTCTGTTTGGACTGATCTTCTTCCTGGCAATGTGGCTCACTTCCATTTATACACGAGGGCTTCGAATTTATCAGTGTCTGGGCGTATTCCTCGGATCAGGCCTATATTTTTTGACAGTCAGCGTGTACCTTGTGCGCCTTTGGAGGCGTCTCCTCCAACGCTTACAGCATTTCGTCCGAATCATCTTTCTTCCAGCAAAAAAAAGTTTGTTTTTTTTACGAAAACTTGTAAAAAAACTCTTTCCATCTTCGGGAAAATGGGGTACAATAAAAGTAGTACCGTTTTCTCCGAAACGACACAGAAAAAAGGAGAGACAACCGTGAAACACTCCCTGAGCCGAATTTGTGCGGCAGCATTAGGGATTTATCTTGCACTGGGCATGAGCCGGGCAGCTGTTGACCTGTTGGCTGAGACAAAGCGAATTGCCTCTTTGCAGGAGGCCTGTTCCCGTATAAAGGCTGAAATCTCTGACATTCAGGCAACTGCTTCCATGACGGATGATGCAGTCCGACAATGGGCTTTTCAGCAGGAAGGAATGGTCTCATCGGACGATGTCGTATTTTTTGACGGGGGATAGTAGTACGGTGAGACGCTGGGACGTCTCAAAAACAAAGGAGGATAAAACCTTAGTATGGAGCTTGCAGTAGGAGCAATTGTGGAAGGAAAAGTCACCGGAATCACAAAATTTGGCGCGTTTGTATCCTTGCCCGGCGGAAAAACCGGCATGGTACATATTTCGGAAATTGCACATGCATATGTCAGCGATATCAATGAATATCTTAGCATTGGTCAAGAGGTTAAGGTTAAAGTTATCGCAATCGATTCAGCCGGAAAAATCAATCTGTCTATTAAAAAAACTATAGACCCTCCTCAGCGTCAAACACGCCAGGATGGCAAAGGCGAACGCAGTGGTCAGACTCGTAATGTCCAAGGGGATCGTGGTGGTAACCAGCGGCGCAGCGGCCTGGATAATCGGCGGCAAAACGGCCCCCGCAGCAGCGGTACAAAAGAGCCGCAGTCTTTTGACGATATGCTGAAACAGTTTATGGCTGACTCGGACAGCAAGATTTCTTCCATAAAGCAATACTCCGATCACCGCACTAAGAGCAAAAGACGTCAGTAAACAACCAGGATTCCAGAGGCTCGCCAAGCGGGCCTCTCCGTTTTCCATGGAGGAATGATATGAAGCGTTTTTTACGCCTGACCAGTCTCATATTGAGCCTGAGCCTACTGGCAGGCTGCAGCCTGTCCAACCGTATTCTACATCATTCAGACTCTAGTTTCACCGTTCAATCGGCCGACCAGCAAACAACTTCCACCCTGGAATTTCAGGCCCCTCTCTTTACAGACGCAGCGCCTGTGCTTCTCTGGGGACGGCAACAATTGACACCGCATGCGCAAAACACCTACGACCGTATGAGTGAATCCATTGCTTGTCGACGGGAAACGCCGCTGGCGGTGGATGCTGACACCGGGGAAATCCAAAGGATCCTCACCGCTCTGCGAATTGATCACCCGGAATATTTCTGGTTTGACGGGGAGGCATCCTTTGTCTCCACCACACTGGCTGGGGTCAACATTCGTACAGAATGCACTTTCACCTATACCATGGAACTCTCGGAAATTCAAGCCGCTCACCAACAAGTACAGCAATATACCGAAGCTTGTCTTTCCTCTGAAGAGCTTTCTGAAGCACAAACGGATTACGAGAAAATCCTAGGTGTTTATCGATATATTATCAATCATACGGACTACATCCTCTCTGAAGCAGATCAAAGCATTGTCAGCGTCATGAGCCGTCAGCAAGGCACCTGTGCAGGCTATGCCAGGACATTTCAGTATCTCATGAATCAGTTGGGAATCCCCTGCACCTTAGCCTTGGGCGAAGGCGCTTCCGGAGAATCTCACGGCTGGAACATGGTACAATGTGATGGCCACTGGTACCAGATAGACGTCACCTGGGGAGATCCAGTTGGAGCAGACGACATGCCCGGAGACAGCATTCAATATACCTATTGTTTGCTAACAGACCAAGAGATTTACCGGGATCATACGCTGGTCTGTGATCTTCCTATGCCAGAATGTACTGATACCACCTATAATTATTTCGTTCAGTCGGGTCGCCAATTTGATATATGGGACCCTGCTTCCTATGAATCTGCTATGCTCCAGGCCACGGAACAAGGCGAGACCTGGTTTTCCGTACGGTTTTCTAACTTGGATGCTTATCATTCAGCAGTCTCCGCGTTATTTGAGCAGGGCCTAATTTGGGATATTATGACCCAATCCGGCGCAGCATCAAGTACGCAAACTCGTGTAACATACACACAAAATGATTTGTTTTATGAAATCTCTGTCCAATTGGACGGAAATGTAACATCCGGGAGGAACGAAACGTGATTGAAACCCTTGTCGTGGTACTTTTGGTCGCACTGGATCAGATTGTAAAATATCTCGTAAAAACCAACATTCCTCTAGGCGGCCAAATGGATTTCATCCCCCATATACTCGGTCTGACACATATTCACAACACTGGCGCTGCCTTTTCCATGCTCTCAGGCGCCCGATGGTTTTTTGTCGTGTTGACAATCGTTTTTGTTGTCTTTGCGCTTTGGGTTCTATATGCAAAAAAGATTACCCATCCCATGGGCCGATGGACTCTGGTCCTCATCATTGCCGGGGCCCTAGGCAATCTCATTGACCGCATTATTTATGGCTATGTTGTGGATATGTTTGAAGTGTTGTTTATGCAATTTGCTATTTTTAATGTAGCCGATATTTTTGTAGTTGTAGGCGGCATTCTTTTTTGCATATATTATGGATTTCTTCACGACAGGCAAAAGGATAAACAAATGCTGCGGGAGGATCAACATGAAGATTCTCTGTGATACCGAGGGCGTCCGGTTGGACGCCTTTTTGGCAGGAGCAAACCTTGGACTCACTCGCTCGGCCTTGCAAAAACTGCTGGAAAGCGGTGCTGTAACGATTGATGGAAAAGCAGTAAAGAAAAACTATAAAACCCGCATGGGAGACGAAATTGTATTTGATATACCGGAACCAGAACCTTTGGAGGTAGTCCCTGAGGACATTCCCCTGGATATCCGTTATGAGGACAACGATGTGATCGTGCTGAATAAGCCCAAGGGACTCGTGGTTCATCCCGCCCCGGGTCACTGGAATGGCACCTTAGTCAACGGCCTCATATATCACTGTCAAGACAGTTTGTCCGGAATCAACGGAGTTCTCCGTCCTGGCATAGTCCATCGCATTGACATGGACACCAGCGGCCTATTGATTGTGGCAAAAAATGATTTTGCACACCAGTCCTTGGCTGAACAATTGAAAGATCACACACTGTCCCGCATCTATGAGGCCATCGTGATAGGGAATATGCGGGAGGATTCCGGCACCATTAGCGCCCCCATTGGACGCCATCCCACAGATCGGAAAAAAATGACCGTAACTGAGAAAAACAGCCGTCCTGCCGTAACCCACTTTGAAGTCCTTGCTCGCTATAATGGTTATACGCATTTGCGCCTACACCTGGAAACTGGTCGTACACACCAAATTCGAGTACATCTTTCATGGAAAAATCATCCAATCCTTGGTGATCCTGTTTATGGCCGCGGAAAGGAGCTGGGCCTTACCAGCCAGTGTCTCCACGCCAGAACCCTTTCTTTTCGCCATCCGAGAAGCGGAGAGATGGTTTCCATTACCAGCGAACTGCCTGAATATTTTGTCGAAGTCTTGCAAAAACTTGGTGCTCCTACAGATTGACAGCCGCTTGTTTTCTCGTTACAATAAAAGAAAGCTGCAAAGTAAATACGTCTTCGGGGTGCCGGACCTTTCCGGCTGAGATTGCGCAAAGAGGAGCGCGGACCCGTGAACCTGATACGGATCATACCGGCGGAGGAAAAGACTTGATACCTTTCAAAATGCTGCCGCATTGCTTCCGTATTTGCAATGCGGCTTTCTATTTTGTAAGGAGGAATCTCTATGAAGAAACATATGTCGCTCCGCGCTCTTTGCGAAGGCGCCATTATGGTAGCCATTGCCCAAATTCTCAGCTACATCAAGCTTTGGGAAATGCCCTGGGGCGGCTCCGTTGTCCTGGCGATGGTCCCGATCATTCTTTTCTCGGTGCGCTGGGGCTTGGGTATTGGACTAATCGCAAGCTTTGCCTTTGGCATACTTCAATTTATGTTCGACGGCGGGTTTGCCATTGGTTGGGAGTCCATCATCGGGGACTATTTGCTGGCCTTTACTGTCTTAGGTCTGGCCGGCCTGATGAAGGGAAAGAAGTTCGGTGTTTTTTGGGGCACCTTAATCGGTGGTGTAGCCCGGTTTTTAGTGCATTACATCGTCGGCGCCACCATTTGGGCTGAATATATGCCTGAGGAGTTTTTTGGCATGACGATGACTTCTCCATGGATCTATTCTCTTCTTTATAATATCGCCTATATGGGACCCAATATTTTAATTACATTGGTTGTCTTTGCTCTACTATATAAGCCCATGGGCAAGTATATCCGTGGCGAAGATCTCCAATCATAACAAAAAATGGAGCGGCAGTTTCCGCTCCATTTTTTATAAATTAAATCTGATTTGCCGCACCAAATGCCGTGGTAACCGCAAAGTGAACATTTCCTACACGGAAGCAATCGCCTACAAAATCGGTACGGTCAGCGGCTCCATAGAGCGCTTGACAGCCTTCTGTATTAGGCCGGGCTCCAGTGCACATAACCACGCAGTCGCAGTCAATGCGTTTCTCCTTGCCCTCATAGTTCACATAGGAAACGCCCTTTTCATCAATGGCGAGATATTTCTGGATCCCCTTGATCCAGTAGAAGTTATCCAGCCTTAGCCATGCGTCTTCCAACATGGTTGCATAATGGGCGTGAGGCGCATCAGAAGCCAGAGATTTTTGACGGCAAAGCACAGTGACCTTATGGCCTTTTTCCGCCAAATCCATGGCTGTCTCCACACCAGTTTCACTGCCGCCAATAACTACTATGTTTTCAGGCAGTTCATCCTCATGCCCGAATACATCCATTGTGGTTAGTACCTTGTCACTTTCAGCGCCAGGAATATTTGCCTTTGTAAATACAGGACCGATGGCCACAATCACATGATCATAGTTCTCTGCGGCCAGCATTTCCCGCGTTGCCTCGGTATTCAGCTTAATATCCACGCCCTTCTTGTAACACTGACGGGCCAGGAAATCTTTAAAGTCCTGGAGCGGCCACTTAAAGGAAGCAAAATCTGCATGTACAAGCTGTCCTCCCAATTTTGCCTCTTTCTCATACAGCGTAACCTGATGTCCACGGTCCCGAAGCGTAATTGCGGCATACATGCCGGCAGGCCCACCACCAACAACTGCAACCTTTTTCTCACGTTCCACCGGTGCAATCATCCGGTCAATCTTGTCCTCCAGCCCAATGAGCGGATTGACAGAGCAGAAAGAACGGAACTTATCTGTATCATTGGGTACGTGGCATTTATTGCAGCGGACACAGGGCGTAATATCCTCGCCGCGTCCCTCATAAAGCTTTTTGCCGTATTCGCTGTCACAGATCCAGCTTCTTGCCATACATATCAGATCCGCCTGCTCATTGGCAATGACAGATTCACACAGATCTGCATCGTGAAGTCCAGCCGTTGCACCAATAAGCAGCTTCGCGCCCCGGCGATGGCAGTCCTGTGTCACTGCAGTTGTAACCTCTTCATTTGGCCAACGTGTTGCACGAGTGGAAGTAAATCCAGTGGGATGCTGAGGATCCTGCACACCATTGCGAATAGCGAGGATATCGCAGTGGCCTTCCAACAGGCGAGCCAGCTCCACAGTATCCGCAATTGTGGCTCCACCGGGTTCTGTTCCGGAGATCAACACCTCCAGCGGGAAATCACGCCCTAAGGTCTGCTTCATAGCATCCAGGAACTCAATCAGGAACCGACAACGATTCTCTACAGAATCCACTCCATATTTATCGTGACGATGGTTGGTCAGGGGACTCCAGAACTGAGCTCCGGGACCGCCCCGATAGGCATTATGGAAGGAAAACACCTGGAATCCAAGTGCTTTCAGCTCCTTTGCGCTTTGAACAGCCGTGTCAATATATTCCTGCATCTGTGCTTTCGTAAACGTATCAGCAATGGAAGGACCGGGATTTAAAATCTGGATCGGAGACTTCTTCACTGCGGGAACGGTCTCTTCAAAGGGACCTCCAAACATATCAGGCATGCCGCCAGGGCCACCCGGACCACCCGGACCACCCGGACCGTCTTTCTTTTCTCCCTCGGCCATCATCATAGCCTGCGGCCCCATTCCCTGCTCTTCCGTACGGGTGAACGTCGCATTGGGTCCTGTAATCGGAATAGATCCATAATAACGAATGGCATCAATCATCTGACATAGATAGTTATGCGTCGATGTCCGATCAATGTCCATAATGGAAAAATGAGCGGGGGTGAAGTCAATAGGCGCTTTATCAGGGGAACCATGCTCCAAATGATTGATGTACACGCCGGCAGCGCCATTTTTGGCGCGATTCGCCATCATGGTGATCCACTTTTCTGTTGGGTAAGGCTCTGTCCCCTGGACAAAGTGGGGCGTTGCAGCCGTGGCTTCCATACGGTTCTTAAACAGTACATTGCCAACCTGAACCGGTGAAAGCAAATGGGAATAACGAATGCTCACGTTCATTTCCTCCTTCCCGGAGATATTCCGGGTTCATAGTATGTATAAAGCTATTATACCGAAATAATTTGTGTAATGCAATCATCCAGTTGCATTTTCTGCTACAGCCTGTGTGGTTTTTCCACGATTTAATCAGAAGGCTATTTCATCTGTCGTGATCCCTCCGCTCTAATAATTGTGCACGTAGCCTTACAAACCTGTAAATCTAAACTGCAATTGGACTCTCGGGCATCCACAGACAACATATTGACATCCAACTTGCAATCTGCTCCTTGTGAATCAATTAGAATTCGTGATATAATAAACACCAGTAAAACTTACAGGAAAGGAATGATACCCATGCGTTTTCCCGAAGAAAAAATGGAGCGCTTCTATCCGGGTGTATACACTCCCCAAGAACAGGCTGCTATCGACCGTTTTTGCCGTGGCGAGACTGGTGCCATGTTCAACGGAAAGGGTCCTGTCGCCCCCACCACGGATCAATGGGTCATACAGCTCTATGCCCGCTGCTGGGACCGGTGGAATCCCTTGTTTAACGACCCAGAGTATGCCAGAAGTTCCGTCTGGGGCAATCTCCCCGCCATGCCTGGCTATGTATCTCTGGAAACCCGTAGCAATGTTCCGCCGGAGCTGGGCTATCTGACCAGACCTGACGGCACCAGTTTCGTAGGTGACGGTTATGACCATACGGACGAATATTTCACTCCCGTATTCCCCGGGGATACTTTAAGCGCCCGTGACTGCAGTTGGGAAGTTGTCGATGTAACCCCGAAAGAAGGCAGTATAAAACGCCGTATGATATTCATCTGTACCAGTGAAGTGACAAATCAGTACGGCGTCGTGGTGGCCCGCTGTATCCGCCGGTGGCCGGAGACTTTGATGCGTTCTTTAGATCCGGAAATAAATGAGATACTGGCTTCCGAGGTTCCAGGCGCACCCCCTAAGCCAACCGCAAAAGGCAAGGCGGCACCGCCTCCTATGCCCGGTGGCGTCGGCGGAACTGCGCGCCATCCTTCCCACATTTACACCAAAGAGGATTACGACAAAATGGTGGAAATATGGAAAGGAGAGACCATCCGCGGCGCGGAGCCTCTCTATTGGGAAGATGTGAATATTGGGGACGAGCCTGCTCCTGTATGCTCTCCTCCTCAAGTCGGTTTCGAAATCGTGCGAACCATTGCTGCTTGGCAAATTATGAAAGACAAGAATGGCCTCAGGGAAGTGCTCACCGGCGTTGGCGGCGATCCCCATTACTACCGGTTCGATCCCAAAACCGGTCTGTATCAAAATGAAGCAGGCCATCTTGGCTTAGGTCAAATTGCTTACCTTTATAATTTTCATGCGAAGTCCCTCAACGCCCGTATTATTACCAACTGGTGCGGCGATCAGGGCTTTGTCACCTCGTTAGGCTGGAGATTTGTCAACGACGCCCCAAAAGAAGAGCAGTTTAATCATTTCCCAGCAGATTTTTACCGTCCCACCGAACTTTTGAAAGTTCCCTATATGAAAGATCGCTACTGCAACTCTCACGGCTATGGCGACGACGCCTACATTACCCGCGGTTATGTCCACAACAAATACGTCGGTGAAGACGGTGGTCACTATGTGGAACTGATCTGCTGGTGTGAGGACTTCGACGGCAATATCGCACAGGAAATTCCGGCCACCGTAAAACTGCCATCCCGTTTCGACAAAGCCTAATTCCTTTTACCGCTGCAAAATAAATCCTGTTGGAGTTCCTACTGTGAAACAAACTGCCTATCAATTGATTCATGATCTTGTGAACGACCATTCCATCCTACGACAAGCTGTAATTGCCTGCACCCGGATCTTGCCCGGTATTGTTTATGTCAGCTATCCGGTGATCTTACTCTATCTGCTGTTTAGCCACAACCCCAACCTTCTTCGAACTGTTATTGTCCCTGCGGTAGGTTTTATCGTGGTTACGGCGTTGCGGGCATCGATCAACGCACCGCGCCCCTATGAAGTAATGAATATTCCTCCCATTTCTCATAAGGAGACAAAAGGAAAGTCATTTCCCTCCCGTCACGCCGCCTGTGCTGCAGTCATTGCCATTACAATATTACATGTACTGCCCATCTTTGGTATTCTACTATGTATTATTGCACTGCTGATCGGTTTAAGTCGTATTTTTGCAGGCGTTCATTTCTTGCGAGATATACTCGCGGGGCTTCTCTTAGGTGGATTGATTGGCTGGATTGGAGTCTACGTAATTCCGTAAAAAATGTGTGCCCTTTTCAGGGCACACATTTTTTACGAATAATTGCCATTTACCATTGACCACAAAAGGTTCCGAATAACCGTTGAACGCACACAGTCAATTTCCTCTACGATACAACATATCTTTTTTCCAAATACTCTATCACGTCGGCAATTGCCCCCTGATCACAGTCGCAGACTACTACATTTGCTGCATCTATCGCGGCCTGGCTGCTGCCTGCCGGGGTAAACGAAACGGAAGCGATCTTTAACATACTAACGTCATTTTCCTGATCCCCAGCACAATAAATATGTTCCCGGGCAATTCCCAAAAGTTCTGCCAACTTTAAAACACCAGCCCCCTTGCTGCAACCTCCTGCTTCAATTTCCAAAAGATACGGATTGGAAAAAATAGCCTCATAACGACCATGGAATTCTCTGTGCAGATACTGCTGCAATTCCTGCAAATATAGATTTTCTTCTTCAAATTTTGCATAAACCCATCCATCCGGAATCTGTTCCAGACTTCGTTCCAACGCCGTTTGCCCAGTGATACGCAAATGCTCAGCAGTAACTTGATTGGGTCTGACACAGTATAGCTTCCCATGAGAATAAATCTCCACCGCTACCTGCGGAAATGCAGCCATTACCTTCGCAAAATCTGCCGGGGCTGTCTCTGGAAGTGGCGTCTCTGACAGTAACATTTCCTCAGCATAATCATAAATCTGCGTTCCATTCGATGTGATGACAGGTGCATTGATTGGCAAACCACAAAGCTGCTGCCGAATTGACACAACGCTTCGCCCCGAAGCCAGGGTAAATCGGCCGCCCTCCGCCGTATAACGCTGAAGGGCCTCCATTGTACGAGGCGGAATCTGCTTTTGTCGATTCACCAACGTGTCATCAAAATCTGAAACCAGCAGCACACCATGAAACCTGCCCATATAAAGCACCTCAACTCTAGAATTGTAGTTTATCATAGCAGAGTACATCGAAAAAAGCAAATTCTTGTGCTCCCCTTTGACAAGTTAATACGCAACGCGATATAATGAGGAAAACGCGCAGGAGGAATCAGGATTGCAAGTATCTACTACAAAAAAGAATGTGCTAACCGGATTAATTATTGTTACTTTATGCTTTATATGGGGCAACTCTCTGATGCCGGGAACAATTTCCAGCGCAATCAGCGACTGGGTAGGTTCTATCCTGAGTAAGATTTTGGGCAGCGCTGTAGACACCTCCGCAGGTCATGGTGTCCTTCGAAAGCTTGCACATGGCACGGAATATTTAATCTTGGGCCTGGAACTCACAGTTATGCTGCGGCTATGGAAACGACGCCCTTGGAGCCTGGTGATATTATCGGGTTTGTCTGCTGCGCTGATAGACGAGACAATCCAATTGTTTGTTGCAGGACGTTCCAGCCAAATTCGAGATGTTTGGATTGACCTTGGCGGGTTCTTGACCGGAATTGTATTATGTATCCTGATATCAAAGATTCACAAGCAACAAAAGAAATAAAATTAGGAAACATGCAATCATGCACCTATTGTTCAATAAATTGGGCAAAAGCGGCTACAAATAGCGTTTGGATCGTGGAAAAATTCCACGATCCAACTTTTACAACACAGATGTCCCCACATCAGGCTTGGGGCATCCAAATCCATCCAAAATTGTGGCACCTATGTCGGCAAACGTTTCCCGAATCCCCAGCGGCCCGGGAATTATATTCTGATGCCAAATCAAAAAGGGAATATACTCTCTGGTATGATCCGTACCACGATGGGTAGGATCGCAACCATGGTCCGCCGTGATCACCAAGAGAGTGTCCTGATCCATAGCCTCCAACACTTCCGGCAAAAACGCATCAAACGCCTGAAGTCCTTCCCCGTACGATTTCACATCCCGTCGATGTCCCCACTTCATGTCAAAATCCAGTAGATTGACAAAAATTAATCCCTCTTCTTCCAACAGAGCCCGCTTGGCCGCCGCCATCCCTTCCGCATTGTCCGTAGTTTTCATCTTGTCGGAAAATCGGGCCTCAGGGAAAATATCCGCCGGCTTTCCAATCGAGTGAATCGGTATTCCATTTTCCTCCAAAATTTCCAAGTCTGTTTTTGCAGGCGGCAACGCCGCGTAGTCATGTCGGCCTGCGGTCCGAATATAATTTCCAGGCTGTCCAATAAAGGGACGGGCAATTACCCGGCCTATATCAAATCCCATTTGATCAGCTAATTTCCGCCCAATCTCGCACCATTGATACAGCGTCTCCAGCGGTACAATATCTTCGTGCGCTGCAATTTGAAATACACTGTCGGCAGACGTATATACAATGGGATATCCAGTTCTTTGGTGTTCGGCTCCCAGCCGTGCAATAATTTCTGTGCCGGATGCCACTTCATTTCCCAGGACAGGTCTTCCGATTGCTTGGGAAAAGGCATCGATCAACGTCTGCGGAAATCCATTGGGAAATGTATTAAACGCTTTTTCTGTGGGAACACCCATGATCTCCCAATGTCCAACAATCGAATCTTTTCCCCGAGATTTTTCCAAGCATTTACCATAGCGGCCAATGGGCTCAACGCCTGAAGAAAATTGCTCCATACCGGGAATTTTCATCAGTCCCAATGCCTCCAGATGCGGCAACCGTAACTCTGGATTTGCCAACAGGGTATGCTGAACGGTAGCGGCTTCGGCATCACCATACTGGTCTGCATCCGGCAGTGCCCCTACTCCAACAGAATCCAGCAAAAACAGCAGCACCTTTTTAAATTTCGCCATGTAATCACCTCAATCATTTTTTCGTATCCTACCACGAAAAAATCTTTCTTGCAAGAAGTCTCTATTGCAAAGTTTTTCTAAATTCTATAAAATATAAACAAAGTATTTTCTGAACAGGCTGAAAGGAGCAATGCTATGATTTCTATGGAACAGCTCAAAGAAAAAATTGGCGGCGTATTTTATTTTGCCACGGTGGAAAACGGAGAACCTCGAGTTCGTCCCTTCGGCTTCACAATGGTCTTTGAAGATAAGCTTTACTTTGGCTGCGGCACACACAAAGCTGCCTATTGTCAAATGCAGGCGAATCCCCACGTGGAACTATGCGCTTTCAACAACGGCTGCTTTGTCCGTATCCGTGGTACTGTTGTTTTTGACGACCGGCCGGAAGTTCAGAACGCAATGTACAAAGCCGGCCCCTTTTTAAAAGAAACGTATAATGAGGAAACAGGTTACCACCATATATGTTTTTACCTGAAAGATATGTCCGCAATAGAATTTCAAGGGCCAAAGGCAATCCAATTGGTTTAAGCCCGCAAGATTAATCTGCCCCTTGACAGGCGTTCTTCTCCATGTCATACTATGAATAGAGAGATAAGGGAGGAATACTTATGGCAAGAAAGAAAATAGATCAGCCCCGTCCTGATAAGGGCAGTCCTGCTTACATGCAGCAACAATACTCCATCGCACGCGGCAATCTTCTGTTAGCTATCATTTTCACTGTGATCAATTTGGTGCTGTACTGGACTGGATCCGGATATTATTTTCTGTTTTCCATAGCAGTTCCATATTATGGCATATTGCTGGGTGATGTGCTGGGATTCGGAGCCACTATGCTGATCGTCGCAGTCGTAATATTGGCAATCTACCTGCTATGTTGGATTATGTCCAAAAAGCACAGTGGCATTATGGTTCTGGCCACAGTATTATTTGTGTTAGATTGTATCTGCTTAATTGCTCTGATGATATTAAGCGGTGGAATTACATACATGATTGTGGATATTTTATTCCACGCGTGGATTATGTTTTATCTTATTCAAGCCCTACGTTATGGTGCAAAGCTTAAAAACACGCAGGAAAGCAAGTTTGAAACCGATTCCAGAGAAGCACAATATGCTCGTTACACAGGTCCAGAAATCGACGGCAAACCTGAGATTAAAAACCGCGGCCCAGAAATTGACTAACCGCATAGATCCAAACATAAAAATTCCCCCAGCTGGATGATAAAATCCAGCTGGGGATAACTAATATTAAATTTGAGAAGCTACGCCGAACGCAGACCGCATACATTTCTGCACATTTCCCGGCTTATCGCAGTCACCGATCACTACGCTGTAAGGTGCGGCGGACGCAAGTTCCATAGCTTCGTCACTCTTGGACTTCATACCAATGGCCAAAAGCACATTGTCCGCCTGCTGCTTGCATTCCTTGCCATTAGGATCCAAATACCGCACTCCATCGGGATCAATGGCAGTACAGGTAACGCCTGCTTGATAAGCAAAGTTTTCCGTATGACGCCAATAATTGACCACCATGTTGCGGTAATGCGCATGAGGCGCATCCAGAATCAGATCATACTGCATCTCCAGCACAGTAACCAAATGGCCTAGCTCTGCCAAGTAAAGCCCGGTTTCCACGCCAATCTCACCGCCGCCAATAATGGTGACGTTCTTGCCCAATGTACCTTCATTGCCATAGATGTTAGCAGCATAAGACACATTCTTTCCATCCTTGCCAGGCAGAGGCAGAGAGGAGGGTTCCGCCCCCAGGGCCAGAGCCAGAACTTCATAATTTTCATCTGCCAACATATCGCGGGTTGCTCTGGTGTTCAGTTTTACGTTGACGTTCAAGCGATCCATTTCTTTGATCATATACTCCATGAATTGCCGCAGCGGCCACTTAAACGAAGGATATTTCGCATGTTTCAGCATGCCGCCCAGCTCTCCGCTGGCCTCATATAACGTCACATCATGGCCGCGCTGAGCGCAGACGCGTGCAAATTCCATGCCGGCAGGTCCGCCACCCACAACTGCAACTTTACGCTTTGCCGTGGCGGGTTTTACCATCTGGTCAATGCGATCCTCCAAGCCAAGGATGGGGTTCACAGAACAAACCGTCCGGAACAAATCTGGACCGTTAGGCACATGACATTTATTGCAACGAATACATGGGACAATATCTTCCTTGTGGCCGGAATAGACTTTCTGACCGTAATCAGGATTGTTAATCCAGCTCCGTGCCATATAAATCATATCCGCGCCACCATCAGCCACCAGGTTATCTGCAATCTCAGGATCCTGGAATCCAGCGGAAGCAGCTACCACCATGTTAATCCCGCGCTTCTTAATCTCCTTGCAGACATAGCTCATCGCGTCGATGTAAGGAGCCGGCTTATCCTCAGTAGACGTGAAGCCCAGAGGATGCTGCGGATCCATATCGCCAGAACGGAGGTGGAAAATATCACATATGCCTTCCATCATCTTGGCCAGATTGATTGTATCCTCTTTTGTATAGCCGCCAAATTCCTCCTCGTCTACGGACAAAACGCACTCCAGCGGGAATCCCTTTCCAACGGCCTTCCGCATAGCGGTAAATAATTCCACCATATAACGACCACGGCTCTCCAAGCTCTGTGCCCCATACTCATCGGTACGGTCATTGGTAATGGGAGAAAGCAGCTTTGCCATGGGGTTATTGCGGTAACAGCAATAAACAGAAATCATATCAAAGCCCAGAGCCTTGAGATCCTTGGCCTGCTGACAGTAGTCCTCAATCATGGCCTGAAGGTACTCTTTTGTGTAAGAAGACGGGCTCTGCTGTGGGCCACCGTCTGCCTGGGCGTGTTTATCATCGCCAGGCGCAATGCCAAAATCCTTATGCTGCGGCGTGGTATCCTCCATGGGCATAGGAGGCATATCGGCTGGTGGACCGCCGGCCCCATCAGGACCAGCGCCGGGACCGCCAGGGCCACCGGGAGCGCCGGAAGGCATACCCATTCCGCCCTGCATATTTGCAGGGCTCATAATATAGCCGCTGACTTTTGCGCCATAGAAATGGATGGCGTCGATCAGCTTACAGAAGTAATCCTGTGCATTGGCATCGTTTAAATCAAATAGGTTAAAGTGGCAGGGAGTATTATCCAAAGCCCGCCCCATCACGGGCATGGTTTTCTCATACAGATGGTTAAGCGTCACCAGAGAAGCGCCATTGCGGGCCCGGTTGGAAAAATGAGCAATCACTTTTTCCGTAGGATTCTTTTCGGTGCCCTGTAGAAAATGTGGAGTAGACGCCGAAGAGAGCATACGATTCTTCAGCACCATATTGCCAATCTTAATGGGGCTGAGAAGCGATTTGTATTTTAGTTCCATGGTATCTTCCTTTCTTTGTGTGAATGCACATTGATAGATATTATTATTATATCATGCCATTCAGAGAAGACAAAACGCTCTTTGATCATTGAACTATGAATTTTATTCATTGACTAATTGCAAAACCGCCCCTATAATCAGTACAGGTATGAAATATTTTCTTGGAGGTTCGACCTATGGAGTTAACACAGCTGCGTTACTTTGTTCTCGTGGCAGAAAACGGTTCCACCGCGCGGGCCGCAGCAGAAGCTATGGTCTCTCAATCTACTATCAGCAAATCCCTGCTGCATTTAGAACAAGAATTAGAGCTTCCGCTCTTTGACCGAGAGGGAAACCGGCTGGTTCTCAATCCAGCAGGCCAGGAATTCCTTCAGCAGGTACGACCAATTCTAACAGCGGTCAACAAATTGCCGGACTTTGTAAAAAATCGGCATCATCCCCGTCAACAATATCGTATCAACGTCTCTGTGGCGGAACCCGTAATGGCCCAATTTGCGCATCAATTTTTACAACAAGAACCCCATGCACAGATTCTGTTGACTGCAGAGAACTGGATCGATGACTGCGACCTCTCCATCGCCGCTACTCCCTCGGGTCGCCAGGAAGACAGCATTCCTCTTTTGGAAGAACGCGTGCTTTTGGCAATCCCCGTCAAAATGCTGCCAAAGCAGCCGCTTGATTTCACTACCCTGGAAGGATTGCCGCTAATCCTCCCCGGAGAGAATACCGCTTTACGCAATCTCATCGATCGGCAAATCTTTACGATGCCCGCCGTATTGAATATACAGGCAGTTGTCTCCGACGGCCAGACGCTCCGCCAAATGGTGGAGGCTGGGGACGGCGCCGCCTTCTGGCCGGAAATCACCTGGCCCCACCCAGACCCGCAGCAAACGGTACTGCGACCACTGCAGAGTATTTCCCTCTCCAGAACCCTTTACGCTATTTTGCCCCCACAACGGAATCAGCAGCGGAACGACCGGCTTTTACAGGCTGTAACTACATTTTTTACGTCTCTGGCGATGCAGAAATAATCCGATGTGCTCCTAATTTCAAACAAACTTGTAACTTACAAAAAAACGTGTCCGCCGGATCAGGATCCCGTTTGCTCAGCCATCGAACGATACTGCAAAGAAAGGCATCCGCATAAAACTCTGCTGCAAAATTTACCATATCCTCTATTGTCTCATCCGGCTTATCCAATATTCCCATCAAAGCGGCTTGCACAACAGGCATCATCGTTTCTCGAAAATATTCCGGAAAAGAATTCTGCCCATGAACTTCCAATGCCGCCCGGTAAAACGCTCGATTTTCATAAAAATAATTGCATAACCGCTGCAGCAGTTCCCATTCATTCTGTATAGGTAATGTCTGTATCGTCGTAATAAATTCCGTTTGAAAAATCCAGTTCACCAGATCATATTTGTCTCGGAAATGATAATAGAAACTCTTACGATTAAGGCCGCAGGCAGCGCAAATATCGCCTACATTGATCTTTGAGAACGGCCTTTTTGCCATCAAATCTTTCATTACCGCCGCCAATGCTCGTTTTGTAATATCGGAATAGGACATAAATTACCTCCCATCCCCGTAGGTTTTCGGTACCGTCTGTCTCAGGATTTGATTCAAGGGTATATCCAAAATATTCCCAACTTCGCTTATGCCTCCTGTACAGACTCCCAGCGCCTGACCATCTCCCAAAATAGTCAGCATGCAGGGATCTCCAGAGATGATTCGATCAATAAACAAGCTGTCCCCCAGCGCTTCCATTAAAAAATAGGGATATTTTTGCTGCAGTCTAAGCTCTTTCACTTTGGGATAAAGCTGTTCCGACAGCGAAAATACGTCCTCTCCCGCTGGGAACAATATTACCATCGCCGGACGATAATTCATATAAGATTCCAACATCTCCGGACTGATACAACTGTCATCCTGATAATCCTTGTGAATTCCATACAGTAATCCCAGAGCACTCATGATTTCAACGGCTTCCATTGCCATCTCGTCAGTCTCAACCGATATATATAAGTTATAAGATGCCTTTAATGGTTCTAAAGATTGTTCCACCACGTTCTTCCCGCTGGTAAACAAGAAAAATGCACACTTTGAAAATTTATCCACAATCTCCTGTACCATTTCCAATTCAATTTCGTTTCCTTGCAACATATAGACATATATTCCCTGTTCTATCCCCTGCTGGACGATATCCTCTACGGCGACACAATCCAACGCCTCCGGACCGCAGGCCATGGACAACACCCAAGGGATATTGTAACTGCTCACTTTCTCTATGCTGCGAATGATTCGCGCCCCGCGCGTCAGTCCTTCATATCCCAGATTGACGCCAAAGTGCTTAAAATACGCTGGGTTTACCTGGTGAACCAAAAGATCCAGCAGGTCGTAATAAGCGCTGTTCTCATTTTCCAACATATTTTGAGCAATTTCTAAAAAATTCCTCTGAAACCGGCCTCGGGAGAATGTCACTCCCAAATCCACCAAATTTCGAATGCTTCTTTGTGGGTCCTTACGTATCTGATTCAACGTGCGGTTGACCGTTCCTTCAATTAAAAGGCGTGTAAAATCCTGATTGGGCATAAGATCCCTCCTCAGTCCCTATTGTACCGGGAAGTTTACTGTCCGTCCAGCGCTGATAAAAACTTTATACGGGACAATTTTCTGATTTTGTCGAAAAAAGAGACAATTTCCCGGTCCGTCGTATTTTTGGTCAAACTTCGCTGGTTGTGAGTTCTGTTTCCTGGGAGATCTTCTTATAATGGAGACAGAAATAGGAGATCCTTGAGATCTTCGGTCAAAGGAGTGATCACCATAGGCATGCTCAGTAAAGCAAAACAAGCCGCGCTTAATTCAGCAATCGAGTCCGCGCTTGGCTATTTGGAAAAGGACCCTGAAACCAATATTCCAAAAATCATGGATTTGGTAAACCGACTATGTCCTAATGACTACTATACCAATCAGCGGGCCGCTGTTACAAAAGCAATTCAGGAAAAAAACAATTGGTATCAGCTTATTTTAAAGGCCTACGCATTGGATCCCGGCGTTCGCAAGACCTTATTCCGCAATCTTCTTTTAAACGCAAGCCTAAGCGGCTCGGCAACACAGGATCGAATCTCCGCTCAAGAGGGCTGTAATATTCCCTGGGCAATTCTGATGGATCCCACATCCGCCTGCAATCTCCACTGTACCGGCTGTTGGGCTGCAGAATACGGCAACCGGTTAAATCTCACTTTAGAGGAGATGGATTCCATTATACGGCAAGGCAAAGAACTGGGAACCTATATGTACATATACACCGGCGGCGAACCGTTGGTACGGAAACAGGACTTACTTAAGCTCTGCAAAATGCATCCTGACTGTGAATTTTTGTCTTTTACCAACGGTACGCTTATAGATGAAGCATTCTGCAAAGATCTGCTGGATGTTAAAAACTTTGTACCCGCCATTTCCCTAGAAGGCTTTGAGGAGGCCAATGACAGCCGCCGGGGTCATGGCTCTTATCAAACGGTTATGAAGGCCATGGAGCTTTTAAAGCAGCATCACCTTCCCTTTGGTATTTCTGCCTGTTATACCAGTCAAAACTATCAGGACATCAGCAGCGAAGCATTTTATGATAAAATTATTGATATGGGTGCACTATTCATCTGGTTTTTCCACTATATGCCTGTTGGTTATGGTGCAGTTCCCGAACTGTTGCCCAACCCGGAACAGCGCGAAGAAGTTTACCGTCGCATTCATCAATTCCGAAATACAAAAGCAATTTTCTCAATGGATTTCCAGAACGATGCAGAATTTGTAGGAGGTTGTATTGCCGGCGGTCGACGATATCTCCATATCAACCCAAGAGGTGACGTGGAACCCTGCGTGTTCATTCACTATTCCAATGTAAATATCCGAGACGTCACACTTTTAGATGCCCTAAAAAGTCCTCTGTTTATGGCATATCATCGGGGGCAGCCCTTTAATGAAAATCCGCTGCAGCCCTGTCCTATGCTGGAAAATCCGGAAAAACTCCGTACAATGGTAAAACAAACCGGCGCCGTCAGCACTGATGTAGAAGCACCGGAAGATGTTGACACGCTCTGCGATCGAACTGTACCCTATGCCGCTGCTTGGGCGCCCAAGGCACAAGCGCTCTGGCGCCAACGTTGTGCAAAAAAAGCCAGTCGACAAACATAATAGAATGCGCGCACCCCGGCCAGGTTGGCCGGGGTGTATTTATTCTTTTTTAAGCCAAGCTTGGTAACGTGCTTCAATTTGACATCCCGGATTTGGATAAATTTTACACAACAGTGCTCGAAGCTGATAGGCCCCTCCTATCGGATCATGTGGCAAATTCCCCTCCGTGAGAATATTGGCATTGGACTCATCCCAACCATAATCCGGCGCTCCAGCCTCCGGATACCACCAGCCCATTTCGCAGCTGACTACATCCCGATCCATTCCCGGCAAAAACTTTGCCTTTTGGGTAATACGTCCACGCAGCGTTTCAATATACACCCAATCCCCCTCTTGAATTCCGTATTGCGCTCCAGTATCCGGATTCATAGAAACCAATGGGAATGGATGCTGCTTTCGGAGGGATTTAATCTGTCGGTTGTTGGAAATGAAATAAGGCTGTGTCCGACTGCCTGTCGTAAGAATCAGGGGATAGTCCGGCAAAAGATCCGGTCGGCTTACGGGACTCTCTGGTATCTCCTCCCAATCCGGCAGCGGATCAGCTCCTGCGCGTTGCAATTGCGGGGAAAAAAGTTCAAATTTCCCAGTTTCTGTGCGGAATCCTCTCTTCCGATATCCATAATATTCTCGCTCCGGCGCAATCCACCCCAGCTTCTTAAACTGCTCAAAATCAATTCCAGCATATTCTGGGCGTCTACGCCCTAACTCTTGCAAAATCCCATCTAAAATCTCCTGCTGGCTCTTTGCCCCATAGTCTAATCCCATCCGTTCCGACAACTCTAAGAAAAAGTCTTCATCGGACTTACATGCTCCAACCTGCACCACCTTTTGCATACACAGCGCCGCCACATCGCCAAACTCCGGCATACAGAATACACTGTCCACCTCCGGCCACAGCGCCGCAGGCAATACAAGATCCGCCAATTCTGCCGTCGGAGTCATAAAGAAATCCATATATACAAAGTAATCCAGACAATTTAGGCACTCATAAGTGTGATGGCTATCCGGTACGGAAATCAAGGTGTTATTGGCGTTGGAAAACAACGCTCGGATTTGGTATGGCTTTCCCGTTTTCATGGCATCCAAAACCAGGTAGGGATGCGCAAACAACTTCGGCGTCAACGTACCGTCATTGAGCGGATAGGCCCCAGAAATACATTTTTTCACCATTTCAGGACTTAATCGATCAAAGAGCAAATCCGCAGTCGGCGCAATCTCCATACTCTCTACAAAGCCTCCGGGCACATCATAGTTCCCCGTAATCGCCGGAATCATGAAAATAGCTCGACAGGTTTGAAATGCATTCGTACTTTGCTCTATGGCACAGCCCCATTCCAGAGAAAGGGGCTTGATGGAGGCAATCAGTCGTGCTGCTTCCAGAATATCCTGTTCCGGCACTCTGGTAATACGTGAAACCGATTCAAGATCAAATTTCCGACAGCGTTCTGCGAGCTCTTCAAAACCATAGGTATAGCCTTCCACAAACTCACGGTCATAGAGTGTTTCCGTAATCAGAATATTTAAGATCCCCATCGCCAGGGCTCCGTCCGTACCAGGTCGAAGCCGAAGCCACAGCTTTGCCGCTCTGGTGAGTTCATTGGGCTTGGGATCCACCACAATTAGAGGGATTCCCGCTTTTACTGCATCCTTTATGTGAAACTGGAGTTCTCCATCCGCTCCTGAAATCGCCGGATTTGCTCCCCAAACCAGGATTCCGCTGGGTTTGACGCTCCCATAATAGTCCACACCTGCAAAGACCCCAGCTGTAAAATCCCCGGCGTTTTTCCTCGGCCCAAGACAGATCAGCGCTCCAGATGAGGTAGCGTTCGGCGTTCCCAGTACATTTGCAAAGCGCCAAAACTGGCTGAGATGATGCCGTCCGGTCCCCGAAATCAGCGCCACACTTTCCGGGCCGGATTCCTCCATAATTACGCCCAATCGCCGGGCAATATCGTCGTAGGCTTCATCCCAGGTAATCCTCTCCCATTTTCCGCTGCCTTTCGGCCCAATTCGCCGCATTGGTGAGGTTAGCCTGTCCGGATGATACATTTGCTCCACAATGCTCATGCCTTTTACACAGCCACGGCCATGATTTAACGGTCCATCCGGATCTGGTCGGACTTTTGTTACGCGTCCCTGCTCAACTGTCAGGAGATACATACATCCTCCGTGACACCCTCTGCACGCTGCCTTGAATTCCGCCATAGAAACACCACCCCTATGAAATTTATTATAACGGAATCCATACACAGTTGCAAGTTTTGTACATGAGACAAATACCATTAAAAATACTTAGAACAAAATATGTATACTGCGGGAAAGAATTGCACCTTGCACAGTTCTGAGGCACATGCTACCATATATTTAGAACCTTAAACAAACAAAATAAGGAGGAGTTTTCATGCGCTACCGAACCCTGCTGTCCCCTATTATGATTGGCGGACAGATCATAAAAAACCGTCTAACCTACCCCAACGCCTCCCCACATTTCTTGCAGGGACCAGAAACCTATCCCGCAGAGGGCTATCGGGCATTTGCGGCGGGACTGGCAAAAAACGGGGCCGCCATCGTAAACTTCGCAGAGTGGGCGGAATATCCACAACAACGGCAGGGACCTATGGATTTGGATATGACCCATATGCAGGCATTTGATATGACCGATCCCGCTGTCCATAACTATATCTCTCAGATGTGTGAAGAGATCCATTTCTATGGCTCTAAGATCATCCTCACAACCAACATTCTTTATCCAGACGGCTACAGTCTTTATGGCGGACGAGGCTTTGGTCCCCGCGGCAAGCCGACGGAAAAACTGCCACTGGATAAAATTCAAGAAACCATAGATTTAACCATTGCCAAAATTCGCCGCTACAAGAATTTAGGATACGACGGCGTCAGCTTCCGTTGCGACATGCTGATGAACCCCGGCGGAATCCGGGATGACCAGTATTCCGGTGATACCGTTGAGAACCGAACCCGCCTGTTCCACGAATTGTGCGTTGCAATGCGGAAAGCTTTCGGTAAAAAATTCATTATTGAAGCAGTTCTGGCTTGGGAACAGAACAACGGCTATGGTGGTAATGCAAAAATGGGCGGTGGTTACTGTGAAGCAGACGCCTTGGAGTTCTGCCGGCTCTTTGATGACGTGGTAGATATTCTCGAAGTACGAGAACATGACGGATGCGCCTCTCACCCCACTGGCTATAACTTCATTCAGGGCGTTCACCCGGCCGTGGATTTCTGTGAAAAGGCCAAAAAAGCCGGCATCAAAATGCTGATGAAACCCATTGGCGGATTCCAGGAACCGGACGAAATGGAGCGTTACCTGGTTGAGGGTAAATGCGACATGTTTGGCGTGGCACGTGCTTTTATGGCTGACTCTGAATACGGGAAAAAGCTTTATGAAGGCCGCGGCGAGGACATTACTCCCTGTCTCAAATGCAACAAATGTCATGGTGTCATGCTGCCAGAACCCAACCCCTGGACCTCAGTATGTTCCGTCAATCCACTGCAAGGCCTGGGACACAAAATTCACCGTCTGGTAGAAGATCATACAGAACCGAAAAAGGTGGCCGTTATCGGCGGCGGTCCGGCAGGTATGCGGGCTGCAATCTATGCCGCCCAACGAGGCCATGATGTAACACTGTATGAAAAAACGGACCGGCTGGGCGGTCAGCTGTTCCACGGAGACTATTTCCCCTTTAAATGGCCCATTAAGAACTTTAAAAATTGGCTGATCTATGAGCTGGGTAAATCCGGCGTACATGTCGTTATGAACACCGCACCCACCCAGCAGATGATTGTAGCCGGCGGTTATGACGCCGTATTGGCCGCCACCGGCGCGTCGGTCAATATTCCGGATATCCCTGGACTCAAAGATGAAAACGGCAAACTGAAACCAGAGTATATGTCCTGCTTGGACACCTGTGGTCGAGAGCCGGAGCTTGGTAAGAAGGTCATTATCATCGGCGGCAGCGAAGTTGGAACGGAAACCGCCATGTACCTGTGTGGTCTTGGTCATGATGTCACCGTTCTCACGCGCCAAAAGAGATTGGCTCACAATGCATCTGGCCTCCACTATATTACCATGGCCTTTGTAAAAGCTGGTCCAAACGGAGAGGCCCGGGAGGCTCCTGCTTGGGAAGCCTATGATAATCTGACTGGCATCACAGGCGCAGAAACCACACGCGTATCCGGCAATACGGTCACCTACGTGGATACGGATGGCGAACATACTATTTCCGGCGACAGCATTGTCATCTGCGGCGGCATGACGCCTCGTACCGCAGAAGCATACGCCTATTCCGGGTTGACGACAGATTTCTATGCCATCGGCGACTGTAACGGTGCCGGCAACCTGGAAGTTTGCAATCGCGAGGCCTATTCCAGAGCAATGATTCTTTAATTTCCCGCTCTATTTCTGCCGCATCGCAAAAAGCGATGCGGCATTCCCTATCAATAATTGTGTTTTACTATCCTTCCTTTCACAGAATAACTGACAGTTATGCCTCATGATTTTTCGGCATTTGCGACCTACTTCCCGCCGAATTAAAATAAAATATATTAACTCAGAAAGGAAGAATTGTGTTATGAAAAAGCATCTCAGACTGATAAGCTTGCTCTTGATTCTATGTTTGGCTTTGGGGCTTTTGTCTGGTTGCGGAAATGGATCTTCCCAGAAAGCATCAGAAACTGCTTCCGAATCTACAGAAGAAACCACAACGACCAGTGGAACACCTGATACCACTCCTTCTGCCGAAGCGACAGCGCCCGCTTCTTCAACCGAAGAGACTTCCACTGTAGATTCCAGTATTTCTTCCGAAGAATCCACCGTGCAAGAAGAAACCTCCGATTTGGAGATCATCCGGACTTATACGGAAGCGGAGCAGCTCCCTCTCACTGACGAACCAATTACGCTCACTGCATGGGATTACGTAGTTCCTCCAGTTATGTCCGTGATTACCGACTATGGTGTAGACGGCCAAGTATACGCCGAACTTCAGAAGCGCACCGGAATTACATTGCAATTTACCACTGCGAATCTCTTGACTGCCTCTGACTCCATGAGTCTAATGGTTGCCGCAAACGAGTTGCCTGATATCATTTTCGATTTTGGAATGTTCTATACCGGCAATATGGATGACCTGATCGACGGCGACATCATCGTGGATTTTACAGAATATGAGGACCTTATGCCCAACTATTTTGATATCCTCAACAACAATCCTTCTATTGCCCGTGATATCTACACGGAAGCCGGTGCCGTACCGTTGGCGGAAAATATTCAGGACACCTTGATTCCCTCTTCGGGTCCTGCCATTCGTCAGGATTGGCTGGATGCTGACGGACTTGAAACTCCAGTCACCGTAGACGACCTCTATGAGGTGCTCAAAACGTTCAAAGAAAAGAACGACTGCCAATATCCCCTGTGGATTGCCGCCAACGGCGCAAATACCCTTGGCTCTGCATTTGGCGTTAGTGTCAACGGCGACAATAACGCACTGGGCGGTTGGATCTATCAGGATGAAAAAATCCAATACTGCGTACCCATGGACGGATTCCACGATTATGTGCAGCTCATGGCCAATTGGTACGCCGAAGGGCTTATCTCTCCAGATTTCGTCTCTCAAACCATGAACAATACTGCGACAGACGATGAAATTGTAGGCAATGCATCCGGTTTCTTTACCACCTCTGTCAACGGCCTAACCAATCTCTCCGGCTATGAACCCGACAGCAATGTACAACCTGTCCGGGCCATGGTTCTGGAAGAAGGCGACCTGAACGGTTTCGATGATGCAGGTACCTCTCGCGTCAGCAAGGGCGGTGCGGCTGTGGCTTGCTCCTGCCCTGAGATTGAGCTGGCGGTCCAACTGATTGACTATTGCTATTCTGACGACGGCATCCTCCTTCAAAATTACGGTGTTGAAGGCGTTTCTTTTGAATATAATGAAGATGGCGAACCGGAGCTGACCGAATTGGTTACAAATAATCCCGATGGATATGATTTTGCATTGGCTCTGATCAAGTATACTTCTTCTACCCCCTGCTCTATCTGCATCAACGAACGGAACTTCCTTGGATATACAGATGCGCAGGTAGCGGCAATTGATCTATGGCTTCGCAATACAGACAGTACTCAAGCTCCCGGCGCTGTATGGACTGTAGACGCACAGAACGAGTATTCGAGCATTGTCTCCGACTTAGGAAGCTTTGTCAGCACCATGTGCCTCCAGTTTATTACCGGTGAAAAGTCCATGGATGAGTGGGACGCTTTCCTGGAAGAAGTCACCACCTCCTTTGATATTGAGCGGATGACTGAGCTCTATCAAGAAGCAATCGATACCTACCTTTCCATCGGCGTATAATATTCTCCTTTTTCATACATTTAATATCGCAGGACAGCCGGCAAAGGGCCAGCTGTCCTGTGCCGTTTCTTGACAAGTTTTCACTTTTTGATAAAATATAGAGGAAGAAGGTGGAAGCTTTTATGGAACTAACACTGCTGTATTATTTTAAAACTGTGGCTGAAATTGAAAATATCACCAAGGCCGCAGAGCTTTTATATATCTCTCAACCGGCACTTAGCAAGGCCATTGCGAAACTGGAGAAAAGCCTAAACGTTACTTTGTTCGAACGCCGCAAAGGACGTATCAGCCTTTCTGCTATGGGCCGGGTTTATTACGACTATGTCTCCTCTGCATTTCAAGTTTTGGAACAGGGTGAAAAGAAGCTGAGAGAACTTATGCGTCAGTCCGGCGATAGTGTGTCCATTGCATCCCAGGTTGCCGGGGTACTCCACGAGCTAATCTATGATTTCCTCTCTACCGGGGAACAGGTGCAGATTCATCAGTTTCTTTACGAGGAAAATATCCTAGAGAGTGAGTTACTCTCTGGCAAACTGGACTTTGCTGTGACTCCAATTACCATTGAAAACAGCGAGATTGAGCAAATCAAGCTGATGGAAGAGGAAGTTTTCATTGTAGTAAGTCACCTCCATCCTCTGGCTGATCAAAAGTACGTTCAGCTCGCAGACTTCCGGGATGACAATTTTTTAGTCGATGAAGCCAGTTTTGACCAAAAGATCATAGGCGTCTTATGCGGCATGGCCGGTTTTGAGCCTAACATTTTACTCCACAGCAACGAAGGGGATCTCATTGACGATGCACTGAGAAATAATTTAGGCGTCTCACTGGTTCCTGCCAATCTTATTTATCGAAAAAACATGCGCGGCCTTCAGGTCCTTCGCTCTACAGATGTAGAGCTGGTACGGCTTATGTCCATAGCAAAGCGACGGGACCGGATTTTACAGCCCAACGCAGCCAGACTCTATCACTATGCCATCAACTACTTCCAAAATCTGGGCCGGGAGCTGAATGAATACTTTGGAGAAAAGTTTCCAGAAAATCAGTTTGAAGGCAGGAAACGCCTGGGTATTAACAACTTAAAAGATTGATTAGACAATGTTGCGCCGCTGGAATTCTCCAGCGGCTGTTTCATAACTTCAGGGAATGCCGCATAGCTTTTTCGCATTTTATGCACGCATCAGACTCCGGTATAATAAAATCAAAACCAAAGGAAAGGAGTCCATCTATGTCAACTCTGAACTTCAACACAGAGGAGCTGGTAGGGCGATTTGAGGATCGGCGGGATGTAAAGAATCTGGCCGGTAAATATGTCATGAGCCTACTGCTAAAAAAGGAACCCACCATATTATCTGACCTCTGGTCCAGTCGCGATGACATCTCTCTGGGTACAAACGGCGGATACTATGCGGGGCGGAAAGCATTGGAGGCCTATTATGCTTCCATCGACGCTGCCACACGGAAAAAAGCGCAGGTTCTCAAGGCGGTTTTTCCAGAAGATTTGGGAGAATATTCCGATGAGAAGCTCTATGGGCGCGGTCCTATGGAAATTCGTTCTCTGGATAATGCAATTATCGAGGTAGCCGCAGATGGAAAAACTGCAAAGGGCTTTTTCTATGTATTCGGCCTGGTAACCGATATTTCCGAACGCGGCCCTATTTCCAACTGGGTCCTAGGAAGCTGCTGCTTTGACTTTATTCGAGAAGACGGTGTTTGGAAAATCTGGCATGTTCTATACTTGGAGGACATAAATACCCCTGCCGGAAAGAAATGGGGTGACCCCAAAGCAATAGAGCAATTCCCGGAAATGCCCGGTTTTATGCCGCTGAAAGGTTTAACCCTCGCAGCTCCCAATCAGCCCATGGAACTGCGGCAACTCTACACGGGCTCCCGTCCTCATACCCGGTTGCCTCGGGTACCGGAGCCCTATGACACCTTTGAAAACACCTTCAGCTATGGCGCTGAAAGTCAGGAGGCGTTGAAATGAGCAGAAAGCAATACTATTCCGACGACGAGCGGATTATTCGGGTTTGGGATATTGAGGACGTAAAAGACCTTATGGCGCGCCGTCAGGTCATGAATATGAACAACCAGCGGCGATTGGAGCTGGATACGCTTTGGGTTTCCGAACCAAAATACAAAAAAACGGCTTCTTATGGCTCCAACTGGGGCTATTATATTGGAATGGACGAAATCTCCAACTATTACGTGGTTCAACATACGCAAAGGCAGCAGGAAGCTCTGGACGCAAAATGTGCTGCAAATCCCGGACTTCGCAACATTCGCGACAACTTTGGCTATGGCGATTTCATTGCCCATCATATATCCACGCCCTGTGTTGTTCTGGCTGGGGACGGAAAAACTGCAAAAGGCGTATGGTATTCTTTGGGTGTAGAGTGCCATGGCAATCCGGATGGCTCATGCAAGGCCATGTGGTACCCGGAACGAATCTGCGCTGACTTTGTAAAAGAAGACGATGGAACATGGAAGATTTGGCACCTGCTGGTTGCCAACGATGTGGAATATGAAGCCGGAACCAATTTGGGTGATGTAGATACCTTCCCCACAGGCCCTGTTGAACCACAGAAGGAATTTGGTCAGCCCACCATGCCCTATGTTGTCCACAACCGCAGCTATGGCTGGTCCGATGGCTATCCAACTGTACCGCCTGTGGCGTACTACTCTTATGATCCTGCAGAAGGTTACGGTCCGGAGGGCCGTCCGCAGTGGCATAAGGGCCACCCCAACTACAGAAAGGAGAATGGCTGATGAAAACACATCTGTCTATTTCCCAGCGTATTCATAATGCTGAGGGCATGCAGGCAGCAGAATATCTTCATGCCCGTCATACGTACCTCCATGCCACCTCCTACTGCAAGGAAGAATGGGGTGAATTTTGGGATACCAGCGAGGAAGCCTCTTGGGGGCATTTATTCGGTGTTATGTGCGGTTTTGACGAAGTTTGGTACAACAGCGTTTCTAACTATGATCCTGATGGCTTCCGGAACTATATCAGCCTGGTGAAGCAACATCCGGAAATCTCATGGTTTGATGCTCGCTCCATACGTGAAATCTCTATGCACACGCTTGCCACGGATATAATTGAAGCAGCCGATGACGGAAAGACCGTTCGCGCATCTTTCTTGACCCCTGGTATCCTGGTATTTGCACTGAACGCCAACCACAAGTTCCGAGGATTGACGCTTTGGGAACGTTATGGCTCTGACTTTATCTATGACGAAGAGACCGGCGAATGGCTCTATCTTCATGAACAGGTATGCCCAGATATGGGCGGTCCTATGGATGTATGTAATCCCGGTATGGATGCCTATAATAAGCTTATGGGCATCGGCGGCGGGCCGGGTCCTGGTGGAGCTCCCGGCGGTCCTGGCGGTGGCCCTGGTGGTCCTGGTGGAGCCCCCGGCGGTCCTGGCGGTGGCCCAGGCGGCCCTGGTGGAGCCCCAGGCGGTCCTGGTGGGCCCGGCGGCCCCGGCGGCCCCGGTGCTCCTCAACCAGAAAACGCCCCTGTCCCCGGCATGAAGATCAAAGAGAAAGGCGCTACTCGTGGTGCAACCTCTGCCGGCGGAGCAAAGGGCGAGGTTCACGTCGCAGTGCCTGGCCCCATTCACTATAACTACACCCCAATTATGCACGTGCAGAATACGGTTCCATGGCCTGAACCATATACCACAATGGATCGAAACAACACTTATCGCATCTACGAAACCCCTGAAGTTGATTGATCTTCAGGCCCTCGGTAGAAATACCGAGGGCCTGTTTCATCTTAAATTCCATACATTGTCATATTTTTGCAACATATACAAAATCTCAGAACACAAATTGTATGGCTTTGCACAAACCAACGTTTGACAAACCGTCAAGATTGTTATATGCTAATGCTAGCGTGTTTTTTAAATAAAAGAGAGACATCGGTACATTTTGAAATGGAGGAGTCAACAATGGCAAAGGCCGATATCCTGTTTGATAAAACAGAGTTCGTGCTCCGCATGGCTGACAAACAAGCCATGACCATGAACATCCGGGCAGATCAGATCACAACGATTACATTCCGGCCCACTATGCAGAAGAAGCTCTTTAAAAAAATACCTTCTGAGGTCATGCTGATTCAGATGAAGGGTGGCGCCGGGCCAGGTGGCGGTCCTGGTGGCCCCGGCGGCGGAGCCAGTGATGGTCTACCCATTACAAAAGAAGCTCTGGAAAATAAAGAGAAAGGTTCCTGGGACAAAGCAAAAAAGCAAATGCTGAAATTTGCAAAAGAGAACAACATCACACTTCATGAAGATACTGAGATGTGGGAACCACCTAAAATGCAGGGTGGTATGTAAAAGAACGGGCTGCAAGGCATGCAGCCCGTTCTTTTTATGATACTTCTTTTTTGTGATACTGTGAGATTGCCCCGATGCGTCCTCCGTGGAGCCAATTTGCTCGAAAATAATACACCGCGAAGGCAATCGAGCTTAAGGTCCATGTGATAGGATATGCCCAAAAAACCACCCGAATGTCAAATATGAAATTCAGCGCAATGGTAATATAGCTGATGCGAATGACACACCAACATACCAGCATCACCAGCATAGGTACTTTTGATTTTCCTGCCCCACGTAAAACACCAGCCATACAGTGGCTCAATGCCAGAAGGAACCAGAATAACGCCTCAATTCCGGCCTGATTCACACCGAAAGCTATGACATCCGGATCTCGATTGAAGGCAGCCATTAACCATGGCGCCAACAGACGTACACCTATCCCTATAATTTCTGCAATAATCATAGAACATACGATTCCAAATCTGGAACCTTTCTTCACCCGGTCGTAACGTTCCGCCCCCAAGTTTTGGCTTACAAAGGTAGAAAGCGCCATGGCAAAGCAAGTGATGGGTAAAAAACCAAACCCCTCTATTTTGAAATATACACCGCAACCTGCCATAGCAGCAGAACCAAATCGATTGATAGAGGACTGGACAATCACGTTGGCAAAGGAAATGATGGAATTTTGAATTCCGGAGGGCAGTCCAATTCGTAAGATTTGTCCCAACATCGGTCCGTCATAATGTATCTTCCGCCAAACAACCTTGTATACGGAATTCCCTCGGCACAGCCTCCAAAATGCCAAAAATGCGCTGAGGCACTGAGAAATTGCCGTGGCCAGTGCAGCAGACCCAACACCAAATCCCATCACCGCCACGAATAGTAGGTCCAGTACTACATTAACAACTGAGGAAATAATGAGGTAATATAGAGGGTGCTTCGCATCTCCCATTGCCTGAAGAATTCCCACTGCAATATTATAGAGCACTACTGCAAGTGCACCAGAAAAGTAAACACGGAAATAAAGCACAGAATTCGGCAACACATTTTCCGGTGTTCCCATCCAACGAAGAAGCACCGGAGTCAGCGCTATCCCAAGCACCGTTAAAGCACAGCCCGATATAATTCCAAAAAATATGGTAGTGTGGATTGCCCGCTGAAGATTCTCCGGATCGTTTGCCCCAAAGTACCGGGCTATCACAACACCTGCTCCCATTGCCACTCCATTAAACAGTCCCACCAGCAGGAAGATTAGGCTTCCCGAAGAACTCACTGCTGCCAGCGCCTCACTGCCAATAAAATTCCCCACAATTAATGAGTCTGCCGCATTATAGAGTTGCTGAAATAGATTCCCCAAAAACAGAGGAATTGCAAACCCAACAATTTTCCTCCAAATAGACCCCTCCGTCAGCAGTGTTGTACCCGAGGTCTTTCCCATGGGTATCCAATCTCCCTTCCTTATGTACTTCTGCATAATCAGACGCCCGCTGAATCGCGAGCGTCAAAAACTCTATTCTTCTTGGCTGGCCGCCATAGTCTGATCAATATGCCGATTGATCTGTTCTGTAAATTCCATAGCGGCATTATAGCCCATCTTTTTCTGGCGGTTATTCATGGCTGCAACCTCTAGAATGACAGCCAAATTCCGCCCTGGCTTTACAGGAATCGTCAGCATTGGGATCTTAACCCCCAGGATCGTTGTGAATTCATTTTCAATGCCCAGGCGGTCATACGTCACATCATCCCGCCAAGTTTCCAGGTTTACAACCATATCAATGTTGGAAGAATCCTTCACCGCTCCCATACCAAAAAGCTTTGCGACGTTAATTACTCCGATTCCACGCAATTCAATGTAATGACGGATCAGCTCCGGCGCAGTACCTGTGAGAAGATACGCCCCTTCTTTTTTAATTTCTACCGCATCATCCGCAATCAGCCGGTGCCCACGCTTCACCAGTTCAATTGCCGCCTCACTTTTTCCAACGCCGCTTTCTCCTAAAAGAAGCATACCTTCACCGTGGACTTCTACCAGCACTCCATGTCGGGTTAGCCGCGGGGCCAGATAGTGCTTCAACGTAGCGATCATTGTGGAAACCAGCTCTGAAGTCGTTGCTCCACTGCGAAGTATGGTGATATTGTGCTTTCGAGCCATAACCATACATTCGGAGCATGGTTCCAATCCACGAGCAAAGATCAGCGCCGGAGGACGAAATGAAAACAGTCTGTCGAACGTCACTACCCGCTGCTCTGGCGTCAGTCCCGAAAGATAAGTATCCTCTACGAGACCAATCACTTGAAGTCGCGCCGGTTCAAAGTGTTCAAAAAAGCCTGTAAGTTGCAGTGCAGGGCGATTCACATCTTCCACAATAATTTGAATCTTTTCAAAATCAGATGCCTGAAACAGCATTTCTAGTTTAAATTCTTTGGTCAGATGATGGAGGGATACCATATAAGTGGACATGGCGCATCTCCTTTTTCCGTTAGTCTTTTATTATTATACCCACAAAGGATGCTTTTGGCAACACTCCCCCTTTGATTTCCCTGAAGAAAATAAAAAAAACAGTTGAAATTTTGGTTGCATTCTGTTATGATATAAGCCGATGCTCAAAAAGCAATCTGCCATTTTTTATACGGCGAGGAGGTGCAGCTAATGGCTAAATGTGATTTTTGCGGCAAAGGCGTGACCTTTGGTATCAAGGTATCCCATTCCCACAGACGTTCCAACAAGGCTTGGAAGCCCAATGTGAAACGCGTCAAGGCAATTGTCGACGGTACTCCGCGCCATGTATACGTCTGTACAAGGTGTCTGCGCTCCGGCAAGGTCACCCGGGCAGTTTGATCCAAATAAAATCCACGGCTGTGCCGTGGATTTTTTGTTTTACTTTTCCAGATAATTTTCGATTACCAGCCGAATGCTTTCCCGTTCTTTTGAGGAGAGCATTCGGTATTCATCTATTAACGCAGATTCCTCGGTGTTAAGAGCATAGTTCTATCTTTCTCTTGCGCTCCGTGTAACCTGCAATAGTCGATTCTCCAAGCAATTTACATAAAACTTGTCATCCTCGGTTATATAATTTGTTATATAATTTGCATAAAGCCTCGTGTCTGTATCCCAAGCTTTTCGGTAGAAAACCTATTGAAAAACACTATGGAACTTTGTATAATGAGTATGTTTGAATTGTACTTGCCGCAGCTATCTTGGCTGCGAAAATTTGGGGAGTTGCCCCGGAAAGAGGTTTACTAAATGACATACGAAGATTACAAAAAAATCTACGACAGCAAAAAAGGTACTGTCGAAGATGCGCTGGCCCTCATCAAGTCTGGCGATGTGATCTGGTGCTCTAACAACTACAACGAGCCTCAGACTCTCTTTAGCCATCTTCATGAGATCGCTGATCGTGTGGACAACGTCATCGTCTATAAGAGCCGGATTGGCCGTTATCCTTTCATGATGACTCCTGGCATGAATGGTCATATTAACTGCCACAACTATTTCTATGGTCCTTCCTATCGTGAAGCGCATAAACTGCTGAACGCCAGTTTCATTCCTGTCGATTTGCCTAACTATTACCGCATGGTCAATCGTCATAAGCC
>CABRZL010000003.1 GCA_902475435.1 uncultured Eubacteriales bacterium | reverse complement strand
CTCCTCTGTCTCCAAAATCCGCTCTACGATTCCGCTACATGTTAGATCAGAAAATAAAGTGCTGTTCTCTGACAACGGTACACAGCTCGCCAAGTAGAATTCTCTTCGCTGATTCTCTGGAAAGGAATAAATGACTGTCTCTAGCTCATCTTGACACTGGAACTTCCGATTCAATTGACATCCGCTCAAAATCAATGCAGCAGCTAAAATGATTCCAACACAACGTTTCATAAGGATAATTCCCTCCGCGGTTTCGCTCTTGGGACCTATCTTATCACACTCATCTTCAAAAATCAACTATATAAATACTTAATCAACCATTTAAATCCTTCTGTTGGGTACACTATATATGAAAGAAGGTTTTGATATGGTTGACTTTGGCTCCCGTCTTCGGCAACTGCGCCGGCAAGAACATATAACCCAGCAGCAACTGGCACAGCGTCTGGGGCTTACAAAATCAGTAATTTCCGCCTATGAAACTGATCTTCGAATGCCTTCTTATGACGTGCTTTTATCAATTGCCCGAATCTTTAAGGTATCTACAGACTATTTGCTGGGTTGCAACACAAAAAATGACAACAGCTTGGATTTAACCGGCCTGACTGAATCACAACAGCAAGCTTTACGCCAGCTGGTCGTAGCCATGCGTCAGCGGTGACCAGGCCCCGAAGAGTATGCTCTTCGGGGATATTTTTGTTTTTGATGATGTTCTTTTGCTTTTTGGCAATTGCGGCCTCATCCATTTTCTCCTATCATAATAGTAGAAACCGGCCTTCAGGCCGGATGAAAGGAAGGTTATTATGAAGAAAGCCGCACTTTCCGCTGAAGAGCTGGTGGGCCGATGGGAGGAACGCCGAGAAATTAAAAATCTCATGGGTCGCTATGCAGTCAGTTTCCTGCTCAAGCGAGAAAGCACTATGTTCGATACCTATTGGAGTAATCGTTCAAACGTCTCTATGGGACTCAACAACGGCTGGTATGTAGGCCGGGAGGCCATTGCCGGCTGGTTTTCTGCCATCGATCAAAATACTGCATTGAAGGCAAAACTCTTAAAAGAAGATCTCCCGGACCAGCTTGGAAATCAAGATGATAAAACTCTATACGGCATCGGAGATTTTGATGTCAAACCGCTGGGAACTCCGGTCATCGAATTGGCCGACGATTTGAAAACTGCAAAAGGCATCTGGTACTCTCAGGGTTCCAAGGCCGATGTCACCGAGGCCGGTCCTGTATCTTACTGGACTTTCGGCGTGTTTGCAGTAGATTTTATATATGAAAATGACGCCTGGAAAATCTGGCATCTCCAATACCTGGAAGACATTAAATGTCTCTGCGGCCAAAACTGGGCAGAGCCTCAAAAGCCATTTCCCGCACTTCCTGCTTTTGCCGCTATGAAACATGCCACTTTACCGGAACCAACGATTAAAGTCACGCTCCGGGAGTACTATACCCCCGACCGCCCCTTGGCAAAGCTTCCGAGGCTGCCGGAACCGTATGAAACATTTGCTGACACCTTCAGCTATGGATACGAGAAGGAGGTCTGAACATTGAACACTAAAGTATTTTCTGATGACGAACAGATCCGCCGTGTCTGGGACATGGAGGAAGTAAAAGACCTGATGGCACGTCGTGCATACTTTTATATGCAGGATATGCGCCGGGAAGAGCTTGAAACCCTTTGGGTTCAGAAACCGGAACATAAAAAAACGGCTGTCTTCGGCTCTAACTGGGGGTTCTACGTAGGCCTTGACAACATCTCTGCCTGGTACGTTGGCCAACACGGAAATCTTCGCCAAGCGCAGTTGGATGCAATCTGCAAGCACAACCCCAATGTTAAAAACTGTATCGAAAACCTGGGATATGGTTCTATGATTGCGGCTCCACTCTCCACCGCATTGGTAGAAATTGCAGGCGACGGAAAAACGGCCCAGGGGCTCTGGTACTCCATCGGCCAGCGCACGGATCCCAATGGAGACGGTACCGCCAGTGCCCATTGGGTCTGCGGAAAAATCGGCGCTGATTTTATGAAAGAAGATGGTGTTTGGAAAATCTGGCGAGTGGTGGACGCTCCTGACATCATTGTAACACCCGGCGATGCAGTGGCAAATCAACCGGTATTTGAGGAACCCAACAGCAACTTCATGGAACAGTTGTTTGGAGAACCCACCATAAAAATGACCGCTCACGATCCCACTTATAACTGGAGCGATAGTTTCCCACCGGCCCCAGAAGCATACTACAGCTATTCGGATGAACACGGTTGTTGCCCCGCCGGAGTACACAATGAATGGAGGCCTTACTGATGAAAACACATCTTTCTTTATCACAGCGCATTCATAATGCGGTAGGCTCTCAGCAGGCCGAAAATATTCATGCGCGTCACAGCTATCTCCACGGCAAATCCTTTGCCAAAGAAGAGTGGGGAACCATCTGGTCCCGCCGAGACGAATGCTCTTGGGCCCATGCTTTTGGTCGATGGAGAGGCTTTGAAAATGTCTGGTATGGCTCTGTTACCTGCTATGACGCAGCTTGTTTTCAGCGTTTTACGCAAATTTATGAAATTTATCCGCAAGTGGGCGGTATGGATCCCCGTCCTCTCAGCGAAGTATCTGTCACACGCTGGTCACCGATATTATTGAAGTCGCAGATGACGGACAAACTGCACGAGCCTACTTTTTGACCCCCGGCCTGATTTATTCCACCCTCAACGGCAATCAGAAAAAGCGTTGTGCTTACCTCTGGGAACGGTATGGGGCAGATTTCGTATTCGAAGACGGACGGTGGCTGTTCCTCCATGAACAAGTTTGCCCTGATATTTTCGGCAATCTGGATGATATCAACTGGGCCCACAGCAAATATGAAATGTTGAAAAACCCGCCCCCTCCGCCTCCAGCCGACGCCATGCCTCCTAAAAAGGACCAGCGTCTTCAGGATCCAGGGCCGCTTCATAAGGATTGGACTCCCATTCAGCCGGTACAGGATACGGTTCCCTGGCCCGTGCCTTATGTCACCATGGATGATAATAATACTTATACAAAGCGGAAATAATCGAACTCGCCGGAAGGATAAAGCCCTTCCGGCGAGTTTTACTCATCTCAAATATTCTTGTACCTGTTTTAGATATCGCATACCATCCTGTCGACCGGTCTCATATCCCTGGCGAAGTTTATTGATATCCCGCTCTAAACGCCCAATTCCGAGCTCTTCTTTTGGCTGAATAACCAGGGCTCGTCCTTCGCGTTCCATCTGCTCTAATTCCATCCGTTCTTTGGCATAAAGATCTGCTTCCTGAAGGATATTATCCAGCAATTTGGGGTAGCTGTGATAAAGCCGTTTGCCCAAATTACGTATGGCACCACCCATCGGCTTTTTCCGATAGGTAATTCGCCGGGTTAATACCACTACTACACGATCATATTCCGGATGCTGTCGCAAAAAATCCAGCGGCAGATGCCTTCCGGTACCTCCGTCTAAATATTCCTGCCCGCCTATTTTAACTTTTCTACATAAAAATGGCATTGAAGAAGAAGCTGCTATCGCCGCCAGAATGTCCTCTGTTTCATCTCGGTCTATGTATTCCTGCTCTCCGCTGTCACAGTTCACTACCGCAGCATAGAACTTCATTCCACTATGATAGAACGTCTCTTTATCAAACGGGTATATCTCTTGTGTTTGGCGCAAAATAAAATCAAACCCAACCAGATTATGTTCAGATCGCAACGCCTTTGTCCCCACATATCGCGGATCCAGGCCATAATTCAGTACAATATTTTTGCTGCGCCCCGGCTGTTTTGCCACATAGCCCAACCCGTTGAGCGCTCCCGCTGAAACTCCCACCACGCAGTCCGGATACACATCATGCTCCATAAATACATCTAATACGCCAGAGGTATAAATCCCACGATAGGAGCCCCCCTCCAGCAGCATCACACTTTTCATGTAAAGTTCCTCACTTCCATGTTGAATGTTTGCGCTCATGATACCCTATTCAACTCGGTCTGTCAACGGTTCTGCCCGCTGAAAATTTCCCCAAAAGAATACATATGGGAGGAATCAATCGGTTTTACACGTTGATTCCCCCTATTTTTTTCTCTATAATTAAGGTATCTAATTTTTTGATCGAGGAGTGTTTTCTATGGTCAATCGCTATAAACATCTGCTTTCCCCCTTCCAAGTGGGGAACGTGGTGTTCCGGAACCGGCTGTTTACAGCCCCCATGGGTCTGCACGCGCTCCAGGGAGGAGAACTCTACCCCACTGAGGCCATCATTACGCACTATGCAAATAAAGCCAAGGGCGGCGCCGCTGTGGTGACCTGCTCCGGCACCGGCGCCTATCCTGTCACCCCCGACAATGATCACATGGCCTATGACCTCTACATCGGCCACAGCCAGCACTATTTGGCCCAGCTGGCAGACGCCATCCACTTTTACGGTGCCAAAGCCTCCATGGAGATCCAGGCAGCCACAAAGGAAGCAGGCTATTATGTCTCCGGCGGACTGATGGTGCCTGGTCCGGGCATGGTTCCCGGTCAGCCCACCAAGGAGCTGACCAAGGAAATGCTGGCGGACATCAAGCAAAACCTCCAGGATCAGGTGAAGATTCTCAAGCGCATCGGTTACGACATGTGTATGCTGCATATGGCTTATGACATGGGTCTGTTCGGCGGTTTTCTGAGTCTTCGCACCAACAAGCGCTCTGATGAATATGGCCCCCAGAGTCTGGCGAACCGCCTGCGATTCCTGAATGAATGCTGCGACGCCATCCACGAGGCCGCCGGAAAGGATTTTCTCGTCGAGCTTCGCATGTCCGGCGAGCTGCCCAAAGGAGCTGGATTTACCATCGACGATGCCTGCGAAATGGCGAAGATTGTGGAGGGTCACGCAGACATTCTGCACGTCCATGCCGGCACCGGCTGGCAGGCCCACTGTATGAGTTTTGAGCCGGACACGCCCAATCTCTGGATGGCCCAACGCATCAAGGAAAGCGGCGCCAAGATTCCTGTGCTGACCATCGGCGGCTATCAGGACCTGGACGAGATGGAGTCCGCCATCGCCGAGGGAAAAGCGGATCTGATTTCCATGGCCCGAGGCTGGCTGGCAGACCCAAATCTGGGCACAAAGGCCTACGAAAACCGGGGTGAAGATGTGGTTCCCTGCGTCAAATGTATGCGCTGTCATGATTCCGCCTGTATCGACGGTATCACGTTTGTCTGTACGGTCAACCCGGTTATGGGCATTGAACATGTGCTGGATAAAATCGATACGCCACCCAAAGCGCTGAAAAAGGTTGCGGTAGTAGGCGGTGGGCCTGCCGGTATGCAGGCGGCACTCACCTGCGCTCGGCGGGGCCATAGGGTCACACTCTTTGAGGAAAGGGACGTGCTGGGCGGCCAGCTGAACTTTGCTGACTACGCTCAGTTCAAGCATTCTCTGGCCAAATATAAGAACTGGCTCATCGCACAGGTGGGGAAGGCCGCTATTGAATGCAGACTGGGAGTCAAAGCCACCCGGGAGCTGCTGGTGGAGGAAAACTATGAAGTGGTCATCGCCGCTCTGGGCGCCACACCACTGATTCTTCCGATTCCTGGTGCAGACACTGCCGTTCCGGCCTGCGACGTCTACGGCCATGAGGCCGGCCTGGGGAAATCCGTTGTAATCATCGGCGGCGGCCAGGTGGGCTGTGAAACGGCCCTCCATCTGGTGCAACAGGGACACGACGTCACCGTGCTGGAGATGCAGGAAAAGATCCTGGCAGACGCCTCCGCCTCCTATAAAAACCGCCTGATCCGGAATATGGGCTATCATGACAATCTGAAGACTGTCACTGGCGGACGCTGCACCAGCATCACTGCTGAAGGCATCTCCTACACCGATCAGGATGGCGCTTCCCACACGCTTCCCTGTGACAGTGTGGTTATGGCTGCCGGTATGCGTCCCCGTCAGGCCGATGCAACCGCGCTGTATGACCCCGCCTACCGGCTTTATACCATTGGCGACTGTGACAAGGCTGCTAACGTACAAAAAGCAATTCGAGCTGCATTCTCTACAGCAATTTCCATATAACAGATGAGCGGAGGACGGACTAGTGCCGGATGGCCGACCATTCCCGCTATTGGCCAAGCAGATTTTTCCTATTTCCATAAGATGATCTGTGGCTAGTGAAACGAACGGGCTGTATCATAACAAAATAGAGTATTCATCTTCAAGGACCCAATATGGAAAACGCAACAAATTTGTGGGGCACGGTCTTTACCGTGCCCCACGTCAATATCTGTCGAACAAACTTATCCCTCCTTTCCGCCATGGGCTAAACTCCGTTTAACAGCACTTTTCCCTGCACTTTACATATTACAGCAGGAAGATTTTACATTGCTATTCTAGAATATCTATGGTAAAGTTTTGATAGAAAGGAGTGATCCTGCTTGCCCACCACTTATGCACATTACCGGTTTGGCCGGGATGTTCTCATGTCATTATCGCCAGAAATGCAACATATCATAGAATCTCATTGTGATCTCTTTGATTTTGGCGTTCATGGGCCAGATTTATTGTTTTATTATAAACCATTCAGGAAAAACACGATTAATCAACTTGGCTGTCAAAGCCATGAACGCACCGGTCGCGACTTTTTTTCACAGTTTGTAAAGACAGCGCAAAACGCATCTCAGCGCGAAGCTTCGCTTTCCTATCTCTATGGCGTTCTGTGCCATTTCATTCTGGATCGGGAGTGTCATCCCTATGTCGGTCAAAAAGAAAAAGAGGGCGTAAGCCATAGCGCAATTGAGTCTTCCTTTGATCGGTACTTGATGGAACTTGACGGTTTGGATCCCGTCAAGCATAGAGTTACGTCCCACCTGCATCCTTCTTCTATTTCTGCCTCAATCATCGCTCCCTTTTATCCTCCGCTGTCTGCAAAGCAACTCTATCGAACGGAAAAATCCATGGTATTTTATTTAAATATGCTAATTGCTTCAGGCGCAAAGCGAAAGGTTCTCCTCTGTGGTATGAAGCTGGCCGGTCACAGTGAATTGGGCGACATGTTTGTCCCACTTCAACAAAACCCGTCCTGTGTTGATAGCGACAAGATTTTGTTTGAACACTATCAAGACGCACTGAACTTGTCTAAAGTTCTGTTCCCTCAACTGGATGGTTATATGAACGGCACTGCGGACCTTGGACCCGGCTTTGATCATACCTTTGGGGAAGCCTAGACCATAAGGAGGTAAAACACGACATGGAAGCATTGAAATTGACCAAGCGGGAAAAATCGTGGATTCTCTACGATGTAGGCAATTCTGCCTTCACCATGCTGGTTTCCACTTTAATTCCCATTTATTTTAACGCTCTGGCTGGCAACGCAGGGGTCTCGGACACCGATTACTTGGCCTATTGGGGATATGCAGGCTCTATTGCCACACTGCTTACCGCCATTATCGGCCCCGTATTCGGCACGCTGGCCGATCGTAAGAATTACAAAAAGCCTATCTTCCTTGTATCCCTGATTCTTGGTGCCGTGAGCTGCGCGCTATTGGGTTTTGCCTGGAGCTGGTTGGCCTTCCTGGTAATTTTTGTACTGGCAAAGGTAAGTTATTCCTCCTCTCTGGTATTCTATGACGCAATGTTGCCGGAAACCACCACGGAAAAACGCATGGATACCATATCCTCACAAGGCTATGCCTTCGGCTATATTGGTTCTTGTATTCCATTCATTGCATGTCTGGTAATCGTACTGTTTGCGGACAAGCTGGGACTCACGATGACCGCCGCGATGACCATTGCATTTGTTCTCACAGCACTCTGGTGGATTTGTCTGTCAGTCCCACTTTTGAAAACCTATCATCAAGATAAATATGTAGAGGCACAGGGAAATCCTTTCCGCCAGAGCTTTCAACGCCTCTGGAGTACTTTTAAAAACATTCGGCATGAAAAACATATCTTTCTGTTTTTGCTGGCTTTTTTCTTCTTCATTGACGGCGTATATACAATTATTGATATGGCCGTAGCCTACGGCACTGCTGTAGGGCTGGCAACAGAAGGTCTGTTGATTGCTTTGTTGGTAACCCAGTTCGTCGCATTTCCCTGTTCCATCATCTTTGGGCGGTTAGCTGCAAAATATGATTCTGGGACCTTGATTAAAATTTGTATCGTGGCTTATACTTTCATTACTATTTTTGCAATTTTCTTGTCCTATCAGTGGCAATTTTGGGTGCTGGCCGTATGTGTCGGCATGTTCCAAGGCGGCGTCCAGGCCCTGTCGCGCTCTTATTTTGGAAAAATTATTCCTCCGGAAAAATCTGGTGAATATTTTGGTCTCTTCGATATTTGTGGTAAAGGCGCCTCTTTTATGGGTACAACCCTGATCGCGGTAGTCACCCAAATCAGCGGTAGCCAGAATCTTGGAGTTGGTGCGCTTGTCTTGGTATTTATCATTGGTTATCTGCTGTTCACCAAAGCAGATAAGGCCTGTAAGGCCGCTGCCTGTTAATTAAACAAAGATATCAGGTGCGTCAAAGCTGCAGCTTTGACGCACCTGATATCGGAAACTTTTATAAAAAATTCACAGTTTTCCCCATGTTTTGTGCAGACTTTTCCCACATCATCTGATATAATAGCCTTTGCTATATTTGTCAAACCGGCAGATATAACCGATACAGAAAGGATGTGTCTTTATGTTTTGCCCAAACTGCGGCCAGGAGCTTTCCGACCAAAAGACGGTATGCCCAAACTGTGGCCAAGCTTTCTCCGATCCCCCTCCGACCGAGGAAACTCCTGAAAACGAGACCAAATCATTCTCTAATACAGAGCCGGATGAAGAATCCGCCGACGCTCCTGCCAATGACGAAACAATCTCCGATGCAGAATCCTCTGTTACGAACGAAGATGTACCGGATGGGACATCGGATATTGTCGAACCTGTAACTCCTGATGAAACGGAGACAACTGAAACCTCCGACGAGACAGCTTCTGCCGATGGACCTGCTAATTTGAAATCAGATCATACAATTTCTGATACACAGACACCACATAAGAAAAAGCATTCTGCGCTGACCGTTGTCCTCACCGCTATTATTGGGTTGCTGCTAATAATTGTAGTATGTCTGGTGATCGCTTTAACCACACTTTCCAAAACCGGCAGCATGCCCGGCTTTGTCACCGCAATCACTGAACTTTTTCAAAAAGACAACTTTGATCCGGATGCCATTGCCGTAACGATACAGGATGAAAACGGAAACGAACTGACCGAACTCACCAATGCACAATTTAGCTATTATTATTGGGGAGAATACTATTATTACGTCCAGACAAACGGTTTTGGATTCGATGCCTCCAAGCCACTCTCAGAACAGCAATATTCTGATGACATGACTTGGCATGATTTCTTCCTTCAAAATGCATGTACTTCGATTCAGCAAATCGAGTCCCTGAAAGCTGCTGCCACGGAAGCGGGCTTTACAATGCCTGAAACATATCAGTCTGAATATGATTCAACGATTTCCTCCATGGCAGATTACGCCCAACAGGCTGGCTTCACGGACAGCGACGGAAACGGTGATGTATTAGCTTATATTCAGGACTCCTATGGCTCTGCCGCTACGGAAGAGAGTTTTGAACAATATCTCTACGATTCTTATTATGTAACGGCATACTCCGACGAAATCTATAATAGTCTTTCCTTTACAGATGATGAGATCGAATCTTACTATGACGATAACAGCGATATGTTCACCTCTTATGGGATCGAAAAATCAGATCAACCAAATGTTAACGTCCGGCACATTCTTATCGAGCCTGCAGATACCAGTTCTGAAGGCAGTGAAAGCTCCGCTGTAGAGGACTCTGCCGCAGAGGAGGCCAGTGAAGAAGCCGCCTGGGCAGACGCTGAGGAGGAAGCTGAACGAATCTATGAAGAGTGGAAATCCGGAGACGCCACTGAAGAAAGTTTCGGCGAGCTGGCCAACACCTATTCTGCCGATACCGGTTCCAACACAACCGGCGGTCTATATGAAGACGTGTATCCCGGTCAAATGGTTACTGAATTTAACGACTGGTGCTTTGACACATCCCGGCAGCCCGGCGATACTGCCATCATAAGAACCAGCTTTGGTTATCACATCATGTACTATGTTGGCGCTACCGAAAACTATTACTGGAAGACCACAGCAGAAAGCGAACTTCGATATCAAGAATATGACGCTAAGCTTAATGAAATCGTAGAACAGTATTCTACCATCACCACTGAAGAACTGGCTGTTACACAGCCCGATGCCGTGGAGGCTATTCAGTCTAACGCCTCTACTGAAAGCACCGCAGCCGGATAACAACAGATTTGCTCACGGTGCGCCCCATAGTGCGATCGCAGGGATGAACATACGGAGGATTTTTAATGGATTTTCAGTATACGAATACGTTTCTTTCGCCACTGGGCAAAATCTTCATGGCCAGTGATGGCAGCTCCTTGACTGGTCTTTGGTTTGATGGTCAAAAATACTTTGGCGAAAATTTAGTTACAGATTCCCTCGAGCAGGATCTCCCCATATTCCAAGAAGCAAAACATTGGCTGAATCTCTATTTTCAAAAGGAAAAACCGGAGACTATGCCGCCGCTTCGACTGCTTAGCTCCCCTTTTCGCTGTTCCGTCTGGGAAATTCTTCTTACCATTCCATATGGCCAAGTTATAACCTATGGAGAAATTGCCAAAGTTCTGGCCTCAAAACACGGACGTTCTTCTATGTCTGCTCAGGCCGTAGGCGGCGCAGTAGCGCACAACCCCATTTCTATCATTATTCCATGTCACAGAGTCATCGGCGCTAACGGCAGTCTGACCGGCTATGCAGGGGGAATTGAGCGAAAAATAAAACTTCTATCTCTGGAAGGTGTGGATTTGTCCCATATGTCCATTCCGAAACAAGGCACTGCACTATAATCAACATCGGGCAAAGCATCTGATTTCCACAGTTGCTTTGCCCGTTTTCGATTATAAATCTTTTTACTTGGAACAATTTTTGTCACCGGATTGGTTCCATTCCAGCTGCTACGCTGCGCGGCATAATAAGTTTTCTGCTGCTTCTTTGACCGCTTATCCAGCGGAATATATTTCATACTAGCATCCCCTTTTTTGTTTTCCCCATCTTATCAGAAAAATCAGAAATACACAAGTAATTTATTTTTCCATTTCACAAGAGGACCGCCATAGATCTCTCTATGACGGTCTCTTTATTTCATTATGTTTCCAACTTTTCAGCACGTTTAATCGCTCAATCATAGGCGTCCTGCTTCAGTTCGATCATTTCCTGAAGCCCCATGTTTTCTAGTTCTGAAACAAATCCATCAAATGCCGCATCTATATCTGCAGAACCAATAATAAATTCCAAAATACGAATTTCTGCATAAGTGGACATATCAGATTTCAACGTACTGTACTGAACTAACTCCTCTGTCGACAATTTTGCATATGCAGGATAGTTTCATGCACAATCAGACAACCCCTTTAGATCCTCAAATACTTGCCATTGGTTATCATTGGAATCATAGAAAGTTCCGGACATATCATTGATATATGGTAAGAACCCGGATACAGCATTGGCGGCATAGACATAGCTGGCAAAGAAATAACTTTTCCCATATTATATGGGAAGCGGCATTTTGCTCCCGTGGTCAATGGGAAAGATACCGCTCCATAGCCGCAGAATGCATAACGACTTTTAAAAGCCGCCCCGCGCAGGCCTCCAAGTCTGCACGGCTTAACGTTCCATCCTGAACTTTTTTGTATACATAGTCCACCATACCGGGGAACCCTGGCATCAGCACATCGTTACCCGCCTGGATACACTCTACTGCAAGCCCTGCATCTCCTTCCCAATCTGTAACAACAAATCCATCAAATCCCCATTCATTACGGAGAATGTTCATAAGCAAATCTTTTCTTGCCGCGGTTTGTACGCCATTTAAAGGATTATAGGAAGTCATCAAGCTGTGCGGTTCTCCTTCTTTTACGGCAATCTCAAAACCTTTGAGATAAATCTCCCGCAAAACACGTTCTGTCATGACCGAATCATCTTTATCCCAGCGACTCGTCTCTTGATTGTTCGCCGCAAAATGTTTGACACAGGTGGACACCGGATGCTTTTGTGCGCCCCGTACCACCGCTGCCGCAATCTTTCCGGAGAGAAGAGGATCTTCCGCATAGTACTCGTAATTGCGGCCTGCTAAGGGATTCCGATGAATGTTCATAGAGGGCGCCAACCAGACATCCACTTTCCGCTCCCGGGCCTCTCCGCCCATGGCATCACCGAGCCGCTCCGCCAGTTCCGTGGAAAAAGTACACGCGGTAATGGTCGCCGTTGGAAACGCCAATTTATTATTCTTTTCCCCTGCGCCGATTCCTGCCGGGCCATCACACATTGTAATGGTGGGAATCCCCAGTCTCTGGATCGTCGCAGTATATCCGCCCATACCGGGAATGCATTCAGACAGCGGCCCCAGTTGGGTTTCTTTCTTGATGTTCCCCATATATGACATTTGTTCAGTCTTTTTATCCTGTGTCTCCACCGCAGAAAAACCTGTCAGATTTGCACCAATCAGCAATACCACGAGTTCAAAATCTTCTGCTTGCCGAAGGAACGTCTCCATAGACACATTACCATCCCGAACATCTTTTAATTTCCATGTTGCCTCTTCATAGTTGACCGGCGGCCAAGCGAATGTTCCATCTTTCATTTTTCCATGTTTTTCACCAGAATCTGCACGAATTGGCGGAGCTATCGGTTTTGTTCCTTCGGGATCTCGTTTGGATAACTGTCTCAGGGTTCGAGTATGATGAAGCACTACCTGGTTGGTAACCTGTTCCAGCACAGTTTCTTCTGTATAAAATGATGCAAATTCCTCGTTATGAAGCGCATCTCCGCCTAAATATAATACATTATTGCCCTTCTGAAGCATCCATGCCGCCCGCTTTTCATGGTACACGGCCATATCTCGATAAGGAATCGCAAACACAACGGTCTGGCTTTCTCCAGGTTCCAGCAGCCTGGTTTTCTGAAATGCCACCAGCTCTCTCTCAGGACGCTCCAGCAGATCCTCAGCACCATGCAAATAAATCTGCAACACATCTTTACCAGACACTTCTCCTGTATTGAATACTGTTACCGTAAAAGCCACTCCATTTTCTGTCTGCTGAAAATTAGAGGCCGACCTTGTAAAAGAGGTATAACTAAGGCCGTATCCAAAGGGGTATCTCACCGGCACATGAAAGGTACTGAAATACCGGTAACCCACATACAGCCCCTCCTGATACTCCGTGTAGCGGCGATTTCCAATGGCCCGTACCACAGTCTCTCCAATCGGAACCATCTCGTGATTGCCCACACCACCCCAGTAGGGAACCTGATTCTCATCCCCGGTGTAATTTTCAAAGCCGTCCGCCCAGGCCCCAAAATTCTCTGAAGACGGAATATCCGACCAGGATTTTGCAATGGTATCTGTAAGACGGCCGGAAGGATTCACATGCCCCATGAGAATATCCGCCGCAGCAGAGGCTCCCTCTTGTCCGGGAATCCAAACCATCAGAACACCCTCTGGTTTATAGAGATCCACCCATTCCATATCTATCGTACCACAGACATTTAACAGGATAATCATATTGTCAAACACTTTGCGGACTGACCGCAGGAGGGCGTGCTCTGCATCGGACAGATAATAGTCTCCCGGTGTCAGAGTACGGTCCCGTCCCTCCCCAGCCAATCGAGCAAAGGAGATCACAGCAACATCATTTCGTTCTGCTGCCGCTTGCACCACTGTATTTGGAAGCACCAGTTCTGGAATTGTCCCCCGGCGCATATGGGGCGGCTCCTTTTCCACTTTTTTCTGTTCAGCAGCACAGTATGTACTGTACAGGGCTAACAGCTCCTGATCTACGGTCGCCCCTGCATTTTCCATAGCCTCGGGCAGCTTTACCACATAATTTGCAAACGTAGAACCGGAACCGGACCCTCCATGAAGAAAACCAATTTGTCCCACTCCGAACAATGCCACTTTCACCCCAGCCTTCAGAGGTAGCGCATTTCTGTTCTCCAGTAAAACCATTCCTTCCTGCGCTATTTCTCGCCCCACTGCAATTCGTGCCTGTTCCTGAGGTGTATATTGTTCAAATCCTGCGCCATATTTCCTGTCCATCATAAACATTCCTCCACAAAGACTTTTTCTTTCATTGTACGAATCTGTACAAAAAAGTACAAGGGACAGCACCGCAGAAAAAGTGGACTTTTATGAGAAATCATGTTAAAATAACAAAAAAGTTTTGCAGATTTTAAAAAGTTTCTATTGATTTTCACAATTCCTTTCTATTGCACTGCATCTCCAACCGAAACACAACAAACCAACAACCCAGTTAAAAATATGTCCATAAATCATAGGAAAGGAGCCTTTATGTCTGCATCGCTCAAGGAAGACTGCATTTCATGTTTTATATATTCCCAAATGGAGCAATATCGTCAGCGGCTGCGGCATCAGCTACTCATTGATTTGCAGAACCTCCAGCCGCTCCACGGCGAAACCCTACAGGAACTAGGAGAATACTACGGCTACGAGTTTACAGCCGGTGCTCTGAACATACTCCTGCTCAATATCATTCCACACTTTTCTGATGAAACCGGTAGCCAGCGCCGCACCGCACTGTTTCAGGCCGAGGCTTTTCTTCAGACTCGATTGCTCCCTCTGTTTCCGGAAGGCGCATTGTGTGTTACAAAGGATTTTCTTCTATGCCTTGTCAATATTCCCTTTACGCCTCATAGTCCAGACGTTTCCCGTTTCAAACAACAGTTTTCCAAATGCTTTGATTTGCTATGCCGAGATCCCATGCTTTCAACATTTCATCTGATTATGGGAGAGGGAATCCCCTGTCGAGACACAGCGGGTCTGTATGCCTGTTTTCGTTCCGCAGTAGACGCAATTGAACATGGAATTATGGGCGGGTACAACAAATGTTACGACAGCAACAGCTTAAACCCATCCCCTACATCTGCGCCAACCCTAAACGCGTCTCAATTATCCCGGCTCCAGGCCGGACTGGTTCGTCGGGACGCAGAGTTGCTTTCACAGTGGGTTCAAGACGTATTTCAAGAATTTCATCCCATGTTTGAACGCACCCCCACGTTGGCATTTACGCTTCCTCGAGAAATCATGCAGAGCGCCTGCACACTCTGCCGCAGCCTTCCTGGATCCGAATTGCTTCAACACACTGGCGATCGATTGGCTCACTGTGTCACATTAGAACAGGAACAGGCCGTATTGATAAATACGTTCCAACAATTTTGTTCCGTCAATGGCCCAAAGCTAAGCCCTGGTGTATCCCAAGTACAAGCATACCTGGCGCTTCACTTTCGAGAAGCAGTTTCCCTCGATCAGCTTGGTGCAATTGCCAATCTCAATCCCCAATATCTAAGCGTGTTATTCCGTCAAGAAACGGGACAAACCATTTCTCAGCACATTCAAACTTTACGTTTAGGCGCAGCACAGGAGCTTTTGAAGGATTCCAGCCTTTCTATATCCCAAATTGCAGCCGCTGTCGGTTATCATGACAGCCGGTATTTCAGTCGCATATTTCAAAAAGCGTTAAAACAGACGCCCAGCGCCTATCGTAGTTCTCAGTTTAATGCTTATTAAAATTCGGAATTCATGCAAAAAACCTCCCAAATTTGGGAGGTTTTTTGCCCATTCGGGGGAGTCCAACCCCGAACGAGAGGTGAAAGAAAGAAGGTAAACCAGCATTCGCCGGTGGAACGGGCTCTTCACATAGCACACTTATTTTTTAATATATTCGTAATATTCTTCACAGAACATTCACACTTTGTATGCTGAGTATAGCATTCACTATCGGTTTTGTCAATATCCTATGCAGCATCATCTTGATAATTTGTCATCTTGCACAATTTATGCTTTGCATTTCCTCACATCCCAGCGCTGTACTTGCGAAAGATATTTGGATCTGTTGATTTTATAAGATAAATATGATAGTATGTGGTCGAACTACTGTTCTGGGAGGAATCGTATGGAATCCAATCTGACAAATGAGCGAATTGCCGGACTCGATCTTATGAAAGTCCTGGGGGCATATTTTGTAGTGCTCTATCATTTGACATTCCGTAATCCTCCAGATGTCATGGCCGGCGGAGGTAAAGCGGTTTTTTGCTATGCCTTGACCACATTTATGAGCATTTGTGTCCCTCTGTTTTTTACAGCCAGCGGAGCACTATCTCTAAGGCGGCCATTGGATCTAAAAAAAAATACCCTTCGCTGTATCCATTTAGCGCTGTTGATCTTATTTTGGACTCTTGCATCGCTATGTATTGTGTTGGCTTTACGTGGTGAACGATCATCTCCCAGAGAATTTTTTACCATTGCCTCAGAGCTTCGCGTGGGATATATTCAGCACCTTTGGTATCTTCCTACTTTTTTATTTCTTACGTTGCTGCTCCCAATTCTTCACAGCCTGCGCAACGGTTCCAAACGAATTTACCGTTACGGCCTTGCTCTGATTTTCATTTTTACTTTCGGAAATTTATTTCTGAATGATCTGGAGTATCTTCTACGCTGGGTCACAGGACGGATCGGCCACACCGGAAACCGTCAGTTTTTCTGGTATGTCAATTTTTTTGGATATCACTATTGGTATGCGGTATTTTATCTAGCTTTGGGCGCTTTTCTGGCGGAATACCGTCAGGTATTCCAACGTTATCGAACGATTGCAATTGTGTCCATCCCTTTATGCGTGCTCATGCTGACCCTGTCCGGTCTTGCAAGATCCCATGTACGTGGCGAGGTCTTTGATCCTGTATTCAACAATTATGGTAATTTATTTACTTTGACTCTTACATCTGCTGTAAGCATTTTGTTGCTGGGATGCCACCCCAAAGGTATATTACGTCGTGTTGCTTCCTCCATAGCTTCGTGCTCCCTTGGGATTTATCTAATTCATTGGCTTATTATCGAGGCGTTGTTAGACTACCTTCCAACAGTTGCAAACTCCGTGTTATTTGCTCCGTTTACTGCTGTGGCAGTTTTGGGAATCAGTTGGGGAATAAGTTGGGTGTTTTTAAAAATTCCTATTGTAAAAAATTTATTTACTGCTTCACCAGCCTGGATTCATCGTACAAAAAAATGAAAAAAGTGAGGCCCTGAACGTTTTCAGGGCCTCATCTTTTATTTTCCATTCAAATAAGATCGACTATCTTTGATAAAGCTGGCCGCAATTAAAATCAACACGAAACTGACAGGCAGCGCAGCAATGAGAGAAACTGACTGCAAATTATTCATCGTCCCCTCCGAAAACATCAGCGCAATCGGCAAAAGGATCAACATCACTGCCCAAAATAGCCGCAAGTTCCGAGACGGCAAGTCGTCCGATCCCAACGTTTTACAACAGTAAGAAGCGGCAACCAGTGTCAGTGCATCAAAGGTCGTAGCATAAAATGTAATCATGGAAAATACCAACAGCAACATGACAATTTTCGGGAAAGGCAATGTCCTTAAAATATTTAAGATCACCTCGGATATGTATTCCCCCGCAGTAATTGCACCGGAGATATCCATCCCGTCTATCAACTGCAAGCTCATACCGTAGTTGCCCAGCACAATAAACGCCAACCAGGTACCGGCCAGTCCCCAGGCATATCCGCCCAATATTACCTGCCGTACAGTCTTTCCGGCGCTGATCTGTCCAATAAAGAACGGTGTTGCCACACACCAGACCATCCAATATGCCCAGTAATACATAGTCCAGTTTTGCGGGAATGCAGTCTCCCGCAATGGATCCATCTGGGTGGACATTCCAATAAAATTTTGTACCAAGTTGCCAACGGCCGTGATCCCGGTCTCCAATATGTAGATCAGTCTCCCCCCGCCAAAACCTACATAGGCCAAGAGTGCAAAAAACAACCATACACAGATGGTACTTAAACGAGAAATTGCACCCATTCCCAGCCATACTGCCAAACTGTATATGACACAAATTCCAACCAGCACTAAAATAGCCAACACCATACTGGTGTTAATTCCGAATATCTCGGCCAGTGTACTGGAAAGGAGCGGCACTGACAAAGAAAACGTCGTAGCCGTTCCCGCCAGCAGTGCAAAAATCGAAAGGAGATCAATCACCTTTCCCCATCCGCCATCCACACGTTTGCCCAGAATTGGTCTGCACGCTTCACTCATACGCCGAGTACTCCGTCCCCGTACATAAAGCATAAATCCAAACGCTGCTGCCAGTACCAAATAGAAACTCCACGCAATGGGTCCCCAATGAAACAACGGATAGGTTGCACCCCAGGTCTGGACATCCCCGTGCGCCGTAATAAACGGATCATCAATATAAAGCGCCCATTCACACAACGCATAGAATACGATATCTGCCGCCATCGTAGAGGTGAACACCAGACAGCCCCATCGAAAGTTGGACATGCTCTCCTTCTTCTTATCTCCCAGCCTGATCTTTCCGATCCGTGAAAAGGCTAAGGCAAGAGAACACACAAAAAAACCGGTTCCTACTAAGCAGTACCAAGAACTAAAATAATTGTCTAACACACTGCGAATCAGCCCAATGGTGTTCGTAGCGCTCTGAGGCCAGATAAAGAAAATCAGGCAAAGCGCTACCACCAAAAGCAGTGGTACTAAAATCAGCACAAGATCGGGTTTGTCCTGACGAACTTCCTGTTTCATTCATATTCCTTTCTCTCGTGGGACATATAACTTTTATCCCATGTACATAGTTCCTCATAACTGTCAATTTCTACTAAATCATTTTCCTCAATGGGACGAATGCCTAAGCAATATTCTGAGGGATGGCAGAATATTACCACATCATCCCAGTAAATGGCTCGTTTTCTCTTCTCTTGATATTCATACTCTAGATGTTTTTTTAATTTTTTTCCATCTTCTGCAGTCCAAAACGACACGCTATGGAGCTCCCATCCTCTTGTTCCTCCGGTACGGCTGCAATGGGTTACCACTCCGTTATCCACCGTCAAGAGCCATTCTTTCGTCGTTTTCTCGGTCCAGTGACAGCAGTAACAGGAACGTTCAAACTCCGGCGTTAAGATACCGGGTGCCTTGACAATCTGATCGCCGTCCAGAATAATTGAATCCCCCAAATAGTCCCGCGCATAGTAAAGAGAAGAGATATTATTGGCAATTTGGTAATCCGGATTCTCAATAATCCGGAGGCCTGGATACTCTTTCAAGAGGGTCTGAAATTGCTCTTTTAAATATCCTACCACTACATAGATTTCCCTGATACCATTTTGGTGCAGCGCCGAAATTATAGTATCAATCATACGCTGTCCACAGACTCGAACCAGTGGCTTTGGTGTTGTTTGTGTTACCGGATACATACGGCTTCCAATCCCGGCCGCCATAATAACGGCACGTTTTGCCAGATGCAACGCTAACCGCCTCCATAGCTTTTGTTAATCAGTTTTAAAAACAACTGCGAATATTCCGAAGCATATCGATATTGCATCATGGCATACCCGCCAAAATCCACACCCAGAGCTTTTTTGTACTCACACCAATTGCTCCACAGGAGGCCTCCCAACGCAACATAACAATATATTTTCAACCGGGTATTCGTATCACAAGCACCAGCAAAATACCAATCGATCAATTGATCCAGCTCGGTGCGGTCATATCCTGTATAGATTGCAAACATTGCAATATCCACATGGGGATCATACATCCCTGCATATTCCCAGTCAATGAGGTGTAATTCTTCCCCGTCCAAGGTATGGACAAATAAAAAATTATCCGGATTCGCATCAATATGACTCAAAACCAAGTCCTTTTTCTGATTCCGCAGAAAGGTTCGCATTGCAAAGCAACGAAGTCTTACGTCATCATAGTCGGGATATACAGATGGCCCGTTTCTCAGGGTTTCGTAAAAGGCAATCTCGTCATAAAGCTGAAACTTGTGTGAAACCTGAAATCCTTTTTGATGAAACTTTCGCAGCAGTTTCATACACTGCTGAACCTCAGACGGATTCTTAGGATCGCAGTTATGCGTATCTTTCCAATACCGGGTCAGTTTATAGCCCGATTCCGGATCAATTGCTAAAACCTCATCAGAAATGGGATCTCCGTTCAGTGCTTCATAAACTGCGGCTTCTTGCCGTCGGTTAATCAGTCTATCGGTGCCCTCTCCTGGAACCCGCAGGATGTACTCCTGTTCTTTCCAGGAAAAGCGAAGAGATCGGTTCGTCATACCTGTCTTCGTTACCAGCACGTCTTGCAGCTCTTCCCACTCTGCTCCCAATGCAGCATGAATAAATTGGATTGCTTGCGGTGCGAGCAAGCAATTACTCCTCTCCTGCTCCATACCGTCAGTGTTGTTCATCATCCTGGCCGGCCCCGGCCATGGGATCCACAACTTCATCCATGGGGTTTACCATATCTGGCCCCATGTCTGCATCCGGTACAACCGTATCCCTTTTATTCTTTTTCCCAAGATTTTGAAAGAAAAGCTTAATTTTTCGACGGAAAATTGCAATCGCCGCACCACCAGCAATAAACAATCCTGCAATCATACTGACTACATAACTGACCGTCCCCGGATCCAAATAGGCGAAAGCGGGCATTGCAAACAGCAGCATCATAAAAACTATATAATAGCTGCGTCCAATCAATTTCTTCACATGTTTCATTTCAATTCCTCCTGTAATTGCGCCTTCCGGCGAGATTCAATAGACTGAATGCGGCTGACCAGATATCGTCCAGCCGCCTCGGCGCCTCGGCCAAGATTGTAAATTTCCTTTTCCTTGACACTCTGAATAATTGCCCGATATTCCTCCGGCCGGGATAAAAGATCCTGTGCCACTGTGCCGGCTCGATCCAGCTCCTGTAGCTCCAATTCAGCCCCAAGCTGCGCCCGGATTCGAATATCAAAGGGCACCACATCAATTTTATCATACTCAGGATTCATCACCTTCATCGGTGTATTGATATAGAGTACCGGCTTCAGCGTGGAAAGGGCAAATTCATATCCCACGTTGGACCAATCCGTCACCAACAAATCCGCCATATAAACTGTATCAGTCGATGAAAAGTCTGTCTGAATTACAAAGTCTTCCCCAATCCGATCCTGATAGCGGCTGATCAGCCCTTCCAACCGTTCCCCATAGAGCCGGACATACTGAGGGTGTGGGCGAATGATGATGCGGCAGTCCAGCTTGGAAAACTCTGAAATAAGCTGGTCAATACAGGAGTCCATAATATTATCTTTCTGCCAGGACGGGCCAATCAGAATTGTCTTTTTGGAATTCGGAGTTTTCTCCTTGGCCTCCCATGCCGCCGTCATTTCATCCAAGAGCCCATACCCCACCTGCACCAACCGCCGTGGCTTTAGGTGATAGAGCTTTTCAATTGCACGGGCTTCTTCCACTTGATGCGGTCCGACACAAAACAGTGTATCAAAATGATCCAACGCATGGGGGCGGAGCATCATATTGTCACTGCTGACGCCATGATCGGTGTAAATATACTCAATATCTTTTCGCACTAGGCTCCGTTTGATATGATAGGTCTCCAGATCCGGCATTGTCATTACCACCATATCTGCATCCATTTTCATCATCAAAGGAATCAGCTTCATTTCTCCGATGTAATAGCCTACAATGCGGGGATTCCCCATAGAAAAAATCGGATCTTCCGGATCTGACGTAATATAGTGAATCGTTACATCCGAATGTGCCAAAACATATTCGATCATACCTTTAAAGTATTTATAAAATCCGCCGCCTTCACTGTAAAACACTAAAATTTTAGGTTCTTTTCCCTTCAGGAACCGATCATAATCTGTATGCTCCTGCTTCTTATAGGGTTCCAGTTTTTTCTTTTGCTGCGCTTCTCGGTTTTTAATAACTTCCAAATTCTTTTTGCTCTCTTCCAGCGCCGCATAATCAATATACTTTTTGGGTGGGTACAGAAAGTTCATAAAATAAAGATTCAGCAGCGCAAGCAGATTGCTGGCAATCCAGTAGACACCGACGCCTGCGGGAACCAGATACGTAAAATAAGTAGAAAAAGCCACGGTAAACAGCGCAACACCCCAACGGCTCCAAAAGCTCTGTTCCTTCTGCAGCACATTATCCCGGTTCTGCGCCCAGCATAAGAGCAGCGTAGACAGGCACGAGAACAGGGGAACCAGCCCCAGCACCGTCGTATTGATCAGAGGTGGTACTGCTGAAAGATTGATCCCCAGGAACCACATATCCACCTGCTGGGCCTGTGCAATGATTTCCGCAATATCCACTCCGGGCAACTGAGACGCCAAACCCATAAAATAGTCAAAATTGGCTGGATCCCGCATGGCCTCCAGTACCTTCAGCTGCGCACCGCTTCCCAGCTCATCTACCCCCAGAAGCGTAGCTGTAGCTGAAACGAAAGTATCGCATACTGCCGGATCCACTCGCAGAAGATGCTGCATCGGATTGTAAATGACATTGATCAGTCCAAGGACCAAAACAATCTGAATAATCATCGGCACCATACCCAGCAAGGGACTATATTTTTCCCGTTTATACAGCGCCATGGTCTCATCCGTAATCGTGTCCTTGTCTCCATAATGGCTGGCCGTAATTCGGTTGATTTCCGGTTGAAGCCGAATCATCTTAATAGAGTTTTTCTGCACCACAATGGACAGCGGCAGCAAAATCACCTTGCTTAGAAGCGTAAACAATAAAATAGCTATCCCATAGCTTCCTACCAACCGGTAACACAACCACATAATCCATCCTAACGGCGTACCAATATAGGTATTGATGAATGACATGAGAATCTTTCCTCGTTTCTCTCCAGGTCTGGATACTTCGCCTCAGGCCCCTGCTGCTGGCAGAGGCGCTTTGGGTTTTGGCTCATTTTGTTCTTTCCCAACAGGTCCTGCCTGGGGCGGCTCCGCTCCAGGTCCCTGCGGTGGCAGCGGCGCCTTGGGCTTTGGATCATTTTTCTCGTCTTTGTCAACATCCTTAAGCGGACCAGCTGGTTTTATTTCTGATTCATCCGACGATTCTGGAGTCTGCTGTTCCGAGGTAACACTTTCTGTAACATCTTCCTCGCTGGAATTGTCCTCAGTTTCTGGCTCTGGATGCGGCGCCGCATTGTAAATCTCATCCAGAACATAGCCCGTCGCCGCCGGAATTGTTCCAAGACTGGTTCCAAATACTGCATCTATTGTCTTTCGCGTTGCGTTTATACAGGTGTCTCCCTCGATCTCCAGTTTCTGACCGGGAATATACACACAGCATAACGTACTCTGCATAATAGGGGTTTCCTTCTCCGCGTCAAATCTTGGTCCCCCAAACTGCTCCACCATATGAAGCGGAACCCGCGCTCCATGGTCAGATTGCAGCAAAATCACCGCATTTGGATCGTTTGCTTGAATCTGATCAATTGTTTCCAAAATTATAGTGTTAAGATATTGAAGCTGACCAGGATAAAGCGACTCATCTTTCCAGAACCAGCCAGTATCCAGATTCCGTATCGAACCATCTGCGTTGTAAACAAACGGCGCATGGGGGCATTGAATATAGCTAACCGTCAGAGTCGGCGTGTTCTGCGCTTCCTTATAACATGTCTTTAGCGCATGAAAAGCATTTTCCAGCGGGCCGCGATAATTGTCTCTGTAGTCCTCAAACATCCACCGCGTAATTTTATCCTTCACCAATGGGATTTTACAGTAAATGCTGTTTCGAAACAGGTATTCCGAAATATTATCCTCGGTCTGCCCGCGCGTCAGCTCCCGGGCTCCTTCCATCCGCAAATATGCCCGATGATTAATGAGATTGATCTGGTAACCATTAGAGGCAAAAATCCGGGTCAGCAGCGGTTCTCTTAAATATTCTCTCCGAATCTTTTCCGGCATACTGTCATCCACGACATAATCCAAATTCATCAGATTCGGCACCAGCGTGTCCGTCCAGCAGGAATCTGTATTTCGAGACGTATGAGATATTGAAAAGCCGCGCTCCTCCAACGCCTCATAAAAGGGGCTGTTGTCAAATTCAAAATACGTCTCCAGGTTTTCGTCTCCACCGTATTCATCGAAAAGCAGATAGTATACATTGCGCTTCTCTCCGGAAAAAACAACATCTTGACTGCTCTGAGAAGAGGACCTTCTGTCATCTCGGTAAGAAGCTGTTTGAATCAGTCTCGGAACAGCCTGAATGATGCTCATCACAGTCAACACGCCAAAGGTTAATGCAATGATGCCGCAAACTGCGGTAAGGTTTGGTTTCTTCCTGAGAAAAAGCACCAAAAGGCCCAGCAATATCACTGCCACAAAAACTAAGAAAAATTTATCTTGAAACCACGGAAACTGTCTTTTAACGGCATCCGTTATCATCGAAAAGTTGATGATTGCCAGCATGCCCAAACAGGTCAGCACTGCTGCGCGGCTGACTTCCCGGACAATCACGCCGCAAACCAGGAACCCCGCCAGTGCGGTAGCTAAGAACAAAAGGAAAAACGGGAGTATATCCGATGCATTGGCCTCGCCCGCGTTCTGGGCAAACAAAAACACACAGGGGTATAAGCAAGTGAGCACGATCGCCAAAAGCCCCAAAATCCATGATTTCCAGTGTATTCTTTTCTTTGCGTTATCCACGAGTATTCTCCTTTGGGGTCTGCATATCTGCTGAAGAAATAAATTCTGACTGATCCGTCTCGGCCGTATCCTGTGTCTCTTCCGGCGGAGGAGGCATATATTCCGGCGGAATTGTATAATTTTGCGGCACTTCCAGCGGCGGAAGATTTAATCCAAATACAGAGGAGAACACCTTCCGGGTTGCATTGATACAGGTTTCTCCCGAAACACTTACGTTCTCCTCCGGCACATAAGCGCAACATAAAACGCTCTGCATATAGGGAATTTCCTCTTCCGTATCAAACCATGGACCGCCAAACTCATTGACCAGCTGTCCTGGCGTTCTGGCTCCATGATCCGCCTGCAGAAGGATAACCGCATCCGGGTCATGCCTTTGGATTTGGTCCACTGCCTCTAAAATTACCTGGTTGGTGTACTCCAGCTTCGCCAGATATAGCTCTGGAATCCGCCAGTCATAATAGGCGTCTGGGCTCGTAGCTTTTCCCGATTCATCAAATAGAAACGGAGCATGTGGGGATACAAAATAACTCACCGTTAAAGTCGGCTGCTCCTGCGCCTGCATCCAGCAGTCTTTCAGTGACTGACTCACATTCTGAAGCGACTCCATGGGACCATGTTCCCCACGGTGAAGTATTTCCCGCTCGATGATCCATTTGAGTTCTGGAATCTGGCAGAATATACTATTTTCATAGAGGTAATCTGAAATGGTTTCATCATACTGCGGCTGTGACAAAAGATTACAGTGTTCCTCCCCTAAAAAACCATTGTGGTTGATTAAGTTCACCTGATAGCCATTTTGTTGGAACAGCCGATATAACACCGGGTCCTCCAGCCATTCTAGCCGATTATTGATTGGAATCGAGTCGTCGGTCACATAGTCAAGATTCATCATATTGGGGATCAGCGTAACGGTCCAGCAGGATTCCGTATTGCGGCTGGTGCGGGAAACGGAAAACCCCCGTTCTTCTAATTCTCCCAAAAATGCTTCGTTATCATAGTCATAGTAATGAATCAGATTTTCTGATCCCCCGTATTCATCAAAAATCATATAATAAACATTACGTTTCTCTCCGTGAAACTGCAATGCCGCCAACTGACTGTCCAACGGGGCAGCCGGCCGCTGATATGTGGCCGCAGAGATCAGGGTTGGCAATGCCATAAATAAATTTACCACCGTAAGGCAGCCGAACACCAAGGCCAAAAGTCCACACGGGATTATCATATTCGGCTTCTTTCGGGCAAACAGAATCAGTAGCCCCAGCAGGATAACACCTGTAAATACCAAGAAATAAATATTGTGAAATTGCGGAATCAGCCGTTTAATGCCGTTGCAAATAAGAGTAAAATGAATGACAATCAGAATTCCCAGATCCGCCAAAATAGCCGCTCGAGCCATATTTCTCAAAAAAAGATCTGCAATCAGAAAAGCAATGGCCGCTGTTAACAGAAAAATGCCGAAGAACGGGAGCATGTCCACAGCTCTCGCTTCGCCGACATTTTGAAAGAACATAAATGCACAGGGATAAAAGCAAATAAGCAGGATAGATGCTACCGGTAGTCCTACCTGTTTCAATTGTCTCATTGGTGGATTCGCTCCGTTCTGCTGGGTTGATGATCTTTATCGGAACGCCCAGTTAGTATCTTGTACATTTTATCATATTTCGTTTATAATGCAACCGGTATTTTCACAAAACACACACAAATCCAGTGATTTTAAACAATTTTAGAGTATTTTCCTCATGTCCTTTTGCTTTTTTCTGTAAAAACATATGTTCCCCCTCTCCACACTAGAATGGAAATGGAGAAGAGGAACATATTACGCTCCCATAAGGGTTCCAACTGTCAGGCAGACGAGGCACAGCACGGTCAACACCAATAAAAGCTTCCAGATATATTTTAGCCAGACTCCATAGCTCACATGCCCAATGGCCAGCGCACCCATAACCACAGCAGACGTCGGTGTGATGAGATTGACAAGGCCCGAAGCCGATTGATAAGCCGTCACCATCAATGCCCGGTTTACGCCAGTCATTTCCGCCAGCGGCGCCATAATGGGCATAGATAACGTAGCCAGTCCCGAAGACGACGGAATCAGAAAGGACAGCACCACAAAGATGCCAAAGGATGCGAGTACAAACCCTATTCCTCCCATGCCCGATAGAGCCTCCTCGCCCCACCGGAGAATCGTATCGGTAATCATACCGCTGTTCATAATCACAGTAATTCCCCGGGAAATGCCAATGATAAATGCGACCCCCAAAAGATCTGCCGCACCGGACACAAAGCCATCCACGATTTCCTTTTCCCCAACTCGGCAAAGGATCCCGATCAATACCGCTGCAACCCAGAACAAAGCTGACAGTTCCGGAAACCACCAGCCCAACGTGGGCAGCCAGGTGATTCCCATATCTGCAAAAGGAATTACGCCGTAGATCATTACCGCAAAAGTCAAGGCAAACAGCCACAGTGCCAGACGCTGCTTTCCCGTAAGCTTTGCATCATTTTGCTGTTTTACCGCAAAATGGCGGAGATTTTCCTCTCGCTGGGCGGCCACCAAAGACTGCTGAGGATCAGCATGAACACGTTTCGCATAGAGCATCACAAACCCCATGCTCAGTCCTAACGATAACACCAGGATAATCAGTCGAAGGCCAATATTTTCTCCCATACTCACACCGGCAAATCCAGAGGCAATCCCCGTGGCAAACGGATTTACCGTTGACCCCAATACGCCGGCCCCGGCGCCCAGTAGGATTACGCTGACCGCCGTAACCGTGTCATATCCCGCCGCTACCATGACAGGGATTAGCAGCGGATAAAACGCGATGGTTTCCTCGGCCATGCCAAAGGTTGTGCCGCCCAAAGCAAAAATTGCCATAAGAATGGGGATCAACACCCCGCCTTTGTTGCCTAATCGCGTCACTATGCTGGCAATGCCCACGTCGATTGCACCGGTCTTTCCTATTACGCCCAGGAACCCGCCCACCGTGAGAATAAATACGGCAATTTCTATTGCTTCATATAATCCGCTCAGAGGCGCACGAACAACGTCGATCAGACTCTGTCCATTGCGGGCCACCTGCGCATAGGTTCCTGTAATCGGCTCTCCGTCGCTCATATATTGATATTGCCCTGCCGGTAAAATCCAGGTCAGTGCGGCTACGATCAAAATGAGCGTAATTAGGATTGTATAGGCCGACGGCATTTTTAGTTGCTTCACATGGTTCCCCCGCTTCCCGCTACAATGGTGGTACCACATTGCCCCTGAAGCGCTTCAAGTCCCCGATCCAGAGACGTAATGATTGCTCTTCCCTTCGGATTCTGCTCCGCGAAAGCCATGGCTGCTCGCACCTTCGGCAACATGGATCCAGGCGCAAATTGGCCCTGTTTGCAGTATTCCTCCATCTCCGCTATGGTGACCGTTCCCAGCTTTTTCTCCGTCGGTTTTTTAAAATCTATCGACACGGCATCCACTTCTGTTAAAATCAGAAGAATATCCGCGCCCATTTCTCCGGCTAATTTTTGGGCCGCTAAATCCTTATCAATAACTGCCGGAACCCCTTCCAGAGCGCCATTTCCTCTGGAAACTACCGGAATCCCACCGCCTCCGCAGGCAATTGCAATGGTCGTATCCCAAAGCGTCCGAAGCGTACCAATCTCGACAATCCTCTGAGGCATTGGCGAAGCCACTACCCTGCGCCAACCACGACCGGCATCTTCCTGCATCGTATATCCTTTCTCCCGCGCAATGGACTCGGCCTGTTCCTGCGTATAAAACGGGCCGATTGGCTTCGTGGGATTTTGAAAGGCCGGATCCTCTTCGTTTACAACAATTTGTGTCACCACAGTCACAACAGGAATATCTCTTCCACGGGACATCAATGCGCCCCGAAGCTTTTGCTGAAGATGATATCCGATATAGCCCTGGCTCATGGCGTCACATACGTCGAAGGGCATCGGCGGCGTAACCTCGGCCGCCGATTCAGAAGCTAAAATAATTCTTCCCACCTGCGGTCCGTTTCCATGAACAACCGCCATCTCATAGCCGGCACAGCTCATGTCTGCCAAATATTCCGCTGTGCGCGCAGCTACCTGGGCCTGGGATTCCGCAGTAGGAGGCAAATTCTTATCTTCCAGTGCGTTGCCTCCCAAGGCTACTACGATTCTCGTTGCCCGGCCGCTCATAGGGTTGCCACCAAAATTGCCTTAATGGCATGCATACGATTCTCTGCCTCATCAAACACGACGGAATGCTTGCCCCGGAAAACGTCATCCGTAACTTCACGAATATCCACGCCTTTATCCAGCCACTGTTTTGCCAAAATCGTGTGTTCATCATGGAAAGAAGGCAAGCAATGCAAAAAAATTACGTCCGGATTTTTTGTAGCATCCATCAAGGCCTGATCTACCCGATAAGGAGCCAGCAGCTTGGCACGCTCCGGAATTTTATCTTCCTCGCCCATCGATGCCCAGATGTCCGAGTAGACTGCGTCAGCTCCTTCCAATTTTTCTCTATCATTGGTCAGAATGATCTTTGCTCCTGATTTCTCCGCTTCCTGCTGTACCCGGCGCAGCACGTCTTGATCAGCCCCCTGAATCAGCTCTTCAGGACCGTAACCCACAAAATCCACGCCCAGCTTACAGCAGCCATACATAAGCGCATAGCACATATTGTTTCTTACATCCCCCACAAATACCAGCTTGCACTGTGACAGCGGCTTCGCAATATGCTCTTCCATCGTCATAAAGTCAGCAATAATCTGCGTAGGATGGTCCTCGTCCGTCAGCCCATTGTATACCGGAACGCCGCTATACTTGGCCAGCGTCTCCACGACGGCCTGATCATATCCTCTATATTCAATTCCGTCAAAGAAACGTCCCAGTACCTTCGCGGTATCCTCCATGGACTCTTTTTTCCCCATCTGGGAACTGCCCGGCTCCAAGAAGGTTACGTTTCCTCCTTCATCATGCATTGCCACTTCAAATGCGCAGCGCGTACGGGTAGATGTCTTCTCAAACAGCAGCGCTACATTTTTTCCTCGCAGCAGTCCTCCATAAATACCGGATCTCTTTTTCTTTTTCAAATCGTGCCCCAGATCCAAAAGATAGCGAATTTCCTGGGGTGTAAAATCCATCAGTGTTAAAAATGATCTTCCTTTTAAATTTACCGGCATAGCTAGTTTCCTCCTAAAATAAAATTATCCAATATCATCCCGCAACAGCGGCATTGTCATGCACCGCGGGCCGCCCCGTCCTCGGGCCAGCTCTGAACTTGGAATGGTCAGCACTTCTATTCCGTGATCCTTCAAGATTTCATTGGTAACCTGATTGCGATCATAGGCAATCACTTTCCCCGGCGCCACTGCAAAAGTATTGGAGCCATCATTCCACTGTTCCCGCGCTGCATCAATGACATTGCCTCCGCCGCATGGGATCAGCGTCACCTGATCAAGGCCCAAATGATCCATAAGAACATGTTCCAATGACGCCCGTTCCTGATGAATGGTGAGATGTCCGCCATCTCCCCGCTCTAGCACAAACACTTCCATATTGCCACGAATATTAGGATGCACTGTAAATTTATCCCGATCCACCATTGTAAATACAGTATCCAAATGCATAAAACTGCGACTTTTGGGAATGTCAATGGCAAGAATCTGTTGAAAACCTATCTCTAAAAGTTCCTTCGCCAGTACCTCAATGGCGAAAGGCTCCGTACGCTGGGAAATGCCTACCGCAACGACCTGAGGACTCAACACAAGAATATCTCCACCTTCCAAGGTGTGTTCCTGATCTCTTGTGTAGACTTTTTTTACATTTTGATATTGCGGATGATATCGAAAAATATAATCCCCAAACAACGTCTCCCGATTCCGGGTATGACTATACATATGGTGCAACGCAACGCCTTTGCCGATACAGGCAAAAGGATCTCGCGTAAAATACAGATTCGGCATGGGGTCAATAACAAAGGGATAATCCCCTTCCAGATAATCTGTCAGATTTTTCTTTCCGTATCCGAAGATCTCTGATTTTCGAACTCCGGCCATCATCTTCAGCACCATATTTTTGGTGGAAAACCCCATAAAATATTCTGTCATACGGCCCAACCGTTTGCTCCCACGGATACCCGCATCTTGGAGATAATCCGCAACAAATTGCTTTCGTACGGCCTCGTCCACCAGGGCTTCTGCAGTCAGGTCTTCTAAATAGACAACCTCTACCCCTTGTTCCCCAAGAACCTGAGCAAATTGGTCATGCTCTTCCCTGGCCAAGCGAAGATATGGAATATCGTCAAACAGCAACCGATCCAGGTTTTCCGGCATTAAATTCAGCAGTTCTTCACCGGGGCGGTGTAACATAACCCGACGTAACCGGCCAATCTCAGAACAAACCTTAATCGCCTCTCCCAAGTACTTTCGCTCCCTTCATATTTTTTCGATGCCAGTATGTCCCGAATCTAAAAAAACATGCATCTGATTCCAGAAATAAAAAACCGAATGGCATAAAGCCATCCGGTTGAAAATCAACGTCTGTCCACCAGACTAATACAATTTTGAGAGATGGGGAACTGATTGGGGAGGGGGTATGTACCGCAAAAGCGAGTTTGGGACAAACCAATCAGTCCCCCGCGCAGCACGGCAGTTGCCGGCCTATCCAAAGGAGATTGACTGCCCCTGAATTTCCTGCAATTCAGGGCGAAACGATCTATGGTCATTATATATTGTCGTGTTCAATTTGTCCATAAGATTTTACAATTTTATATAAAATATGCGAAAAACATTTTATTTTCGTTAATTTTTTAAGAGGAACAAAGGTGTTAGAGCAAGGAGATCTCTCCCAGAATGGGAATCTTCTTTTCCGTACCGGTAATTGCAGAAATAAAGCCAATTATCCAAGAAATCGTCAAAGCAACATTGATTATCCAGCCAACAATAGCTACAAGTGCTCCAACCAAGGGAATATAACCACATATACGGACAATTAGATTGAGCAACACGCCCGCTGACCAAAGTACCAGCGCCTGATTGAGATGGAACCTGGATTCTTCTCGATCCCCAAATAAAAAGGCCAGGATTAAGCCAATCGGCGTTAAATATGCAACAATATCCGTCGCTCGCTTACTCATGTTTCTCCTTCTTTCTAATTGTGCGATACTTGGCATTTCTACAACCGGAAACGCATACATTTACTTTGAAAAAGGGACAACCAAACCTTATTGGCATTGTACCGAATTCTGTATATTCTGTCAAGACATCTGAGATAGGAGCAAAATATGGATATCATTTTATGGTTAGAACGGCTACTTTGGAGCGGTCCGCTGCTACTGGGCCTCATGGGAAGCCACTTGTATTTTACCGTTCGTCTGCGCGGTGTACAGCGGATGACTGGGCGCGGTATTCGCCTGAGTCTGCAAAGAGACAGAGGCGAAACCGGTGTCTCCAGTTTTGGGGCCTTGGCCACTTCTTTAGCCGCCGCGATTGGAACCGGAAATATCATCGGTATTGCCACAGCCGTAGCGCTGGGCGGTCCGGGCGCAGTCCTGTGGTGTTGGCTGACCGGCGTACTGGGAATGGCAACCCGTTATGCCGAAGCAGTACTGACGCTTCAGCATCGAAGGCGGCTCCCCAATGGCTCCACAGTTGGAGGCCCTATGTATGTAATAGCAGACAGGCTTCATATGCCTCGTATGGCAAAACTTTTTGCCATACTGGGTGTTGCCGCAGCCGTTGGAACGGGTTCCCTGATTCAAGCCAACGCCATTGGTTCTACCATGATGACTGCGGCCCATATCCCATTGGCGCTAACCGGCGCCATCGTAACCATTTTGGCAGCGCTTGTCATTTTAGGCGGCGTTCAATCCATTTCATCGGTATGTGAAAAGCTGGTGCCAGCCATGTCCGCTCTGTATATGTTGGGTTGCCTCGGGGTTTTATGGGTCAACCGGGCATGGCTTCCCGAAACCTTACGGCTAATTGTTACCAGCGCTTTTACCCCGAAAGCAGCCGGAGGCGGTTTTGTCGGCAGCACAATTTTAACCGCTGCTCGATATGGAACTGCCCGCGGTTTATTTACGAATGAATCCGGCATGGGCACTGCTCCCATGGCAGCAGCGGCAGCACCATGTAAAAAGCCGGCTGAAGAAGCTCTCGTATCCATGACCGGCGTGTTTTGGGATACGGTGGTCATCTGTGCCATGACCGGCCTGGTGATTGTATCCGCCATGTTGCGTGCTCCGGAACTGTTTGCTGGTGCCGACGTGGGTGAACTCTGCTATTTGGCTTTTTCGATGATTCCCATGGGAAATTGGATCCTGACCATCTCACTTGTGATCTTTGCTTTTGCCACGATTATCGGATGGTGCTGGTATGGAGAATGCTGCTGGCGCTATCTGTGGGGGACACACAACCTTTTCTGGTATCGGCTCCTGTATTTATCATCAGCTTTTTTGGGCGTATTTGGCGGGCTGAAGCTTGTCTGGAGCTTCGGCAGTATTTTGGCCGGCCTAATGGCTGTGCCAAATCTGATCTGCCTTTGGCTGCTTCGAAAAGAAACAGTCGATAGTCTTCAAGATCTGAAAAAGGGGACAAAGCGGTTGCTTTCCCGACAGATTTCTGTATAATGGGAGGTATCAACCGGAAAGGGAGCGTATAAATGAACAGAAAACGTCTGGCAGCACTTAGTTTACTGCCTGCACTGTGTATTACAATATTGGCTGGTTGCGGTACTTCCAGAAATTCTTCTATGGAAGAGTCCATTGAAGAAGGCTCCTGGGAAGAGTTAACTTTACCCAGTGCCTCCACTCATCCCAGCGCCGATATCGTTATTCCAGAATTAGACCTTGCCTCATCCTATGACGAAGGCGAAGATGTGACGGCAGAATATAAAAACATATTTTTGGGAACTTGGGATAATGAGGACGGCACCAAGACCTATGAATTTCGCGGCAACGAAAACCTGATTATCACGGACTCTTCCGGATCCTCTAAAACATATACATATTGGCTGATCGACGTTGGCAGTCAAGTCCGTCTTTGTATTTTCGAAAACGGGCAGGAGGAGGCTGTTGCCTACACGTTTACCATGAACGGCAATAACCTTACCCTTTATGATTTGAACACGGGAAATGCGGTGGATTTACTGACCCGCAGAGTAACCGTTCAGGAATCCCCTGCGTCCTCCAAAACACCATCCGGCACGGCAACACCTACGCAAACGCCCGCGCCAACGCAGACGCCGCCATCCCCCTCTCCCTCCCCATCAGCGATACCATCTCCTTCGCCGTCTCCATCCCCCTCCGTATCGCCGTCTCCATCCCCCTCGGCGGAACCTGACCTTCCACCGGAAGTACAGCATGCCATTCCTGCAATCGAATGTGCATTGGACGTAATCCGCAGTGGCGGCAGTTTCTCCAGTACAGACGCCGATTCTTTCTGGGGAATTATGGCCCGTTTTGCTGCCCGAAGCGGCTATTCTACCGAAGACGGATATACGATTCTAACCCCGGAAGAGATGCTTTCTTGTGCGCAGCAGGTCTTTGCTGGACTTGACACGCTTCCAGAAGTACCCGAAGGGTCCTCTATGGTGATCCATGACCCTGAAGATGCGAGTACAGGAACACCGGAACGCTATCGGCTGCTTCAAGGGGAATTAAGTGGAATAGACATTGCTTCCATGGAATACGACGGCGAAGGCACTTTAACCGTAGCTGTTCGGGACGATGGAAATGCCTTCGATTATGAAATTGTGCTGGAGGGTAGCGCAATCCGCTCCATTACATCAAAATAAAATGAAATGCACTTCTCTTGTTTTGGTTATGCTTGACAAGAGAAGTGCAAATTTATTTTCTTTCCAAAATACATAATATTTTATCAGTTCTTGACAACGCAAAAAGGATGTAGTATCATCTAATTAGTTGATGCTACATCCTTTTTTGAGGAGACGATTTCATGGATCCTACACAGCGTAAAATGACAAAGATCGTTCGTGAGTTAAACAAATTTACGACCAGCACCATGAAAGCTGATGGAATTGGCACCGCAGAGTTTGATTTCATACATCTGGTACGCCATAATCCCGGCATCACCCAGGCTGAGGTTCGAGAAGCCTTAAATATTGACAAAGGTGCTTCTGCCCGTCGGACTGCCAGCCTGGAGGCAAAGGGCTATTTGATCCGCGTTGAAAACCCAAAGGACCAGCGGAGCCAGCTTCTGTATGCTACAGAAAAAGCGCAGCAGTTAAAAAACTCCAAAGCTGCTTTAGAATCCTTGTTTTATGAATGGCTGCTGGAAGACCTATCCGAAGCGGACCGCCAAACGTTCACCCGGATTCTGGATACTCTGTATCAGCGTTCCAAACTTCAAAGTCGCGCCGGTTTTCCTGAGCTGATTCAACGCGTTGCAAAGGAGACACGATAAGATGTGGATTATGTTTGCATTCGGTTCTGCTCTATTTGCCGGTCTTACCTCTATCCTAGCCAAATGCGGCATTCGCAAAACAGATTCTAATGTGGCAACCGCTATTCGGACCATCATCATCCTGCTGTTTTCCTGGCTAATGGTTTTCTTAGTAGACTCCCAATCCACAATCGGTACAGTGAGTGCCAAAACTTGGACCTTCTTAATTCTATCTGGTCTGTCGACCGGCGCCTCATGGCTCTGCTACTTCCGGGCGCTTCAATTAGGCGACGTGAATAAAGTAGTACCCATTGACAAATCCAGCACAGTGCTTACCATTCTTTTAGCTTTGATCGTTTTGGGCGAGGGAATCACCTGGTTTAAAACACTGTGCATCATCGCGATCTCCGTAGGCACACTGCTGATGATTCAGAAAAAAGATACTGAGGAAAAACAGCAACGTCGCGGCTGGCTGCTGTATGCAGTAGGCTCCGCTGTCTTTGCCAGTCTAACTGCTATTTTGGGAAAAATCGGAATTGATGGTGTGGAATCGAACCTCGGCACAGCCATTCGAACCTGTGTGGTTCTGGTAATGGCATGGCTTGTTGTATTTGTTACCGGCAAGCAACATACCCTGCGTCAAATTCCCAAAAAAGAATTGGGATTCATCTGTCTGTCCGGCCTCGCTACCGGTGCTTCATGGTTGTGTTACTATAAAGCCTTACAGGACGGCCTCGCCAGCATAGTCGTCCCGATTGATAAGCTGAGCATTTTAGTCACCATTATATTTTCCTATCTGGTATTTCACGAACGGTTGTCCCGCCGCGGCCTCGTGGGTCTCTGTCTGATCGTGGTGGGTACGCTCTCCATGTTAATACCGCTGTAGATTTTCTCCTTTGCTGCATACCCCGTCTTTAACGAGACGGGGTATGTTTCCGTTGTTCCAATACCCAGCGCCGCAATTCCGGACTGCTGAATGCAGGAACCCAACAGGCATGTCCATAGTGCTTGGAGGCCGGATAAATCGTCACACGATAATCTTTTCCCGGAGTACGTCCAAGGCCACGGAGCGCCAAATCCATGGTTTGCGTAACGGTTACCGGAACCGCGGGATCATCCTCCGCATGGAACATCCATAAAGGAATCCTCCGAAGCGCCGGTATACATTGCTGCAATGCTGTTTCATCCACATGGTTTTCCCAAATCGTTCCTTCCAGGCTGGCAGCACAACATGTCACCGCAGCAGCGAACTGTTCCGGGAACATCCGAAGCAAATTCCACACGCCAAATCCGCCCATACTCAAACCGGTCGCATAGATGCGGTCGGAATCCACCGGCAGCTCTGTTCCCAATGCCATCAATATTTCTTCTATGACAGAAAGATATTCTTCTTCCCATCGAAGTCCGGGAATGGGATATGGGCACTGGGGCACTAAAACAAAACAGGGACCAATCTCTCCCCGGTCCTGAGCCGCTACCCAGCCTATACCGCCGTCGCTTGCAACCAGCGGCGCCATATTGTCCTCCCCGCATTCCCCAATACCATGGAGAAACAAAATCAGAGGATACTGCTTTTCTGACACAAGATTTGGGGGAGTATACAGACGGTATTGAATGGTAATTCCATCTCGTTTCTGTACCCTCTCTTGGAACCTTGAAAGATATACTTTTCGCGCTTCACGATCTCGCTCCATTTGATCGGCTAACGCCTGCATCTCTGGTGGAATCACCTCCGGTTTTCCAGGGTGCTCCGGCATGGATGGTTGATCGAGCGCTTGCGTCATCAACCACCGGCGCATCAAATTCAGTGAATATGCTTTTTCCCAGCAGCCATGATTTAATCCCATCTCTGCTGGATATTCTGTATAGAAAAAATCACGATTTTTATGACAGCCCTGTGCTTCCAGCGCGGCAACCAGCTTTCGTGAGATTTCTACCGGCACCACAAAATCATCTTCCGCATGAAACAGCCATAGCTTCTTCCCAACAAACGCTGACGCAAGAGCATTCAAGGCAGTCTGATCCAGCCGATCCGCATCTGTATCGGCCGCCGGACAGCAGGTCACTGCTGCGGCAAATCTGCTGGGATACATATAATTCATGTACCAACAGCCTATACCGCCCATACTAACCCCCGTCAAATACAGCCGGTTTTCATCAATGGGATACTGCGCGAGGATGGTTTCCAGCGCTGTATTCACCGCCAATAAATGCGGCTCCATCCAGCCAAGTTCTCCCGCCGGACTCTGCGGCGCTAAGACAAAACATTTCTTTTGCGGTGCATCCTCCTGATCTCTTACCCAAACCAGGGCGCCCTCATTGGCCAGCAGCTGAGAAATATTGTCATCTCCCCGCTCCCCGCCTCCATGCAGGTACAAAACCAGCGGATACTTCTTGTCAGGCTCCAAATGTTCCGGTACATATAAGCGATAGGGAATCGTTGTTCTTTCAAAAGATGCAACCCCCACAGAAAAGCGCTCCGCCAATGGTCGACGCTTCTCCCGTTCCTGAGCATCTCGCATGATTCGAGCTTCTAGCTCCGGGGTGTGTTCAAGCTTCACCGGTGTGCTTCGATATTGCTTGTCCTGTTCGAATACCGGTGGCAGGGGAATATGCCGCATAGCAAAAACTCCTTTCTATATTGCACGAATATCATAGACAATTCGGCCGCCCTTTACAAGTGACAAAATCATACCATATTCCGTCCTTATAAATATTCACTATTTTATGAATATTTATGTATATATGTATACTTTGTCAAAAAAAATACGCATATTTTTTCATTCTTATGCATATTTGCGCTTGAAAAAGCCATTTGATTATGATACCATACATGCACAAAGAAAATATTGGCACGCGCCATATAACATAGGAGGCTATTTGCATGGCAACCAAGGAAATAAAAAAAGTTGTTTTGGCCTATTCCGGCGGACTGGATACTTCTATTATTATCCCGTGGCTGAAAGAGAACTATGGAAATCCCGAAATTATCGCAGTTTCCGGCGACGTCGGCCAGGGAACCGAGTTGGACGGCTTGGAAGAAAAAGCAATCAAAACCGGCGCATCCAAGCTGTATATAGCCGACCTCACCGATGAGATGGTGGATGACGTCATCATCCCCTCGATGATGATGGGCGCCAAATACGAAGACTACCTGCTGGGCACCGCCTTTGCACGTCCCATTATCGCAAAGAAATTAGTCGAGATTGCCAAAGCCGAAGGAGCCGACGCCATCTGCCACGGATGCACCGGCAAGGGAAACGACCAGGTTCGGTTTGAATTGGCTATCAAGCGTTTTGCCCCGGAGATGACTATCATCGCTCCCTGGAGAGAGTGGGACATTAAGGGCCGTGATGAAGAAATCGATTATGCCGAAGCACATAATGTTCCCTTGAAGATCTCTCGGGAAACCAATTATAGCAAAGACAAGAATCTCTGGCATTTGAGCCACGAGGGCTTAGATTTGGAAGATCCCGCTAACGAGCCGCAATATGATAAGCCGGGGTTCCTGGAAATGGGCGTTTCGCCTGCAATGGCCCCCGATCAGCCTACATATGTTACCCTGGACTTTGAAAAGGGTTGGCCCGTCGCTGTTGACGGTGAAAAGATGAAAGCCAGCGATATTATTCGGAAGCTCAATCAATTGGGCGGTGCCAACGGCATCGGCATTTTAGACATTGTAGAAAATCGGCTGGTAGGCATGAAGGATCGCGGCGTATACGAAACGCCCGGCGGCACCATCCTCTATCGTGCCCACGAAGTCCTCGAAATGATTACCCTGGACAAAGATACGAAACATATGAAAACGAAACTGGCCGTGGATTTTGCCGATCTGGTATACAACGGAAAATGGTTTTCACCCCTGCGGGAAGCTTTGCAGGCCTTTGCTGTAGACACACAAAAGTATGTCACCGGCACCGTAAAGCTAAAGCTTTATAAAGGGAATATCATCACCTCCAGCGTCACCTCGCCTTGTACGCTGTATTCTGAAGACCTGGTGACTTTCAATGAAAGCGACTACGATCAGATGGATTCCAAGGGTTTTATCAATCTCTGGGGATTGCCAGATACCGTCCAGGCCTTGCGGGAACAGGGCAAACTGTAATTCTCTAACATCTTACGGCAGCAGGGCGCCGGCCCTGCTGCCATCACATCTTCCACAGTCGGAAAAGGAAAGGAGACACATGCTATGAAATTATGGGCAGGCCGGTTTCAGAAAGAGACTGATACACTGGTAAATGACTTTAACTCTTCTATTACATTTGACGTCCGGCTATACCAGCAGGATATCCAGGGTTCCATCGCTCACGCTACCATGCTTGGAGAACAGGGCATTATTACCAAAGATGAAGCCCAAGACATCATTCAAGGGCTACAGGCCATTTTACGGGATATTGAAAACGGCCAAGTCGAGTTCTCCATGGAAAACGAAGACATTCATATGAATATTGAGGCCATGCTGACTGAGCGGATCGGCCCGGATGGCAAACGCCTCCACACAGGACGGAGCCGAAACGATCAGGTAGCTGTAGATTTTCGGCTTTATGTGAAACAGGAGATTCCCAAAATTATTGGTATGTTGCTGGATTTGGAAAAGGTTCTCATTGCAAAGGCAGAAGAGAACACGCAAACAGTCATGCCCGGCTATACCCACCTTCAGCGAGCCCAGCCCACTACCTTCGCCCACTATATGATGGCATATGCCAATATGCTCCGCCGCGACATCACACGGCTGGAAGACTGCCTGGAGCGCATGGACGAGTGTCCTCTGGGTGCCGGCGCTCTGGCTACCTCTTCCTATCCCATCAACCGTCAACGGACCGCTGAACTGCTGGGCTTCAAAAAGCCAACGGAAAACTCCATGGATTCCGTGTCGGATCGTGACTTTGCCCTAGAATTTCTCTCCGCCTGTTCCATTCTCATGATGCATTTGAGTCGTTTTTCTGAGGAGATCATTCTCTGGTGTTCCTGGGAGTTTAAATTTGTGGAGATGGACGACGCCTACTCCACTGGTTCCTCGATTATGCCTCAAAAGAAAAATCCAGACGTAGCTGAGCTAGTTCGGGGAAAAACAGGCCGGGTTTATGGTTCTCTGATTACCCTTTTGACGGTGATGAAGGGACTGCCACTGGCCTATAACAAGGATATGCAGGAGGATAAAGAGCCAGTTTTTGACACCATTGACACGGTTGAACTCTGTATTCCTGTTTTTTCCGCTATGATTAAGACCATGACTGTTTTGCCGAAAAACATGCAGAAGGCTGCCTCCGGCGGCTTTATCAACGCCACAGATTGCGCGGACTATCTGACGCGGAAAGGTATGCCTTTCCGGGAGGCATATATGATTGTAGGCCGTCTGGTAAACAACTGTCTAAAATCCGGCGATACTTTGGATACGTTGACACTCCGGGACTTCCGGGCCGTGTCCGGCCTCTTTGACGGAGATATTTACGACGCGCTGTCCCTGCGGAGCTGTGTCAACGGCCGCAACGTCTTCGGCGGACCAGCAGAGGATGAAGTAAAGCGTCAAATTTCATACATCAAGAATTTTGTGGAGGAGCACGCAGCTTCGGCCGCGCCTTATGAAACAGAGGCGAATTGCAAATGACAAAAGTATTTATTGACGGCCGGGCCGGTACTACAGGGCTTCAAATTGAGGGCCGCATGGGAATGCGAGACGATGTCTCCCTTATTACGCTACCTGAAGCTGAGAAGAAAGACCCAGCCGCTCGGAAAGCTGCCATCAACGAAGCTGATTTTGTATTCCTGTGTTTGCCCGACGCGGCCGCAAAAGAGGCCGCTGCTATGGTAGAGAACAGCCGCACTCGCGTCATTGACGCTTCCACCGCACATCGCACTGATCCTGCCTGGGCTTACGGTTTTCCAGAACTCTCAAAAGCGCATCGAACAGCCATTGAATCGGCGCAATTTGTGGCAAATCCAGGCTGTCATGCCACCGGATTTATCTCTTTGGTCTATCCGTTGATTCAGCTTGGACTCCTCTCTCCGGATTATCCTCTATGCGCCCACAGTCTTACCGGCTATACCGGCGGCGGGAAAAAAATGATCGAGCAATACGAGTCCCCGGAACGCGATCCGGAATATGATTCCCCCCGCCACTATGGGCTGACGCTTTCTCATAAACATATTCCTGAAATGATGCAGGTTTGCGGCCTTACGAGAAAACCGATATTCTGTCCCATTGTTTGCGACTTTCCCCAGGGCATGTTAGTAACAATCCCTTTGTTTTTTGATTTATTGCCCCACGGCGGCAGTTTAGAAACACTCCGATCCGCCTATGCCAATTTTTACGCGGATGAGCACAACATCCATGTTGCTCCTGTAATGGGCGGCAACATGATTTCAAACGGATTCTTGGGAAGCAACAATGTAGTGGGCACAAACGATTTAAACATTTTTGTTTGCGGCAACGAAACCCAAGCTATTGTGGCCGCCCAATTTGACAATCTGGGCAAAGGCGCTTCCGGTGCGGCTGTCCAAAATCTAAATATTATGATGGGTGTAGACGAGAACCTGAGCCTGTGATACAATTTCCCTAGTATATACAAGGGAGCGACAAGCAATGACGGATGTGAGAAAGCGGAAAGACTATTTGGACATAGCCAAAGGCATTGCCATGCTGTGGATCATTTCGGTTCATGCAGACGGCGCACCGTATACCGGTACAGTAGGCTATGTCTTGCTGATCCCGCTATTTTTCCTGACAGCAGGCTTCCTGTGGAAGGACAAAGCAGAGCCAATTTGGAGCCAGTTCAAAAAACGTATAAAACCGCTGCTTCGCCCTTACTTTGGATATAACGCCTTACTGATGGTGCTATATGTCTTGGACTGGGTTCCCTATTTGGAAACACAGGGCCGGGAAGCTGTGAAGCAAATTGCAAAACGAATCTTTGGCGTTTTATATTCCGAGGGTGTCATTTGGATGGATGACCTGACTCCATCGCTTCACTTTTTTACCTCCTACAATTATCCTCTGTGGTTTTTAACCGCTATGGTCACTGCCTCTGCGGCATTTCTTCTGCTTTTATGGCTGCGCCGACGGTTTGGCTGGAAACTCCGATATTCCATAATTCCCTGCCTTCTTATCACTGTGCTGTTGAACCACCTGCCTTTGCGGCTTCCCTGGAATGCCAGTAATTGCTTTTTGGCTGCGGCTTTGATGGCCGCCGGCTGGGGAATCCGGCAAAAGGACATCCTAGAGTACCCATGGAAACGGAAATGGCCGGAGCTCTTGGTGTATATTTTGGCAGCCGGAGCTGTATTGGGAATCGGTATTTGGAATGATGCCATGAGCACCTCCATGCTGATGAGCGCCTATGGCCCCCATGGAGATTGGGGCGTACTAATCTATTTTGTCGGTGGAATTCTGGGTCCTTGTGTGTTGCTGCGAATCTGTCGTCTCATTGAGCATTGGCGTATTTCTCATGTCTTCCTGGTATTGGGGCAAAACACCATCCCAATTTTAGCGCTACATCGAACTTTCATCACATATTATAACCGGCTTTGGAGCCATTTTGTTGGCGCACAACCGGAACTCTCTACTCCGGAATGGTTCCTATTCTCCGTCCCAAGGCTGCTGATCGCTGCAGCGGGCTCTATGGGCCTGATTTATCTGGGCCGATATTTAAAAGGAAAATATCTTGCGCTGCGAAGCACATCCAAATGACATTGCATCTATAAAACGGGAGGAATACATTATGAAATTGATCTCCGGCGGCGTTACCGCCGCAAAAGGTTTTCAAGCGGCCGGCATCCACGCCGGCATTAAAACGGAAAGCGATCCGCAAAAAAACGACCTTGCCATGATCCTCTGCGATACTGAGGCAACAGCGGCAGGCGTTTACACTATGAACCGCGTCAAGGCTGCTCCGATCTATGTGACCATGGAACATTTGGAGAATGGGGTAGCCCGGGGCATCATTGCCAACTCTGGCAACGCCAACGCCTGTGCCCCATTCAGTCATGAGAACGCCGTAAAAATGAGCGAAGCGGCTGCGGCGGCCACCGGATTAAAGCCCGAGGACTTTATTGTTGCCTCCACGGGTGTGATTGGCCAGATGCTCAACATTTCTGCCATTGAAGCCGCATGCCCTACTCTGGCATCTCTGCTGAGCCGTGACGGTTCTATGGAAGCCGCCAAAGCCATCATGACAACCGATACCCGCCCGAAGGAAATTGCAGTTTCCTTTGAGATCGGTGGCAAGGAAGTCCGTCTGGGCGGCATAGCCAAAGGTTCCGGCATGATTCACCCCAATATGGGGACTATGCTTGCATTTTTGACCACGGACTGCTCCATTTCATCCGACGTGCTTCAGAATGCTCTGTATGACACGGTCAAGGTCACCTTTAACCGCATCAGCGTGGACGGCGACACCTCCACCAACGATACCTGTTGCATTCTTGCCTCCGGTGCCGCTGAAAATCCCGTCATTGACTGGAAGAGCGAGGATTATGACGTATTCTTGGGAGCGCTGAAGTTCGTCTGCACAGAGTTAGCAAAAAAGATTGCCGGAGACGGAGAAGGCGCCACGAAATTAGTTGCCTGCACCGTATTTGGCTCCCGCAGCGATGAGGCCGCGGAAAAGCTGGCAATGGAAGTTATTCGTTCCTCCCTGGTAAAGGCCGCCATGTTTGGCGCGGATGCCAACTGGGGACGGGTTCTCTGTGCCATGGGATATTCCAAAGCTCCCTTCCGCCCAGAATATGTAGATGTTTCCTTTGCCTCCTCTGCTGGAGAAATCCAGGTATGTAAGGCCGGCGAAGGGCTGAACTTTGACGAAGATCTTGCCAAAAAGATTTTAACTCAATCTGAAGTTGAAATTCGAGTCAATGTCAACGAAGGCGAGCACAGTGCCACTGCATGGGGCTGCGATCTTACCTATGATTATGTAAAAATTAACGGTGACTACAGAACCTGACAGGGGAAGATTATATATGGATCTCAGCATTATGGACCGCGCCCGCGTACTCAACGAAGCGCTGCCCTATATACAACAGTTTAATCAAAAAATTATCGTGGTGAAATATGGCGGCAACGCCATGATCAGTGAAAATCTCCGGCGCGCCGTACTTTCCGACATCGTGCTGCTCCATCAGATGGGTATCCGTGTGGTTGTCGTCCATGGAGGCGGTCCCGAAATCTCCGATATGCTGAAACGAATTGGCAAGGAAGGGGTTTTTGTGAACGGGCTCCGCTACACCGACTCTGAGACCATGGAGATTGTGCAGCAAGTGCTTTGCGGCAAAGTAAATAAAGATCTGGTCAGTCTGATCGACGAATACGGCGGCAAAGCGATGGGCCTTTGCGGTTTGGACGGCCGCATGATCGAAGCCGTAAAGAAAACCGACGACGGTTTTGATTACGGCCTTGTGGGCGATATCACCAGCGTTCATACCACTCCTATCACAGATGTGCTGGAATCCGGTTACATTCCAGTGATTTCCACGGTAGCCGCCGGGGCCGACGGCGAAAAATGCTATAATATCAACGCCGATACTGCTGCCGCGCAAATCGCCGCCGCCTTAGGCGCAGAAAAGCTTATTATTCTCACCGACGTTCTAGGCCTGATGCGGGATGTCCATGATCCCGCATCACTCATTTCCAAGTGCAGAGTTTCTGAAGTGCCTGTACTGGTAAAAGAGGGCGTCATCAGGGGCGGTATGATTCCCAAAATTCAATGTTGCGTAGAGGCCGTAAGACGAGGCGTAAAGCGCGCCCACATTCTGGATGGCCGCATCGAGCATTCTGTGCTCATTGAACTTCTCACCGATGCCGGTGTGGGTACAATGATCTATTAACTCTATTCCTGTCGGAAAGGATGATCCCATATGACAAGTCAGCAATTGATGGCCTTAGATTCGGAAACCGTAATGCAAACCTATGGCCGTTTCCCTTTGGCCATTGACCATGGCGACGGTGCTACGCTGTATTCTCCTGAAGGAAAGGCCTACATTGATTTCACCTCTGGCATCGGCGTAAACTGCCTGGGGTATGGAAACAAAAAATGGCTGGAGGCTGTTACCACACAGGCGGCAAAGCTGCAGCATATCTCCAACCTCTATTATACAGAACCGTATATCAAGTTGGCGCAGACTTTAACCTCCCGTACCAATATGAAACGCGCTTTCTTTGCCAACGGCGGCGGTGAAGCCAACGAGGGGCTGATCAAGCTTTGCCGGAAGTATTCCTATGACAAATACGGACCTGGCCGCAATACTATTATTACGCTGAAAGACTCCTTCCATGGCCGCACCGTCACCACGCTGGCTGCCACAGGTCAGGAGGCATTTCATCAATATTTCTTCCCGTTTACAGAAGGATTTGTCTATGCCGACGCCAATGATATTTCTTCCATCAAGGCATTGGACGATGGAAGCGTCTGCGCTGTCATGCTGGAGCTGGTTCAGGGCGAAGGTGGCGTACTGCCGCTTGATTACAACTTTGTACAACAGATAAAAACGCTTTGCGAGGAAAAAGACTGGCTTTTGGCTGTTGATGAGGTTCAGACCGGCGTAGGCCGAACCGGAAGTCTCTTCTGTTTTCAGCAGTACGACATTCTTCCCGATGTGATGAGTTTTGCCAAGGGAATCGGCGGCGGACTGCCGCTTGCAGGTATTTTAGCCGGAGAAAAAACCGAGGCGGTACTGACCCCCGGTACGCATGCCACTACTTTCGGAGGAAACCCCGTGTGTTGCGCTGGTGCTCTAAGCGTACTGGAACAGTTGGACGATTCGATGTTGGCTGCTGTAAGAGAAAAGGGAAATTATCTTCGACGTGCCATTGAAAAAATGCCGGGGGTCAAAGAGGTTCGCGGTATGGGCATGATGTTGGGTATCGGACTGCAAGACGGCTATATCGCCGGCACTATGGTTCAGAACATGTTGGAACAGGGTCTTTTGTGCCTGACTGCTGGCCATAACACCATTCGACTGCTTCCTCCCCTCACGATTACCCAGGCCGAGTTGGATCGCGGTCTTCAGATTATGGCCCAGGTTCTGGGCAATAAGGAGTGATCTGATTTTGAAAAAAGATCTTCTGAAACTGTTAGATCTGAGCCGCGAGGATATTTTTCATATCCTGGATTTGGCGGATCAGCTGAAATACGACATTAAACACGGCATTCCACACCCGAAATTGGCCGGAAAAGTCCTGGCCATGGTGTTTGCAAAAAACTCTACGAGAACCCGAGCTTCTTTTGAAACCGGCATGTTTCAGTTGGGCGGTCACGCTATGTACCTCACGGCCGCTGACACGCAAATTGGCCGTGGAGAACCTGTAGCAGACACGGCCCGAACCCTGAGCCGATACTGCGATGGCATCATGTATCGAACTTTTCGGCAGGAAGAATTGGAGGAGCTGGCCAAATATGCCACGGTTCCTGTAATTAACGGTATGACAGATTTTTCTCATCCCTGCCAGGTGTTAGGGGATTTGATGACCATTCGTGAAAAAAATCCTCTGTTGGATGATTTGAAACTCTGTTTCATCGGCGACGGCAACAACATGTGCTCCAGCCTGATTGTCGGCTGCCTCAAAGTTGGAATGACCGTAGCTGTGGCCTGTCCGGAAGGTTACGAACCGCCAAAAATCATTTTGGATTTTGCGGCCGAACACGCATCACACTTTACGCTTTGCCGCAATCCCAAAGAAGCCGTCCAGGGAGCCGATGTGGTTTATACCGATGTATGGACTTCCATGGGGATGGAAACACAGCGAACGACACGTGAAGCAGTGTTTTCCGGCATCTATCAAGTAAATGACGCCCTCTTGAAGGAAGCCGCGCCAGACACTATGGTGATGCACTGTCTTCCCGCGCGCCGTGGAGAAGAAATTACAAATGAAGTATTTGAAGCTCACGCAAATGAAATCTTTGAAGAGGCCGAAAATCGACTTCATGCACAGAAAGCTGTTCTGGCTACGCTTCTAGGAACATAACTCGTTATTCTTTTGCATATTTGGTGAATAAGGAAAAGAATATCTGCATATTTATTGAATTTCCGCATTGATCTTGATATAATACTTTATCATAATTTGAATGTATCTGAAGGGATGATTAAACATGAAAAAATTACTGGCAATGATGTTGGCCGCAGCTATGTGCTTTGGTCTGCTGACTGCCTGCGGCACCAGCACTTCCTCCTCAGAAGGCTCTGCCGCCGCTTCCACCACAGAAGAAAATCAGGCTTCTTCCGAGGCATCCGCTCCTGCAGAGGAGACTTCCTCAGCCTCTGCCGCAGAGGGAGAAACCGCTGCCTTTACCACAGTTGTCGAGGGAGAGCTTCATATGGCGACAAACGCTTCATTCCCTCCCTATGAGATGGTTGCCGACGACGGTTCCTTTGAAGGAATTGACGTAGAGATTGCCTCCGCCATTGCCGAAAAACTGGGACTTACCCTGGTGGTGGATGATATGGACTTTGGCTCTGTCGTTACTTCGGTGCAAACCGGCAAAGAAGATATCGCCATGGCCGGTCTCACTGTAACAGAGGAACGGAAAGAAAACATTGACTTTACCGACAGCTACGCCACCGGTGTTCAAGTTGTCATCGTGCCTGAGGATTCCGATATCCAGTCCATTGACGATCTGGAGGGCAAACAAATTGGCTGCCAGGAAAGCACCACGGGTTACATCTACTGCTCGGACACGCCTGAAAACGGCGGTTACGGCGAGGAAAATGTCACCGCATTCCCCAATGGCGCCAATGCAGTTCAGGCTCTGCTCAGCGGGAAAGTGGACTGTGTTGTCATTGACAGCCAGCCTGCTCAGGAATATGTCAAGCAGAACGAGGGGCTTAAGATTCTGGAAACTGAATTTGTCACTGAGGATTATGCCATCGGCGTCAGCAAGGACAATCCTGCTCTGCGGGATGCAGTAAACGCTGTGCTGAAAGAACTGATTGACGACGGGACTGTACAGTCTATTATTGACAAATACATCACCGCCGAATAAGCAAAACATGGAACAAGGCAACGGGGCGGGAAACCGCCCCATTGTGCGGTTTTACGTATTTTGTTGCGAAAGACGTTTACCTTATGGCATTTCAAAACCTAAGAGAGGAGCAAAAAAATGAATGAATTCTTCTCTAACCTAAAGGACGATTTTATTCAAAGCTTTGTGGAAGGCGACCGATGGCTTTTATACCTGAAAGGCGTAGGCGTCACGCTGGAAGTCGCTGCGGTAGCATTGATTTTAGGTATTATTTTGGGTGTCCTTGTGGCGGTGGTTCGGACTACGCACGATCAGCAGCGCCCCGGCAGGAAAAATCCTGTTATCGGTGTACTGAATTCCATTTGCCAAATATATACGACCGTGATTCGCGGTACCCCGATTATGGTACAATTGCTTATCATGTATTTCGTCATCTTTGCCAGCACTCGAAATCAAATTGGCGTAGCGATGCTGACCTTTGGCATTAACTCTGGTGCGTATGTCTCTGAAATTATACGTGGAGGCATCATGTCCGTAGACAAGGGGCAGATGGAAGCGGGACGTTCCCTGGGACTTCCCTATGTGCAGACAATGCGTTTTATCGTCATTCCTCAGGCAGTGAAAAATATTTTGCCCGCCTTAGGCAATGAACTGATCACCCTGTTAAAGGACACCTCAATTGTCACCGTCATTGGCCTCCGAGATCTTACCAAAGCCGCTCAGCTTGTTCAGGGCAAAACCTATCAGGCATTTATGCCTTTCGTTGGAATTGCTTTAGTCTATCTCGCACTGGTCATGATTCTGTCGGCATTGATGGGAATGATCGAAAGGAGGATGCGTGCCAGTGATTGATGTAAAAGATCTACATAAAAGTTTTGACCACAATCAGGTGCTCTGCGGAATCACCGAACATATTGAAAAGGGCGAAAAAGTGGTAATCATTGGTCCATCCGGATCTGGAAAATCCACATTCCTTCGCTGTTTAAATATGCTTGAAATCCCCACCTCCGGTGAAATTCTTTTTGACGGCGTTTCCATGACCGATCCCAAAACCGATATCAATAAAATGCGGCAAAAAATGGGGATGGTCTTTCAGCATTTTAATTTATTTAACAATCTCAATATTCTATCTAACATGACATTGGCTCCCATACAGTTGAAACTGAAAACCAAAGCGCAGGCTCAGGAAGAAGCCATGGCGCTGCTCCGGCGTGTTGGACTGGAAGACAAGGCAAATGCGTATCCCTCTCAACTCTCCGGTGGTCAAAAGCAACGTATCGCCATCGTCCGGGCTTTGGCCATGCATCCGGAAGTTATGCTTTTTGACGAGCCGACTTCTGCACTGGATCCAGAGATGGTAGGCGAAGTATTGGAAGTTATGAAACAGCTTGCAGAAGAAGGCATGACCATGGTCGTTGTCACCCACGAGATGGGCTTTGCTCGAGAGGTGGCCAACCGCGTACTGTTTATGGATGCAGGCGTGGTACAGGAAGCCGGTACTCCAGATGAGATTTTCGGAAATCCTCAAAATCCTAGGACGCAATCCTTCCTTTCAAAGGTACTATAATGAAATGTAACATGACGCAGGGTATATCTATACCCTGCGTCAAACAGACTATATAGTAATGATGTCTTATTACTTTTACTTCATTAAGGTAAATTATATTTCCTTCCAAAAAGTTCTTAAAACTACTTGACAAGGAAATAAATAGTGTGCTACACTCAAATTGAAATGAAAATAATGGAAGATATTCATTACATAGGATGACAATATTCGAGGAGGGAGCGCCATGTTTCAAACTCTACGCTGGACCGCCTACCGAATGTTTCGAAAAAAAGAACCTTACATATTATTTGCCGCGCTTGCCGTTGCCTCTCTGATTCTTATGAATGTTGCATCAATCAATCCTGATATGGATCTTTCCACATTAAATATTGCTTACGGCACCAATTTCTCCACTAAGGAAGCGTTTCTTGCATGGTATCGCCTCTGGCTTTATCAATGGATTGTTTCCGCCACAGAACCATATACGCTATTTGCAATTGCTGCCAGCATATTTCCGGACGCCGACGCCCCTGAATGGAAGGTACCCGTTATCTCAGGCCATCCAAGATGGCATATGGTTTTGTCCATTATGGTGTGCTATCTACTGGAAATTGTATTGCTGTCGTTACTTTGTATTCTGCTCGGTATGATATTTAAAATACAATTTTGGGCTTTGGAGGCCCCAATCAGTTATTACGTTCGTACGTTGGTTCTCAAGCTGTATTTGAGTCTCGGTTTTGGTTCGTTGGCCCTCTCCTTGGTACTCCTGTTCCGAAAACGGATTGTCGGTATTATAACTGCATTTATCCTCATGTTGTTACTGCTTTCCTTCCGGAATGCCGGTCTTTTCAGCGGGACCATTCTGCGAGAACTGCTTCCCCGAAATGCCCAGAAAGTAGATGCCTGGATGTGGCAGGTAACCATTCACGCTACACCAGAACGCATCGCCATTGTACTGCTGTTTCCAATACTGATGATTTTCCTGGCCACCGGAATTGGTCTCTGGCGGTTTCGCCGCCGAGATCTGTGCTAAAAGGAGAGATTGCAATGGAAATCCTGACAATCAGTAACCTCAGCAAACGATTTGGCTCCACGCAGGCCCTGGATAAGGTAAATCTACAATTTCATTCTGGAACAATCTACGGTTTGGTTGGAAATAATGGTGCTGGAAAAACCACACTCTTTCGAATTTTAGCTGGATTGGTCCACCCTGATGCAGGAACTATCCAGATTTTTGGTGAAACAGATCAAAAGCACCTGCGGCAAGCAAGAAAACGCATGGGATTTCTTCTATCCAGAGAGTGTTTTCAAGCCTCTATGACCGCCACGGAAAATTTATTGGCATTGCAAAAACTCCGCGGCTACACAGATCGTCAGGAAGTTGCTCGACTCCTTGATCTGGTGGGTCTGGAACCCGAGAAAGCCACGCGGAATAAACTATGCAGCCTTTCCTCCGGTCAATTTCAGCGATGTGCAATTGCTGCAACCATGCTTGGTTCTCCAGAATTGCTCGTATTGGATGAGCCGCAAAACGGACTGGATCCAAGTGCAGTATTGCAATTTCGAACATGGATGCTGGCTTTAAAAGAAAAAG